>QNES01000005.1 GCA_003645255.1 Gammaproteobacteria bacterium
AGAGGGTTTACTCCAACGCTGGTTAGAAGGTTCTGAAGAGCAAACGGGTTTCAGAAACTTTCTGAAAATGGGAGAAGGAGCCAAAATCGCGCAACAAGTAGAAACACATTTTCGCTATTTGCTCACACAGCAGCGCGTCGTAGCTGAAGATGAAAAAGCGTTAGGGCGTTGTTTATTTACAGATGAGCCAACTGAATTTAAAAATCCGATTAACCAAGCGAGTGGTTTATTAGGTGTCAAAATCTCGGCATTTTCCGGGAGAGATAATCGCCCTGAATTACTGACTTCTGATAAACCTCATACTGTCATCAGTCCAGTGACTATGGCAGAACATAAAATTCGCCATGAAATTGGGAAAGGAAATAAAGACGGGGTTGCAACGTTAATTTATTCACCGACAACGGTAGGATTATTTGGAGGTTTGCAGCTCAATAAAAATGGCTCTGCCCTGTCTTTATTTGATCTCAGTCGGCTTGAAGTCAAAAAAGGCACGGTATTATATGGTCCAGAAATTTATCAAGGACGATTACGACTGGCAAAATTAGAACGTTTATCAGAAAAAACGAAAGATCAAGTCAATCAACTGCGTTTGCTATTAACAGCTGTCCGTCGTACTGGTCGTCCTTTTCACGTTTTTCGGGGTTTGCCAACCACGCAAGGTGAATTTTTCTATTATGATGCCATGCCGTCGTTATTGAAAAAGCTTATTGGTAGCAATGCGTTACGCTTAGAAAAAATTCCTCATGCCATTAAGCAAGTTGAATTAGCCCAAACCATTTTAGAGCATAACAATTTAGGTTATGAAGTGCTTAACCGTTATGTCAGTAACGACACTCGTTTTGGTGCCTTATGTTTAGCATGGTGCGTGTTAAGCAAAGAGGGGCAACCCTCGGCAGCGGTGAAAGCGGCTAAAAAACGTTTCTACCATGAATACATTAATTATAGTGAGGCAAATATGACCACATCCGATAAAGCTCTTGTTGAGCTTGGCAAAGCGGCGACAGATATTCAGAAATATGTTGGTGCAAATGACTCTAATAGAGAACAAATGAAAGTTTTTAGCTTATGTTTAGACACAATGGCTGCACTTCGTAAAGCCCCAGTACCCCAAGATGCACCAGAATCATTGATTTATGCGGTCGCCGGTGAATTGGAAAATGGCTTAAAAGACAAAGCCAAATACGATAAAAGTAAAACCAAGCAACTTGAAATGTGCATGACATTTGCAAAACAATTTGTGAACGAAGTCTGGCTGAAAGTGATGAAGGGTAAAATGCCTAGCCATAGTACGTTGCGGGTGTTTGGCAGTATTTATCGGATGGCGTTTGTTCACAGACACATAGAATTGTGGAAAGAGAGTCATCCAACTGTCTGAATCAGAATTGACAGAATTTGAGAATTTTCAGAATATACTTCAAACTGTCAAGTTTTCGGATTTTAGACTGTCGCTTTCTAAAAAGAAAACTTGAACGTCCAGAGTATAAATACTTATTCTGTCAATTCTGATTCAGACATTGACACAAACTTAATATCAAAAGGATAAACCTTATGAATCGTTTTACCCCATTTTTGGGCAACATTGATAAACTGTTTTCCACCTGCCAAGGTGAAAAGAAAGAATACGTTCAACCCGCATTGAAAAATCTCGGCAGTGTCAGTATCGTCTTAATTCGAGAAGCCATCGCACCCGTGGTATTTCGTAACTCCGAAGAAGAAATCACCGACATTGACATTAATCTGGATGATAACAACAGCGAAGCCTACGTTCGGGCAGTACCTAACAAGTTTAAATATCCTGAGCGAGGGCGCGGTTTACAAATTCTGCGGATTTTTAAAGCCGGGGGTAAGATGCCACAAAACAAAATTATCCTGACGAAAAAAATGAAGCCATCAGACGGTTTCGATTTGAATAGTCTCGTCTTTGGAGACTCGACGGTGTGGGATAGCAACGTATTGCCCGTCAAAGCAGGGGTAAACTATTCCGACGCGCTCAGCATATTGCCAAAACACTTATGTGTCGATGCCACATTTCATAATCGGGCGTTTGAAGACGGTTCTTTATTTGAACCTGAAAAGAAGAAAAACAGCGACAATTTATTTAATCGCCACTTTGTTAAACCCGGCACCTTGCTAGTACAAGTATTATCCACTCGCGGCAAATTATTACCTCAAATGGGTTTGGATCACTTATTGTTGAGTATAGGTATTGCCGGCACTTATGGTGGGCAAACCTCTGTCACTGGCATCAATATTCAGACGCATGTTGCTGGTATTTACGGAGGGCGTTTTGAACAACCGCAAACTTCACCCTATCAAATCGTGCGAACTTTGGCTAACAGGGCGAAAAATAATTGGGAAGAGCCGCTGTTTAAAAATGTCGAAACCTTAACCAGTCGTTTACATGAAATCTTGGGCAACGCTCATGAAGTGGCGATGACAGCCAAAGAAGCACGCGCCCATCAAGACGAACTGATGCAACGCTTTGAATCAGATTATCAAAGCATGGAAACCAATTATCAACAAGCCGCCGCTAAAGTTGCCACGTTTTTTGATCAATGGTTCAAAGGAAAATAGCATGAAAATCAACGCAATAGGTATTCGTGCCACGACTTTAACCCCCTTTGCTTATCATAGTCTTATGGTACAAGGGGGCAGTGCCACTTTGCCAGTGCTTATCAGTGATAGGGCGATTGCGTTTGGTTTAGCAGCGACATTGGGGATATTACAAGCCAGTGTCGCGCTTCCCAACAAAGATTATTATCGTCATCTCAAAGCCATGCCTTATCGCACATCAGTGTTCACGACAGACAAGCCACGTTTGTTAGCTCCCCTGATTCGCCGCCTAAACTTAACTGAAGAAGGCGGCTTTCCACCCAAAATACAAAGTGTGGTGAAACGGGGCAACCTAAAGGATTTTTTTCACACTCAAGAAGTACCTGAAGGGCACATTTTTACAGGAGCGATTTTCAGCCTCAATCATTTTAACCCCTTTAAGGAACAAGAAAAATTAGTCATCAGGATAGGTTTACACCGTAACGGAATGGTATTGTTAGAAAAAACGGACACTAAAATACCAGTGCGCCTAAATGCAGCGACATCCGCACTCTTTGGCAATGAATTACGGGTAGAACGATATTATTTACACAATTTGCAATTATCGCCCGCTTATTCTTTGAAAGAAGCTAAATCGGAGATCATAAAATGGCAATAACCATCGCCGCTCACGGTGTAGAAAGCGTCACAAATGACGGATTATCCTGGTTACAAAATCAATTATTGACTTGTGAGAAACCCGTTCGCATTGCTGATGCGCCTACTGGTGCTGGCAAAAGCTTCGCTTTCCAACAGGGCATGATTAAATATGAACACCGCGTGTTATTCATCGTACCCACGAAACGATTAGCCCAAAATCTGATTCGGGGCTTATTAGATGATTTGGTAAAATCTGAATCCGAAGGCGGTGCCGGTTGGGATAAGCAGAAAGCCCAGAACAAAGTTTCCTTGTGGAGTTCCGATGGTACCCAAAAATTGCGCGATGAAGGAATCACTAAAATTGGTGTCCATCGGGTGCGAGAACTTTTTAAATTAGATGAAACGCGAGAAGGCGGTGAAATGATTATCGCGGTACCTGAATCGGTGAATTATATTTTACTTCGAGATGTCAAATTCCGTAGCAATGGGCAAACCGATGTCGGTATTTTCCATTTCTTGAATGCCTTTGATCACATCGTCTTTGATGAATTTCACACGATTCAAGCCAGGGGATTTGGACTGGCAGCAATATTTGCCAAATTAGCGGCGGCTTTATGGCAAGACGGTAAAAAGGTTCGTGCTAAAATCAGCTTTCTATCAGCAACGCCTATCAACATCATGCCAGTGCTAAAAAAATTGGATATTGAAGAAACCCTTATTGAATCACTTTCTGAAAAAACTGGCTCTACTGGGCGAATTATTCATGGTGATGTACAATTGCAATTAGCCAATATTGATAGTTTGCCAGCATTAATGCATCAGCAGACCGACGCGATACGAACCCAAATCGCTAAAGGGCGACAAACCGTTGTCATTTACAATAAATTAGAAGATTTACAACGGCAAATCAATGAATTAGAACAAGCCGTATTAGCAGCAGGCATTGCACCCGAAAATGGTTTATTGATTAACAGCATTGATGACAGTCGGGCTGATCTGAAAAAAATTGGACGCTTTACCGTTGGGCGCAATCAAAATCCATTAGATTTTGATCTATTAATCACCACTTCCAGCGTCGAAATGGGTGTCACATTTAAAGCCGATTTATTATTAATAGAACCGGGCTTTGAAGCCATGAACTTTTTACAACGCTATGGGCGAGTAGCGCGTGGCAACTATCAAGGGCAAGTTTTCATGCGTTTTGATGAAGCCTTTGCCGATAACAAACCTTGGTTACGAGAATTATGGGCTTGGTACATTAAAAACGATAAAAAACGCTTAAAAATCAATAGTTTAACAGATATACTCTGTCAAACTGTCGCCAAACGCTTCAAAGATGGCACTCAAAACCAAGCCAAATATTATGCACGATTATCCAATCGCGCCGTTTATACGGCTGGCTTATATTGGCACGTTATTATGAACCATTTTACGAGTAACCGTTATCGTCAAACTCACTTAAAACGTTACCGCCCCAAAGTTGCCCAAGTGATTTCTCGTCAATTGTACGAAGTCCGAAAAATGGCAACCAGTGATCGATTTAAAGAAGCAGTAGAATCTTGGTGTCAACGCTTTGAACAGGAAACTATCACGCTTCGAGATATAGAGCCCCGCATCAGAATCATTGACGGCGAAGGGCAATACTTCACAGTTCCCCAACATTTATTGCAACGAGCTACCGACATTGTTGAGCGGTTTCCCATGATTTATGGCAAAGATGGTATACAAGAAATCCGTATTGCTGGCAAATTGGAGGATTATTTTTTAGACAAAAATCGCTACATTCCCAAAACACGCTCTTTTTATTTACCCAATACAATGATACCTATAGAATTAAAAAACGATTATCAAATCGTCAATCGTTGGTGTGCTAAATTGGAAGAACAACGGCAAAACAGTCTAGCCTGGGATAAAGACTTTGGATTTCCTCAATCTATGCAAGCGGCGATGGAATTAGTGCAATGGACAGGATTAGTTATTGGTGATGATACAGAATTGGACACACGTTGATTCCAGAGTATAACGAGTACGCCGCCCACCGAATAATCCCATCAATTGCCTGATTTCTTTTCTGAATCAGTTGGTTTATACCGTCACGCGCCATGAAACTTTCAAGACGCATTTGGATGAAAGTTTAAGCTTTCTACACGCGCCTAGTAGTGGGCGTTCATCGCTCAGCCTAGATTTATCCGAACCCTTTAAGCCGATTTTAAGCGATGGACTTATTTTTAAATTGGTTCGCAAAAACATGCTAGATGATAGTTGGTTTGATCAAAAAGAGGGAGTCTGTTTATTAACGGAAACCGGGCGGCGCAATGTCGCCGAACAATTTGCCACGCGCTTAGAAGAACAATATCAGGAACACAGTTTCCGTGAATGGCTTTATCAGGAAGCTTTAAAAATTGAGCGACACTTATTAAAAGTGGCAGAGTATCAATCTTTCAAAAGGAAAATTTGACATGTATATGCTCATGATGTATGATGTTGAAGCAAAACGAACAGATAAGTTCAAAAAATTACTGCGCCGCTATCTGAGTCATACTCAATATTCCGTTTTTTCAGGAGACTTAACTGAGGCACAAGCCATTAAATTACGGTCGCGCCTCAGTCAATTGATGATTCCTGGTGATCGGGTGGTTGAAATTACTAGCAAGAATCGCCATAATATTAATGTTGTCCATTTAACTAAAGATGACTCCGGTAAAGGAGAAGTCAAGCGTGAAACCTCAAAGAGTCACAAAAGTGATTTTGAAGTGTTATAATAATTCACCAACTTTTTGTAGTGGTTTAACTACTATCGTCACTGAAGTAAATTGTACTGGGAATCGAAGTTTATTGATATGGGTTTGCAGCGATTTTTTTGATTATGAAGGAGGTGATAGTTGTAAAAAATGGTATGAATAGAGGGGTTACGAATCCCCATGAGGGGTTATGAGTACAGACATGGAAGGGGTGGCTAAGGAATGGTTAGCGGGTTACGAATCCCCATGAGGGGTTATGAGTCCTGGTCCCCGCATCCAAAATGGTTTTCTTATATCTGGTTACGAATCCCCATGAGGGGTTATGAGACGACGCTGGACTTTTTGATTAAATCAGTCAGTTCCTCGTTACGAATCCCCATGAGGGGTTATGAGAAATCCGCTTTATGAGTAATGTCAATCAGGCTTGTGAGTTACGAATCCCCATGAGGGGTTATGAGAATTGATTTCAGATTATGAACATCAACAAAATTTTTGTTACGAATCCCCATGAGGGGTTATGAGGCGTTTCACTAACAAGGGACGCTGCGAACAAGCTGTCGTTACGAATCCCCATGAGGGGTTATGAGTGATCGAGCGTGAATTGGTCCATATCAGCGTCCATGTTACGAATCCCCATGAGGGGTTATGAGAAACGCTATTGTCAGTAGATGGGGACTCTAAAAACAGTTACGAATCCCCATGAGGGGTTATGAGAGCTGAGAACGCGCTTGATGTGTCGCAATCAAAGGTTACGAATCCCCATGAGGGGTTATGAGAATAGCGCGTCCTCTTTTTGGTGCTCATTGAAAATCGCGTTACGAATCCCCATGAGGGGTTATGAGGATTCGCCGATGTTGTTGAAAATAATGCTTAACGGGGTTACGAATCCCCATGAGGGGTTATGAGCTGGGAAAAGTGCATGTTTTTTTTGCCCTTCTTCAAAAGTTACGAATCCCCATGAGGGGTTATGAGAACAGATACGGTAATGCCACTTTGGGAAAATAACTTGTTACGAATCCCCATGAGGGGTTATGAGTGTACAAGCCATTTTTTAGACTCGCCCCATAACTATCGTTACGAATCCCCATGAGGGGTTATGAGGGCTTGATTTCAGATGCTTGCTTTAACCAATCGGAAAGTTACGAATCCCCATGAGGGGTTATGAGTATCGCCCTCTTCGTGTCAAGTTTGCGGAGCATCTCAGGTTACGAATCCCCATGAGGGGTTATGAGGAGTGAAGACGCGGGTTACGAGACGATTTTAAAGATATGTTACGAATCCCCATGAGGGGTTATGAGCAAAAATACATCCAATCCAGTCTTGGTTTATTCAAGTTACGAATCCCCATGAGGGGTTATGAGGTATTCAGTGCGCTTTCATTTTTGATAGCATATATTAGTTACGAATCCCCATGAGGGGTTATGAGGTTAGGCGCACAATTTGCGGGCTTGAGAAAAGAAGGTTACGAATCCCCATGAGGGGTTATGAGTTTAAATTTTTCAGAACGGGCAAGGACTTCTACTCTTGTTACGAATCCCCATGAGGGGTTATGAGAAATATTGCGTACAACACGACGCGGGAACAGGTTCGTTACGAATCCCCATGAGGGGTTATGAGAAGATTTTGTCATCGGGACGGTTGTAAACAACGATTAGTTACGAATCCCCATGAGGGGTTATGAGCAAGTTCCAATTAATTGTCCCCTCTTTGATGAGAAAAGTTACGAATCCCCATGAGGGGTTATGAGTTGGGATGACGGGAATGAAGGCTAAGGAGATCCAAGTTACGAATCCCCATGAGGGGTTATGAGAAGTTTTTAATAGCAGAGGCAATCGGCGGACCTGGTTACGAATCCCCATGAGGGGTTATGAGATTTGAAATAGCTGCTAGGATTGAGTCGCTTGTACCGTTACGAATCCCCATGAGGGGTTATGAGTCCTTGGCGATGGGGGCAGCGTATTTCATCGTCTCTCGTTACGAATCCCCATGAGGGGTTATGAGAAAGTCAACACTGGATATGGGATTGCGCAAATTATTGGTTACGAATCCCCATGAGGGGTTATGAGCGAGCGTAGGGTGAGTAGATAAACCAACCGCAATCAAAATGATCATCTTCATTAGAAAAAGGTGGGTTTGCTACCCGCCCTACGCTCGCTACATTCAACATTTAAGCCACCCTACGCTCGCTTAAGCATTAGAAAGGTATATTTATGATTAAACATTTTGCAAAAAATTTCATTGCAGGCATGATTGCAATGTTGCCAATCGTCAGCACATTCATTGCCATCGCATTTATTGAAAGAAGCCTTTCATTATCCGGTATCGCAGATTTAGATTTTTATTTTCCCGGCTTGGGAATTATTATAGCCGTTATGACGCTATATTTGGTTGGTTTAGTGGCTACTTCTTTTCTTGGCAAGTTTGTTTGGAGTGGTATTGATCTCATTTTTGAACGCATCCCAGCGATTGGGCAAATATACAAAGCCATTAAGGAAATATTAGGTTATGACACTGGCGATGAAACCGTGTTTAAGGCAGTTGTGCTATATAAAGATGCTGCAACTTGTTCTGAAGAAATTGGTTTGGTAACCAGGGAATATGAAGATGATGAGGGGTGCAGCAAATCATTTATTTATGTTCCAAATTCGCCTACACCTACAAGTGGTAGATTGCTGATAATAGAATCAAATAAATTGAAGGAAATTGATATAACTCCCAATGAAGCACTGAAAATGATTTTAGCTGTCGGAAAAATCGAACTGAAAATGACTTCCATAAATTAAAAACTGACGCACTCAACAATAAATAGCTTGGGTATTTACAATACATTAGAAACCCAGTTTTTAGGGGGCAACCACAGTGATTGCCCTTACAATCTAATGGCTCCCTTCCCGATTTATTCCGGACGTAATGCCACCATCTCCCCCAGACTGTTATAAACCACTAAAATATCATCGACAACCAGTGGTGGCACGGTAATACTGGCATTGCTAATGCGAGTACGGGCGACAAATTGCCCATCTTCGCGCCGCATCCAATGCAAATAACCTTCTATATCGCCAACCACCACATAATTACCAATACTGACGGGAGCAGTAACGTTACGAGCTTGAAGTTTATCTTGTTTCCACCAATCTTTACCTTCATAACGATCAATTGCCCAAATATGACTTTGAGTATCGCTCACATAAAGGTAATCAAAATCTGCCCCTAAACCGGCGTAGGCGGACAATTTTTTATTCCATAATAGCTTTCCGAGGCTCAGATCAATTGCAACAGTCTGCCCCTGGTAACTTGTGACATAAATAGTATCGTCTATTAAAAGTGGATCAGCATCAATATCAACCATACGCTCCAATTGAGAACGTCCACGCGGTACCGCTATAGGCACCTCCCAAAGTACTTTACCTGTATGCAATTCTAAAAGGGCTATTTTGCCATTATCAAAGCCGGCAATTATCAAATCATGTTTAACAACTGGTGAACTGACACCGCGTAAACTCAATAACGGAATACGGTTTCGTTCATATACCCATAAGCGTCCCCCGGTTTGACTATCAAGACCAAACAATTTGCCATCAATGGTACGTATTACCACCACACCTTGGCTAAGACGTGGTTTTGCCAAAACTTCACTGCTAACCTTGACACGCCATTGTTCAATACCGTCCGTTTCAGACAGGGCAATGACATCACCTTTTTGGCTACCGACAATGACTAAACCCTCACCTACGCCTGGGCTGGATGACAGGGGTACTTCTGTTTTTTGTTCCCAGAATGCTTTGCCATCATTAAAGTAAAATGCTCGTACAATACCTTTTGGGGAGGTTGTGAACAATTGACCGTTGTGAAATGCGGGGGAAAGTTTAAGATGAGCTTTATCGGTGCCGCCCCCGGCATAAGCAGTCCATAACGTTTTTACCGTCAAAGTGGGAATTAATTTAACTAACTGAGCTGGCGGTTCAGTGTTATCCTTGCTGCCGATGCCACAGCCGTTTAATATGATTAGGATAGTAAATAATAAGATAGGCTGATGCATAACTTTTTGTTTTGAAAAGCGGAAATGACAGAACTGACAGGTTTTAAAAACCTGTCAGCTCTCAAAAAATCCAAAATCTTGACCGCTTAAAGTATAGGTTTAAAATATGACATTGTCAAGTTAATTTTTAATGAGCAACTGTTGAAGATAGTGATTCAACTGGTTCAGCTGGAACAGTTAAAATCATCTCTTGCGTCGTACTGGGATGACCCATAGCTGAAGCCTGGACACTCGTCTCTATTAAAATCGTTTCTTGCATCGTACTGGGATGCCCTATAGCTGAAGCCTGGGCACTCGTCTCTGTTAAAACCGTTTCTTGCGTCGTACTGGGATGACCCATAGCTGAAGCTTGGACACTCGTCTCTGTTAAAACCGTTTCTTGCATCGTATTGGGATGCCCTATAGTTGAAAATGGCGCACTGCCTTCAATACGCGCCTCTTTTTCAAAACCTAAATTATCCCGTTTTAACTGAATCCAATCATGATGTTGGGGTGATAAATCATGACTGCCCAAAGCTTCAATATAGGCAGTGCGAGCTGCGTCGATTTGACCTTGTGCCAGTGCAACATCCCCCCGTAATTCAGCATAAGCCCCTTTAAACTTGCTAATTGATATGCCTTCAATCAGGGCATTAGCTTCCGACAGCTTTTCTTGTGACAAAAACAATCGTGCTTTACGTAAGCGAGCGATATGCGTTAATTCATTGATATCGCCATTTTGATCTATCACCCATTGTAAACGAGCATGACTGCTATCAATATCCCCATCGTCCAAATCTTGACGTGCCAAATTGAGTACTGCTAGTACGGCATAAGGGCTGCCGCTGTAATCAGATAATAATTGACCGGCTAAATCATGCGCCTGTTTAACCTGTTTGTTTTCCAGAGAAAACAGCACTTGTTCATAAATACCTGAGGCTAATTGCGCCTGTTGATCGCTATGGGTTTGCCACCAACGCCAACCTCCCAAGAGTGCAACTCCTAATAGTATGCCGGTGAAAACTGAAATACCATTTTCCTTCCACCATTTTTTTATCGCTTCAACTTGTTCTTCTTCAGTTTCGTAAGTTGCCATATCAATTATCAGTTATCAGTTATCAATTCCCAATTACCTCGTTTCCAAATTCTAACGATTTGAGATAATTAGCTAGTTCAGATTGCGCTATTAAAGTTTGTGCTTGATTATCGCGCAAATATTTTAGGGTAACTTGGCGCGATGCGATTTCATTTTCACCGAGTACAATAGCTATTTTTGCCCCACTTTTATCAGCACGTTTAAACTGGTTTTTCAAACTACCACCACCACAATGAGTAAGCAAACGCAATTGAGGCAATGTATCGCGTAAAGATTCTGCCAAACGAAAGCCCTGTTGTACTGCCTCATTACCCATCATAATCAAATAGGCATGAGGCGCATTATTAGGTATGGGTAACTCATTTTGTGATAATAACAAAACAAGCCGTTCAATACCCATCGCAAAACCCATCGCAGGTGTAGGGCGTTTGCCACCGAGTTGTTCAACCAGCGTATCATAGCGCCCCCCAGCACATACTGTCCCTTGCGCCCCTAATTGTTGTGTTACCCATTCAAACACCGTTCGATTATAATAATCCAACCCCCGTACTAATCTGGGATTAACCCGGTAAGTGATGTTGGTTTGATCCAGCAATTGTTTAAGTGCCACAAAGTGTTCTTGTGATTCTTCATCCAAATGTTCTAACAACTGCGGCGCCGCTTCAATCAGCCCTTGCATTTCAGGATTTTTACTATCCAATATCCGCAAAGGATTCGTGTGCAAGCGGCGTTGGCTGTCAGCATCCAACCTATTCATCTGCTCAGAAAAATAATTGACTAATTGCTCACGATAAGCCACTCGTGCATCAGCTGAACCAAGTGAATTAATTTGTAATTCTAAATCATTTAAACCCAGTTTTTGCCAAAAACGCGCTGTCATCAAAATCATTTCAGCATCAATATCGGGTCCAGCCAATCCATACGCTTCAGCACCGATTTGATGAAATTGTCGATACCGCCCCTGCTGCGGACGTTCATGGCGAAACATGGGACCTATATACCATAAACGTTGTATCTGGTTATAAAACAACCCATTTTCAATACCCGCCCGTACACACCCAGCTGTCCCTTCGGGACGTAAAGTCAGACTATCCCCATTACGATCCATGAAGGTGAACATTTCTTTTTCAACAATATCTGTCACTTCCCCAATAGAACGACTAAATAAATCTGTCTTTTCCAGCAAAGGTAAACGGATTTCTTGATAGCCGTAAGTTTCTAACACTTGACGGAGAACACCTTCAATGTGTTGCCAAATCGTGGTTAGCGTCGGGATAATATCATTCATTCCCCGAATGGCTTGAATAGATTTTTTCATAATAATTAGTGGTTAATGGTTAATAATTAATAGTTAATGGTTAATTCTATTTTGTCATGTTCAAAATTAACTAATAGCCGCAGATGGAACATATGGTAAATAGTTCAGCATTAATCATTAATCATTAACCATTATTATATAAAGTGAAAATTTTTGTTATGATGTGATTTTAAATTTTTTCAATTATCTTGGTATATTTTTTATGATTTGTCACACTTTCCAGTTTATGTTTTAAATACGATTTGAAAAAATTATTAATCTCATGGCATTTAATACTATTTCTTATTATTCCATAAAAAAAATCATGAACACATTTAAATTTTATCCCATTAAATTAATAACTATTTACATAATATTATTAATGCTTATATTTTCCGCCTGTACATCACAAGATGAAAAAATGAAGCAATATAAAAAACAAGCGCTCATGAATGCCTGGGAACATGAACAGGAATTGGTAAGTCTTGGACATAGTGGAACTCGTGAATGGAGTGAAGCTGAAAGAATTGAACTGCTTGAAACCGGTAAAATTAATGGCTATGAGGGGCGTTATATTCACAAACGAATTGAAAATCATCTTCATCTTGCAACCAATCCAGATAACATTATTTTTATAAAAATAGGAGAACTATCTATATCAAAAAAAGCATTACAAGAAGCTTCATTGCGTTCATATCTTTTAAACTATGAAAAAAATAAATATGCACTTTGGGGAGGTGTTATACTTTCCCTTACTATACTAATCGTCGCATTTAAAAAACAACAGGGAATGATTATCTATCCAGCTATAATCGGTGCCGTTTTAGGGGCGATCAGACTAGGTGTCGTATCAAAATGGTCAATAATGGCAACGCTCGGTGGATTGGCAAGTGGGCTAATCATGGGTACACTAGCAGGTTTGTTTATTTTTTTAGTGATAATTTCGGTTGGCGTAGGTTAAGACACTATCATAGTAATTGTGAATTATTAACTGACAACTGATAACTAATAACTGACAACTAATAACGAAATAAAATGCAAACAATTACACAACTTATTACAACAGCTCAACACGAGATTCAAAAGGTCCACGATATAGCTACCTTAGAACAAGTGCGCGTTCATTTTTTAGGCAAAAAGGGGGAACTAACAGCACAACTCAAACAAGTTGGCAAATTACCGCCTCAAGAACGTCCCCAAGTAGGGCAAGATATTAATGAAGCAAAAAAAACGCTTGCCAATGCGATTGAAATACGTAGAAATGCCCTGCAAGCTTCCAATTTAGAAGCACAACTCGCGCAAGAACGTATTGATGTCACTTTACCAGGGCGTGGAACATCAAAAGGGGGAATACATCCGGTAACGCAAACTTTACAACGTATTGAAAAATTGTTTGCACAAGTTGGCTTTAACGTTGAAGAAGGTCCTGAAATTGAAGATGATTATCATAATTTTGAAGCCTTAAACATTCCCGCCCATCACCCGGCACGAGCAATGCACGACACATTTTATTTTGACGCGCATACTTTATTGCGAACTCACACTTCACCGGTACAAATTCGCGTTATGAAGGAACGGCAACCCCCACTCAAAATTATTGCCCCTGGGCGTGTTTATCGTTGTGACTCTGATTTAACACACACGCCTATGTTTCACCAAGTAGAAGGTTTGATGGTTGATAAAAATGTTAGTTTTGCCGAACTCAAGGGGATTTTAAACGATTTTATTCAGCACTTTTTTGAACGCGATTTACAAGTACGCTTTCGCCCTTCCTATTTCCCCTTTACTGAACCTTCAGCCGAAGTTGATGTACAATGTGTTAGCTGTGGTGGCAATGGCTGTCGCGTATGTAAACAAAGTGGCTGGTTGGAAGTATTAGGCTGTGGCATGGTACACCCCAATGTCTTTTCAGCTTTGGAAATTGATAATGAACAATATACGGGTTTTGCCTTTGGAATGGGTGTTGAACGTTTAGCCATGTTATATTATGGTGTGAATGACTTACGCTTATTTTTTGAAAATGATTTACGGTTTTTACGTCAATTTAATTAGTATATGGAATTGGGAATGGGAAATTGAAAATGGGAAACGACAAATATTACTTGAGCGAAATAAATGAATAACAAAATAGGTTCACAAATCCCCATTCACAATTTCTAAAAAACTTTTGGAATTTTGCAAGTATTTCTTATGTTAAAAAAAATACGCTTTTTATTAGTCTTTTTATTACTAGTAGGTTGTAGTTCAACCACCGAAGTTGTTCGTGATAAAGCCATGCTTGAACAAATTCATTTTGCTGGCAAAGATGCAAAACAAATTTTCAAGCAAGCTAAAAATGACTCTCAAAAAAAGGACTTTGAACTGGCAGCCATTGGCTATCAAAAAGCAGCTACCATGGGATTGGCAGTGGCACAAAGCGAATTGGGATTTATATACTATAAAGGGACAGGCGTGACCCAAGACTTTGCTCAAGCCATGAAGTGGTTTCGCAAAGCCGCCAATCAGGGCTTGGCAGCCGCACAATACAACCTCGCACAACTTTACCATACAGGTAAAGACAAAGATTTTGTTCAAGCCAGCCAATGGTATCGCAAAGCGGCGGCTCAAGGCGATGTTAAAGCTTTATATCATTTAGGACTCATCAATTATAATGGTGGCGAAGGAATCAAACAAGATTTTGCGCAGGCAGAACACTGGTTCCAAAAAGCGGCCACGAAAGGTTCTGCTAAAGCACTCTATCACTTGGGAAAAATGTACCATCAGGGTGATGGTGTCAATCAGGACCGAGCGATAGCGCAACAATGGTATCAAAAAGCCGCGGCCAAAAATCAGGCCCCCGCTCAATATAGTTTAGGGTTGATGTACTTTCAAGGGGATGGTGTCACTCAAAATTTTACGAAAGCTGAAAACTGGTTTCGTAAAGCTGCCAAACAGAACTATGCACCCGCTCAAAGTGGATTAGGGCAATTATACTATGAAGGTAAAGGGGTACCACAACATTTTAGTGAAGCTGTTTTTTGGTCCAAAAAAGCCGCAGAGCAAGGTTTGGCGGATGCCCAAAACAATCTTGGCATGATGTATTATAAAGGTAATGGTGTTCCACAAGATTTAGTGTTAGCCTATCAATGGGTTTCATTAGCCGCTAGCCAAGGCAATCAGGAAGCGATTAAAGGACGAGATTTTTTAGTCAAACAGTTATCGGTAGAACAACTGACAAAAGGGGAACTTTTAGCGCGTGAATGGACCAAAAATCATTCCCGTTCCGTTATTAAGTAATTTATCTTTGTACAAGACATTTTTATTTTAAGGAACGTGCATAAAATAACTAAGTCAACTGTGGGGTAACCACAAGGGATTACCCCTTTGGTACCTTGATTGATGTAGGCTGCACACCTTTATGGTTGCCCTAGTTATTTCAGACACGTTCCTAACTGACCTAAAATTTTCATAACTTGATTGAGATTAAAATTAAGATTAAGATATATTATTATAAGTCGCATTAAACCCAGTTTTTAAAAAAACGGGGTTTCTATAAAAGTTATTTTCATGCTAAGTATAAAAAAGGTGCCAAAATGAAATTGTTAAATTACAACATATTTTTATTAGCGGTTATTTATCTTATTTGGATGCCGCTAGTCATAGCAGACGTAGCAGAAACTGTCGTTGCAGAAGATGCTTTTAAACAGGCGATGGAATTTTACAAGCAAAATGATTTTGCCGAGGCAAAATCAGGGTACGAAAAAGCGGCAACCCAGGAACATGCTGAGGCTCAATACTATTTGGGGCTCCTATATGATATAGGTGAAGGTGTTCCACAAGATTTTATCAAGGCGGTGTCGTGGTATCGTAAAGCAGCAAAACAAGGACTGGTACAAGCACAACGTGCTATGGGAACCATGTACCGTGATGGAAAAGGCGTTTACCCAAATTTTGCGAAAGCCAAACAGTGGTATCTCAAAGCCGCCGAGCAAGGATTCGCTCAGGCACAATTTAATTTAGGGATGATGTACAATTATGGACAAGGTGGCTCACAGGATCTGGCTCAAGCTGAACAATGGCTGAAAAAAGCCGCCGAACAAGGCTTGGTTAGCGCACAATATCATCTGTGGATCATGTACCGTGATGGTGGAGGCGACATTGAACAAGTGGTTGCCTGGTTTCGCAAAGGCGCAGAACAAGAAAATGCTGCTGCCCAAGCCTATTTAGCCTTAATGTATTATCAAGGTGAAGGGGTTACTAAAGACCTAGCGCAAGCTGCTTCGTTGTATCGCAAAGCAGCTAACCAGGGTGATTTTGCCGCACAATATAATTTAGGCATGATGTATGAAAAAGGTTTGGGTGTGCCACAAAATTTAGTATTATCTTATCAGTGGTATGCCGTTTCAGCAAATCGGGAAAATGAGATGGCTATTACTGCACTTGAGCAACTGAAAACGCAATTATCTCCCGAAAAAATCAAAGAAGGGGAACGTTTGGTCCAACAGTGGACTAAAAAACACACACAATAAGATTGTTACAATATGTTAATTCAACGTCTGACTATTATCGGTGTCGGTTTGATTGGGGGTTCTTTAGCCCGTGCCCTCAAACGAGTCGGTGCTTGTGGTGAAATAATTGGCTGTGGACGCAATGAAAGCAATTTACAACACGCCATTGACCTGGGTGTGATAGATCGTTATGATACCGATCCTGCCAGTGCCGTTAAAAACGCTGATGTGGTTGTGATTGCTGTTCCTTTAGGTAGCATGCCGGATATGTTTACAGCTATACGTGATGCATTGTCTCCACAAGCCATTATCACTGATGTAGGCAGTGCTAAAACCACTGTTGTGGCTTCTGGAAGACAACATTTAGGTGAACATCTACCCTATTTTGTGCCTGGTCATCCGGTCGCAGGCACGGAAAAAAGCGGGGTAGGGGCTTCGTTTGCAGAATTATTTGAAAATCGTCGCGTTATACTGACTCCATTGCCAGAAACTGATTTAACAGCTCACGCATTAATCACTACACTATGGACTCAGACGGGAGCAGAAGTAGTAGATATGTCGGTAGCGCATCATGATGAAGTCTTAGCAGCTACAAGTCATTTACCGCATCTATTAGCATATAGTTTGGTAGATACCTTAGCGAAAATGCAAGATAGGAAAGAAATTTTTCGATTTGCGGCGGGGGGATTTCGGGATTTTACTCGCATTGCTTCCAGTGATCCCCGTATGTGGCATGATATTTGTCTTGCTAACCGGGAGGCTATTCTTCAGGTATTGGAACAGTTTAAGACAGATTTAAGCCAATTAACTGAGGCTATTTCTCAGGGCGATAGCGATACGGTTAAAAATATTTTTACCCGCGCAAAAAGAGCCCGCGATCAATTTAGTGGTTAAGGTGATTTTTTATAAAAAATAGTCACTACTCAGCCTCAAAGCTAACAAATTAATTAATCTCGCATTTTTTTTCAAGGGTATTTCTAATATGCTAAGACTGAGTACAACGGATTAAGGAATTCAACAGATTTTTTGATTCAAACCAAATGACAATCCGTTTATTGCTCGCAGCGTTACTGCCTTTCCGTTCATCCGTTGTACTAAGGCTGAGTCGTTATAAAAAATATCACGTCAAACCTATTAGGATTATTTATAACTACTTAGCTTATTAAAAAAATAGTCATTATTTAAAACCTGTATATTTTAGAGTTTTTCAAATAAATATTTTTACCTATAAACGGGCTTTGAAGTTTCACAATCAGGGCGAACACATAAATTCGCCCCTACATCAAATATTTCATTGTAGGGGCAGACCACCGCAAATGCCTTCCTTTATGAAGTTATTTAAAAGTCTATATTAAAGAAATATTTAAACATTTGCCTGTTTTATAATATCTTCACCAATGGCAAATAGTTCATAACATGAAATAAAAAACTTGGAATGATAAATATAAAATGTATATGGAAACTTTTTCGACACAAAAATTTGTAGTGAATCCTGGCGGTAAAATCGATGGAACACTACGTGTTCCTGGTGATAAATCAATTTCTCATCGTGCAATAATGTTAAGCGCGTTAGCAAAAGGTACAACACAAATCAACGGCTTTTTAGAAGCAGAAGATACCAATGCGACACTAGAAGCATTTAAAGAGATGGGTGTATCCATTCAAGGACCGAGTAATGGGCAAGTTACCATACATGGTGTAGGATTACATGGTTTACAAGCACCTTCTATTCCTTTACATTTTGGTAATTCTGGCACGGCTATACGATTGTTATCAGGTATTATGGCAGGACAAACATTTTCGGTAGAAATGGGGGGTGACGAATCTTTGTCGTATCGCCCAATGCGCCGCATCACAGAGCCTTTGAATGCCATGGGAGCACATGTTTTAGCCTCTGAAAATGACACCCCTCCTTTAATCATTATGGATAAGCAGCGTTTGCAAGGAATTGATTACGTCATGCCCATTGCCAGTGCTCAAGTCAAATCTTGTTTGTTATTAGCTGGTTTATATGCTAATGGCACCACTTGCGTGGCTGAGCCTGCACCGACTCGTGATCACACAGAGCGTATGCTACATGGCTTTGGTTATCCTATTAAGCGAGATGGGCGGCGTGTCTGTTTGCAAGGTGGCGGTAAATTACATGCTATATCAATTGATGTGCCGGCTGATATTTCTTCAGCCGCTTTTTTTATTGTAGGTGCTATTATTGCTAAAAAATCGGATTTGTTGTTAAATCATGTCGGCATTAATCCGACTCGTGCCGGTATCATAAACATTTTGCGACAGATGGGAGCTAACATAACTTTGCATAATCAGCGCAATATTGGTGGTGAACCAATAGCTGATATTCGAGTGCGTTCCAGCGCCCTGCACGGTATTAAAATTCCTAAAGAGCAAGTTCCATTAGCAATAGATGAATTTCCTATCCTATTTATTGCCGCTGCCTGTGCTAAGGGAGAAACGGTATTGAGTGGGGCAGAAGAATTGCGGCTAAAAGAAAGTGACCGCATTCAAGTGATGGCTGATGGCTTACAAGCGATAGGCATAAACGCTCAACCCACCGACGATGGTATGGTGATACAAGGTGGTAAAATCCGCGGGGGCGTGGTTAATAGTTGCGGTGATCACCGTATTGCAATGGCATTTACTATAGCAGCTTTATGTGCAAAAAATACGATTACTATTGAAGATTGCAGCAATGTAGCGACTTCATTTCCAAGTTTTGTCAAATTGGCACAAGAGATAGGAATTGATATCAAATTAGTTAATCAACTTTGATTAATGGTTAATGGGTGACGACTATGCCAACTTACGAATATGAACATTTAGAAAAATCTTGCATACGTGGTAAGCTATTTGAAATAAAACAGTCCATTAAGGATGAATCTTTTCAAAAATGTCCTACTTGTAATGGACCAGTGCGTAAACGTATTTCCTGTGTTGGTTTGAGTATTCAAAAAACGAATACTGAAATACGCGATCTGGGTTTCACTAAATTAGTAAAACGAGATGATGGCGTTTATGAAAATGTGACGCAACGCGGGAAAGAAAGTCGCTATATGGAGGCTGGCAAACCTGAAACTATGCCTGATTTATCCAAGATAATTAGCGATTAATGGTTATAGATTCATGAAACATACCGATATTCCCGTTATTACCATAGATGGTCCTAGCGGTGCAGGTAAGGGGACGATTAGTTTACGATTAGCAAAACATTTAGATTGGCATACGCTTGATAGTGGTGCCATGTACCGAGTGCTCGCCCTTGCTGCCAATCGTTATAATGTGCCATTAGAAAATGAAAGTGCATTGGCAAATTTAGCGACTCATTTAGAAATCTATTTTAAGCCTTTACCGGATTTAAGTGCTACACAGGTTATTTTAGATGGACAAAATGTATCACAGGATTTACGCAGTGAGGTAAGTGGTGCCGCTGCTTCAAAAATTGCCGTATTACCAGCCGTGCGTCGAGCACTATTAATCAGACAACGAGATTTTTGTCAAGCACCCGGTTTAGTGGCTGAAGGACGAGATATGGGTACGGTGGTTTTTCCTGAAGCTCATAAAAAGTTTTTTTTAACGGCTAGTTGTGAAGAACGCGCCCATAGACGTTATAAGCAATTGATTGATAGTGGAATAAATGCTAGACTATCTGATATTATTAGAGATATAACAGAACGCGATAAACGCGACAGTACACGCGCCAAAGCTCCTTTAATCGCGGCTGACGATGCACACGTTATTGATACCACTGGAGTTTCAATTGAAACGGTAGTTGCATGTATTTTAAAAAAGGTGGCACTTTAATTTTGTCGTAGGCTCACTGTATTCAGTTTTCAGTTATGTCGGAAAGTTTTTTAATATTTTAGAAACCCTGTTTTTTTGAAAAAACTTAGTTTCTTTTAGTATAAAAATGTTGAAAAATTAAGTTCGAAAGCCAAAATTTGTCAAGATAAGTATAACTGATAATTGATAACAGTGAATTTCATTAACTAACCCGCAATTATACTGCGGTTTTTGAGTCTTATAAGACTCTATTAAGTTATTTAGTTTCAAGTCAAACAGTCGTTCATCATGAATTAAAATGATAGAAGGCTAAGACTGATAACTGATAACTGATAACTGATAACTGATAACTGATATGAGCGAAAGCTTTGCTGAATTATTTGCAGAAAGTCAATCTGAAAAAAATTTGAAGCCCGGTAGTATTATCACGGGCAAGGTTGTGGAAATCCGTCATGATATGGTCATCGTCAATGCTGGCCTTAAATCTGAAGGTGTTATCCCAATTGAAGAATTTTATAACAAAAATGGTCAAATTGAAGTTGAAGCGGGTGATGAAGTCGATGTTGCATTAGATACATTGGAAGATGGCTTTGGTGAAACCAAATTATCCCGTGAAAAAGCTAAACGAGTTGCCGCTTGGAGTGTGCTTGAACGTGCTTTTGAAAGCGGTGAAACCATGATCGGTATGATTACTGAAAAGGTGAAAGGTGGTTTTACAGTTAATATGAATGACATCCGTGCCTTTTTACCTGGCTCTTTAGTGGATATACGCCCTGTACGTGACACGACCTATTTGGAACATAAGCCTTTAGATTTTAAAGTCATTAAATTAGATAAGCGACGCAATAATGTCGTGGTTTCACGTCGTGCCGTGGTGGAACAAGAGCATAGCCAAGAACGCGATGCATTATTAGAAACCATGCAAGAAGGTATGGTGCTACGGGGAATGGTAAAAAATCTGACGGATTATGGTGCATTCGTGGATTTAGGCGGGGTAGATGGTCTCTTGCATATTACTGATATGGCTTGGAGGCGTGTTAAACATCCCAGTGAAATTGTCAGTGTGGGTGATGACATCCAAGTTAAAGTCCTTAAATTTGATCGTGAACGTATCCGTGTATCATTGGGTCTTAAGCAATTAGGGGAAGACCCGTGGCTTGATATTGCACGTCGTTACCCTGAAGGCGCACGTTTATTTGGAAAAGTGACTAATCTGGCTGACTACGGTTGCTTTGTCGAAATCGAAGAAGGGGTAGAAGGTTTGGTACATGTATCAGAGATGGACTGGACCAACAAAAATATACATCCCTCCAAAGTCGTGCAAGTTGGAGACGAAGTCGAAGTCATCGTGCTTGACATTGATGAAGAACGTCGCCGTATTTCGCTGGGTATCAAACAATGCCATCTCAATCCGTGGGATGAATTTGCGGCTAGCCATCACAAAAATGATAAGGTGCAGGGCCATATTAAATCTATCACTGATTTTGGTATATTCATAGGTCTTCCCGGGGGGATTGATGGCTTAGTACACTTGTCTGATATATCTTGGAATGCCCCTGGTGAAGAAGCAGTACATAATTACAAGAAAGGTGATGAACTTGAAGCCGTTGTTTTGGCAGTGGACGCTGAACGTGAAAGAATTTCACTTGGTATCAAGCAATTAGATAAAGATCCTTTTTCTAATTTTGTGACAGATTATCCCAAGGGTGCTTTAGTTAAGGGTATTGTCAGTGAAATTGATAATAACAAGGTTGTCGTTCAATTGGAAGAAGGCGTGGAGGGTATGTTACGGGTCCAAGAATTAGCGCGTGAGCGCGTAGATGATGCCCGCCGCTTGTTGAAAGAAGGCGAGGAAATAGAAGCCAAGATTATTCATATAGATCGCAAAAAGCGTCTGATCGATCTGTCTGTTAAGGCGTTTGTTTCGGATGAAGAAACCGCCGCTATTGAAGATTACAGTCGTTCACAAGAAGCTTCCAGTGCTACTTTTGGCGATCTGCTCAAAGAAAAAATGGATAACGATGAGTAAATTCAGTTTCACGCAAACGTTTTTGCAACCGCAAAAACGTTTGCGTGAAAATCAGTTTTCAGTTTTCAGTTTTCAATTATTATACTGCAAACTATCAAGTTTTTGGATTTGATATAAAATATTAAAAAACAAAATTTTTTCAAATTGGTTTTTAAAATCTTAAAATATCCAAAAATTAAGACAGTGTTTTATGAGAAATTTAGGTTATCAATTGTTACAGTTAAATGGTAACGGGATAACTGATTACTGATTACTGATTACTGATTACTGATTACTGATTACTGAGAACAATGACAAAATCTAAACTGATCAATGCGCTTACACTGAAGCAAACTCAATTACCTCAAAAATATATTGAGTTATCAGTTAAAACTATCCTAGAACAAATAGCCCAATCTTTGGAAAAAGGGGAACGGGTAGAAATCCGTGGTTTTGGAAGTTTTTCTTTACATTATCGCCCGAAACGACTAGGACGTAATCCTAAAACCGGCAAACAGGTTGATTTATCAGCAAAATATGTTCCCCATTTTAAACCAGGCAAGGTTTTGCGAGTTCGAGTTAATCAAGAGATGCTGATAACAAGCTCCGTTGATTAAATGTATGTGGAAATGGGTGAGTGTCTAGTCGAGGTTAAAGTTTTTTAACCTCGACTACTTAATTTCACGTTTATTCATTTTGTTTATTGGACGGGGAATAATCCCCGTCATACATCATTTTTTATATCTATCGGAAGCGAAGCTAAACTTATACTATACTATGTAAGGGCCATTTTTTATAGTAGCCTTAACATTCCTTAGTCATTTAAAAATTAATGATTTACCTTTTTATGGCACCGCGTACCTTTCAAACAAAGTCAATGTGGTTTGACATCCGGCAATATCGCCATAACAAACAATGAGTTATTTGTTATGGTTGCTATTGCCTATCGCAGCTGCTTCAGGATGGTTAGTGGCACAAAAGCGGAATGAACCAAGGTATCCCCACTTATCTCCTGACTATTTTAAGGGTTTAAATTATCTGCTTAATGAGGAGCAGGATAAAGCCATTGATGTCTTTATAAAACTGATTGATGTTGACAGTGACACTGTTGAAACTCATTTAGCATTAGGTCTATTATTTCGCCGTCGCGGAGAAGTCAATCGAGCGATTCGTATCCATCAAAATCTAATAGCCAGAACGACACTTAATCCTCAGCAACGCAGTCAAGCCTTGTTTGAACTGGCTCAGGATTATCAAAGTGCAGGATTACTTGATAGGGCAGAAGATTTATTTCAAGAACTTGTCGTCTCAAAAACATATCAAGTTTTAGCCCTACGCAAACTATTAGAGATTTATCAGCAAGAACAAGACTGGGAAAAAGCCATCGAAATCGCACAACAATTGGTTGTAGTTGCTGATAAACCAATGCTTATGATCATTGCTCAATACTATTGTGAACAAGCTGAAAATTATCAGCGACAAGGGCAATATGACGCGGCGTGCCAAGCAGTAGAAAATGCTCTGAAAGTGGATACTAATTGTGTTCGCGCTAGTTTAATAGAGGGTGAATTGGCTTTGTTAAGGCATCATCATCAACAAGCCATTTTATCTTTTCAACGAGTCGAAAAACAAGACCCTGATTATCTCACAGAAGTAATTGTACCTTTACTATCTTGTTATCAATCCATTGGACATCCAAATGAATTTGTTCGTTATTTGCGCCTTATATTAAAACGCTATGGTGGTATCACTCCGGTATTAATGTTAGCAAAGATTATCAAACAACAAGATGGCTCCCAAAAAGCGGCGGATTTTATGGTTAAGCATTTGCACTTGCATCCCTCAGTGCGTGGTATTGATTATCTATTAGATTTAATTTGCACCAAGGGTGCCCATATCAGCCGTGACCACTTATTATTATTAAAAGACATCATTATACCTTTATTGAAAAATAATCCTGCCTATAAATGTCATCATTGCGGATTTACCGCCAGAAAATTGCATTGGCTATGTCCAAGTTGTCAGCAATGGAATACGCTTAAACCTAGACAAGGTATTGACGGTGAATAGCTCTAAATCCCCTTTAATTATTGCTTTAGACTTCGCTCAACCTGAACGCGCCATGGCTCTCGCTAAACAGTTAGGTTGCAAGCGTTGCCGGATTAAAATTGGTAAAGAATTATTTACCCGTAGTGGTCCTGCACTGGTTGAAAACTTAGTTTCGCTCGGCTTTGAAGTTTTTTTAGATTTGAAATTCCACGATATTCCTAATACCGTAGCTCGCGCTTGTTTAGCAGCCGCTGATTTAGGGGTGTGGATGATTAATGTCCATGCTTTAGGTGGACGCAATATGTTATTAGCTGCCAGGGAAGCTTTGGATAAACGTCAGCTTCGTCCTTTATTGGTTGCCGTGACCATTTTAACGAGCTTTGAGCGTTTTGATTTATATGCCGTTGGTTTGCATGGTTTGTTGGATGAGAATGTGTTACGTTTGGCTTGTTTGTCCCATAATTGTGGTTTAGATGGGGTGGTGTGTTCTGCACATGAAATTGTCCAAATACGTCGAGCCGTTGGTAGCCATTTTAAACTGGTCACACCTGGCCTTCGCCCTGCTGGCTTTTCTAAAGATGATCAAAAACGGGTGATGACACCGGCGGAAGCTTTAAAGTTAGGTGCCAATTATTTAGTTATTGGTCGCCCCGTGACGGCGGCTCCTGAACCTTTGTTGGCTTTGTCGGAAATAGAAGCTTCAATACGAGATTCTTAGTATCAGAAATAGGATTTTTTTCAAGAGTTGGATTTCAAAGAAGCGGAACTTCACTTCGTTACTTCACTATAAAAAATATAAAAAACCGTTAATTAGGCGTTCTGCCAATGCGTTTCCTAAATCTGTTGTGTCTAGTACCAGGAAAATGGAAATGCCCCTTCCATCAGGTAGATACGCTAGAGCTGCCCTAGATTATGTTCAACATCATCTTGAACACGATAATTTTTGGCAAAAATAGTATTTATAACCAAAGCAAAATGCAATTACTCCCTCCTTAAACATCCTACATTCGCACATTAAAATATTTTCATCATGACTTGTTTAAGACTACCAAAATAATCAATTTGTGTTATCTTAATTCTTTCATCAACCTAAATTTTTAAACTTGAGATAATTTGTGTGATTACTAAACTACGTAATATCGCTATTATTGCCCATGTTGATCATGGCAAAACCACCCTGGTGGATAAACTCCTGCAACAATCTGGCACCTTGGGAGATCGTGGCAATAATGTTGAACGAGTCATGGACTCAAATGAGTTAGAAAAAGAACGGGGTATTACTATTCTATCCAAAAATACCGCTCTTCATTGGCAAGATTATCGAATTAATATCGTTGATACCCCAGGACATGCAGACTTTGGAGGTGAAGTTGAGCGTGTTTTATCAATGGTGGATTCGGTACTATTGCTAGTTGATGCGGTAGAAGGACCTATGCCACAAACCCGCTTTGTCACCCAAAAAGCCTTGGTGCGAGGCTTACGCCCAATAGTAGTCATTAATAAAATAGACCGTGACGGCGCACGTCCAGATTGGGTATTAGACCAAACCTTTGAATTATTCGACCGTTTAAGAGCAGACGATGCCCAACTAGACTTCCCTGTCATATATGCTTCAGCACTGAATGGTTATGCTAGTTTCGATAGCGAAGTACGTCATGGAGATATGCAGCCCTTGTTTGAAGCGATTATCAAACATGTCCCTATTCCCGATGTTGATCCGGATGAGCCATTTCAATTGCAAGTCAGTGCCTTAGATTATTCCAGTTATGTCGGTGTGATTGGCATAGGGCGAATAAACAGCGGACGGATTAAAACGAATAGCCCTATTGTGATTGTGAATGATAAGGGTAAACAGCGTCAAGGGCGCATTTTGCAAATACTCGGATTTCATGGTTTAGAACGTATAGAACGCTCTGAAGCCAGCGCAGGTGATATTATAGCGTTTACGGGTGTAGATAAACTAAATATATCTGATACCCTATGTGACCCAGAGCATGTTATCCCTTTACCCGCCCTCACCGTTGATGAGCCAACAGTGAGCATGACTTTTCAAGTTAATACTTCTCCGTTTGCCGGAAAGGAGGGCAAATATGTTACCTCACGCCAAATTCGTGAACGTTTACAGCGTGAATTATTACATAATGTCGCCCTGCGTGTCAGCGATACTGATGATCCTGATAAATTTTTGATATCAGGACGAGGTGAATTACATTTGGGGATATTAATTGAGAATATGCGCCGTGAGAATTATGAACTCGCCGTATCTCGCCCCAAAGTGATTATCAAAGAAATTGAAGGAGAACGCTGCGAACCTTATGAGAGCCTCACAGTGGATGTTGAACAAAATCATCAAGGAACGGTAATAGAATTATTAGGGGTGCGTCAAGCTGAATTGCTTAGTATGCAACCCGACGGGAAAGGACGAGTACGCCTTGACTTCAAAATACCAGCACGCGGACTAATTGGTTTTCGCACCGAATTTTTAACAGCAACTTCTGGAACAGGACTACTCTATCATGTCTTTGAACGTTATGCCCCAATCAAACCGGGAACGATAGCGCAACGGACTAATGGAGTCCTAATCTCTAAAGCAGAAGGTAAAAGTTTAGGTTATGCCCTATTTAACTTACAACCACGAGGTCGCTTACTCATTGGACCGGGCGAAAAAGTATATGAAGGCATGATAATTGGCATCCACTCACGGGGCAATGATTTAATTGTCAACCCCCTCAAGGCGAAACAACTAACCAATATTCGTGCTGCCGGCACCGATGAAAATATCCTGCTTACGCCCCCCATTAAGATGACACTTGAGCAAGCCATCGAATTTATAGATGACGACGAATTAGTCGAGGTTACACCAAAAGCCATTCGCTTGCGTAAGCAACTCCTAAAAGAATATGAACGCAAACGGGCAGCGCGTCATGCCTAATTTTAGCTATAGGTGTTCAGGTAAATAACGTCTAAAAAACCTGTCAGGTCCTGAATACCTGACAGGTTTATAGTGTGAAACGATTTATCTGAAAAACTATATTGTCACAGAAGTATGGGAAAACAATATGACCAAAAGTTATGAAGCTGCTGACATAGAAGTCCTAACCGGACTTGACCCGGTGCGTAAACGTCCTGGGATGTACACTGATACCACACGCCCTAATCATTTGGCTTTTGAAGTGATAGATAACAGTGTCGATGAAGCCATTTCTGGTTATGCCAACCAGATTGATGTGATATTACACGCTGATGGCTCACTTAGTGTGCGCGATAATGGGCGTGGTATGCCGGTTGATATACACCCTGAAGAGGGAGTGAGTGGAGTTGAAGTCATACTAACTCGCTTACATGCCGGGGGAAAATTTTCTAAGAAAACTTACCAATTCTCTGGAGGGTTACACGGTGTTGGTGTGTCTGTGGTAAATGCGCTATCGACCCATTTAGAAGTCACCATTAAACGTAATGCTAAACTATATCAAATGTCTTTTGCGAATGGCGATAAAACTTCGGAACTTAGCATTGTTGGAAATGTTGGAAAGCGCAATACCGGTACAACGCTCCGTTTTTGGCCTAATCAGATCTACTTTGATTCTCCCCATATTTCAGTGCCTCGTATTATCCACGTTTTACGTGCAAAGGCGGTGCTTTGTGCAGGCTTGACTATAACCTTTGAAGATGAAAACACCGGCGATAAACTTAAATGGTTTTATAAAGATGGACTCACTACATATCTGCTTGATAATTTAGATCAAGTAGAAAGTTTACCGGATACTCCTTTTGTCGGACATTTTGAAAGTATAGCAGAGGTTGTAGATTTTGCACTACTATGGATTCCAGAAGGCGATTTATTAACAGAAAGTTATGTCAACTTAATACCTACCACACAGGGTGGTACGCATGTCAATGGATTACGCAGTGGATTATTAGAAGCCATACGCGAGTTTTGCGACTATCGCAAACTGCTACCACGAGGTATCAAACTCGCACCCGAAGATGTACTAGTACAATGCGCCTACATATTATCGGTCAAACTATCAGAGCCACAATTTTCAGGACAAACCAAAGAACGGCTGTCATCACGTACAACTTCCGCTTTTGTATCAGGGGTAATACGCGATACCTTTAGCCTATGGCTAAACCAACACATAGAAATTGGCGAAAAAATTGCTGACTTAATCATTAATCAAGCTCAAAAGCGTCTCCGCGCCAATAAAAAAGTGGTGCGCAAAAAAGCAACTAATGGCCCGGCCTTACCCGGTAAACTAGCTGATTGCAGTTTACAAGATGTCAATCAAACGGAATTATTTTTAGTAGAAGGGGATAGTGCAGGAGGGTCATGTAGGCAAGCGCGTGACAGGACTTTTCAAGCAGTGATGCCACTACGCGGAAAAATTCTTAATACATGGGAAGTCGATACTAGCCAGGTACTCGCTTCACAAGAAGTCCATGATATAGCCGTGGCTTTGGGTATTGACCCAGGTACTGATAGTTTAGAAGGCTTACGTTATGGAAAAGTATGCATTCTAGCAGATGCTGATTCTGACGGTGCCCATATAGCCACCCTATTATGCGCTTTATTTGTTAAACATTTTCGTTCACTCGTCGAAAAGGGACACATCTACATATCAACACCGCCACTATATCGCATTGATATAGGTAATACAGTCTATTACGCCATAAATAATGCAGAAAAGCAAAAAATCTTAGACCATATAGCAAAAGAAAAAAAACGGGGGCAAATAAATGTACAACGCTTTAAAGGATTAGGAGAAATGAATCCACTACAACTGCGTGAAACCACAATGGCGCGAAAAAAGCGACGTTTGATTCAATTAAGTTTAGATGAAGCTGAACAAACAGAACAAAAAATGAATATGTTACTCGCAAAAAAACGAGCGAATGATAGGAAAGTATGGTTAGAAAGGCAAGGTAATTTCGCTGAAATTTAAAGGTTTACATACCCTGAATTTAGCACACATCATCCGCCTTACCACAAGTGCGACCTCAATGCCATTGAGGTGCTACCTGTGGTAACTTACGACAAGCATATTAGCCTACTTCTTAGGATTACATAATTTCAGCCCTTCATGAATGATTAGTCCCATATCAACTTTTGTAATCATTTCAGAGTCATGTGGTAGTTTTTCATGAATGGGATCCTCTCTCCAAATTTCATCAATATCAAGGTATCCACGCGAACTCGCTAACCCATTTACCGCATAAATTTTATCATTAAGCCTAAACGTGACAATGCCAGGTGGTAAGCATTCCAAATAGCCCTGGTTTACTATAAAAGGCCACTTATCACCATATTTATCCCGTGTAATAAGTAAAGCAGGTTGTCTTCTCAGGTCAATCAATTTTTTCTTATAAAACATCAATTTGCGTTGATATTTTTGGTTTTCTGGAAATAGTTTAATCAAATGACTATATTCCCTTATATGAGTTTCTATATGCGTTGGAGATAAAATGCGTAATCTGGCAAGAATTTTCTTTTCCTCCGCCTGTTTACGTTTAAGTTTAGCCTTATCAATGAGTTTCAATATTTTTGGATGTAAAGCATACTCAGATTTTTTCGCCAAATCAATAGCTTGCTCGTACTTACGCGCTTTAATCGTTTGATTAATTTTTTGGATTTCTTTATTAAAACGTCGATGTTCAGCAAGTTTAGCCTTTGCTAATTGGGCATTATTAACCAATCTTCTAACCTGACAATCAGATTCAACATAAGGTGTTCCTTTCAAGATAACTTTTTTATAACGACCTTTCTCATACAAAGAGCGTAACTTAGCAATTTCTTTATCAATTATTTTTTTAGCTTTAATAGCCTGTTTTTGCAATTCAGGTATTTCTTTTAACGGTGCCGCCAAATGGTAAGCTTCCCTGTACTTTTTAGCTTTCATGAGTTCAGGAACTTGTTCAAGCGCATTTTTGATTTTCTGTTTGTTTAAAACGGTATTAGCCTCTTCAACCCAGTGTCTAATCTGAGAATCGAAAGTAATATAAGCACTACCTTGACTAATCACCTTTAGGTAATTATCGTTTTCAGACCAAAACTGTAAATAAGCAAGAAGTTCTTCACGCTGAGAAAGATAGGTTTCTTTTCTTTTTTTAAGTTCTACTCCATAAAGATAGGAGCTTAACTGATTAAGTTCATTATCATTATCATAATCTATTTGAGCAGTTTGAATTAAAAAACCGACAAAAAAGCGTTTATCTTCCGTTTCTTCTTTAAACAAAACAATAACCGTTACAAGGGCTAATAAGGCAACTATCACCTTCATGTTAGAGGCAAAATTGATACCCAATTTATTTTGAAGAAGCTCACCAGTGTACGGAGAAATAAGAATGCCGGTGATAATAAAAACCAAGCTTATTTCAAAGAAAGTCGTATACAAGACAATACCTATTGCTATAAAGCCGATGACAAATAACCAATTAATCATCCTGGGTATTTTTCGTATAAGGAAGAAAATAAAATAGATTCCTAAAATAAGGGCAATCATTCCGACAAATAATATTCGTAAGATTGGACCCATAACGCCATAAATTTTTTTAACCAAGGCAAGAAACGGTTCTAGCAGCAAACTAAAAACGATCAGACCAATAAACAATATCCCGCCAATGAAATAAAGGGTATTTTCTACGACCGGCATTGCTAACAAATTTTTTAAACGAATCATTTTTTACAAAAGTATTTTAAAAAGGTGAAAAAGATAAAAAATGTATACTCAGGTGCAGTGGTCGCCACGCAGGATTTTCGTCGGGGCAGCTTTCAGAGCTTTTCAGAGCATCAGGGCGAACACTTATGTTCGCCCTCAAAAAATCCGATTAATCTCCTAAGGAATTAGAATGAACCGGCGTTCTGCCAGGCGCAAGATATTTAGCCACCACTGTAGTATAAATACCACCACGCACATTAAACTTAGCACGTATGCGCATGAAACGCGGCGCACAAACTAGCACTAAATCATTAAGAATTTGATTAGTTACCGCCTCATGAAAAGTCCCAACATCACGATAAGACACAATATAATTTTTAAATGATTTGAGCTCAACACAAAGAATATCCGGCACATATTCTAAAAACAGGGTTGCAAAATCGGGTTGCCCTGTTACTGGACATAAGCAAGTAAATTCAGGAATACGGAAAAGTATAGTATAATCACGTTCAGGGTTAGGGTTATCAAAAGTATCAAGTATCTTACAGGCTTCGGTTAGCATAAAATTAATTACCTTGACAAATAGCTTGTCGTTGAAGTTCGCAAAAATCATCGGCAGCATTATAACCTTGCATTTTCAAACTATAATTGCGTACTGCACATTCAAGTAAAACGGCTAAATTACGACCTGGAGCCACTGGTAAACCTATTTCAGAAATCTCAGTACCTAAAATATGGCGAACACGGTAATCACCTTGTAAACGATCAAAGTTTTGTAAACGTTCCGGAGTAGCAGCTTCCAACTGTATAATGAGGCTTAAATCCTGACTCTTTTTAACAGCACTATTACCAAAAAGGGCTTGTATATTCAAAACACCTAAGCCACGAACTTCCAAAAAAGCATTCATGCCTACTAAAGGACAAGCACCTTCAATAGCATGAGGACCGATTACAGAAAATTCTGGTGCATCATCCGCCACCAAGCGATGACCCCGACTGACTAACTCCAAAGCCAACTCACTCTTACCAGTTCCGCTTTCACCCATAATCAAAATACCCATACCCAGCACATCCATAAAAACACCATGCAATATAGTACGCTGTGCGAATAAACTAGCCAAAGAAGTGTGGAGATAACTAATAACAGTCTCGCCAGACAGTGTAGAAGTAAACAAAGGAAGTTGATAATCATCAGCGGCACTCAGCAAAACGTCTGGAACCACCAGATCGTCAACAACGATAATGCAAACCAAATTATTATTTTCAAATAAGTGTTTAATCGATTCAAAGAAAGTCTTCTTACTAAGGGCATCTAAATACGTCAATTCATAATGACCAATGATTTGAATTTGGTGAAAGTGAATGAAATTAAAAAAACCCACGTTAGTCAGATTTTGGTCAATTGCACGAAATTGGCCATTACATCCAGCTCGCCAAACCAAAGCTAAATCATCGGCATTTTGATTAAAAAAATCATCGACACCAAACCTGCTCATAACAAAACCGAAGGAGCTTGCCAACCGGTTAAAAGATTAAATTTATCCAAACAAACCTCTGTCTCACGTATTTTTCTACAAAATTCAGCATTGCGAAACATAGCAGCTAATAGGGCAAGAATATCTAAATGTTCTTGCCTCGAATTTTCAGGTACCATCAAAGCAAACAACAAATCGACGGGTTGTTTATCAACCGCATCAAAATCGACACCCACTTCAAGCTGTAAAAAAGCCGCCAAAGTGACATGATTCAAAGCCACCCTCGCATGAGGTATAGCAACACCATAGCCAAGCCCTGTGCTACCTAATCGTTCGCGTGCGAGAAAACCATCGAAAATTTCGTGGCTAGTCAAAATAGAATCAGCTGCGAGTAACTTACTAAAATATTCAAAAATACGTTTTTTACTCGTCGCCTGTACATGACAGAGCATCCGTTCTGGAGTTAAAATATCAGAGATTAGCATATTTATTAAATAATGACAGAATGTTTTCACGAAACTCAAGGGCAACCAGTATAAACCTGGATTGGCTTGAACGTTATGGAAGTTATTTAAACCTCAATTTTTAGCCGCAAAAAAAGTAAGGAACGTGCATAAAAGAACTTCGGAAAGGAAGGGGGTAACCACAAGGGATTACCCCTACGATATTAAGTCAGCGATAAGTCAGCAAAGCTAAACATTATGTAGGGGCAAACCTTATCGTTGCCCTATAGATTATCAAAAAAATAAATTTACAACAAATGGGCATTCGCGGTTGTCTGCTCTACAATTAAATATTTGACGTAGGGCGAACACTAAATAGAAAGCCAAAATGTAAAAATACTGACGAACATCAGCCCTTAATCATTAAGATGAGCTCTAACTCCCCCATCAGATTGACGATGGTCTTGGAGTTTCTCCTTATGTTTTTTAATTTGCCTATCCAATTTATCAGTTAAAGCATCAATTGCAGCATACATATCCTCATGTTCTGCATTAGCAAAAAGGTTAGCACCACTGACGTGCAAAGTCGCTTCCGCTTTTTGACGCAATTTTTCGACACTGAGAACCACATGCATATTAGTCACATGATCAAAGTGACGCTCCAAACGTTCCATCTTACTGGAAACATAATTACGCAAAGCAGAAGTAATTTCAATGTGATGACCGCTAAGATTGAGTTGCATCTATAGTGCTCCTGGTATTAATGAAAAATGAATTCGCATTTAAGCTAAACGTTTTCTCTCATTAGAGGGAGGTATAACCATCGCTTCGCGATATTTCGCCACTGTACGTCTAGCGACTTTAATCCCTCGTTCAGATAAAAGAATAGCAATTTTATTATCACTGAATGGTTTAGCAGAATTTTCTGTCGCCACCATTTTCTTAATCATGGCACGAATAGCAGTAGAAGAACATTCGCCACCATTTTGAGTACTCACATGACTAGAAAAAAAATATTTAAGTTCAAAAATGCCTCGTGGCGTATGAAGATATTTATTGGTAGTTACACGAGAAATAGTCGACTCATGCATATCTAACTCTTCGGCAACATCATGTAAAACTAAAGGTTTCATTGCCTCTTCACCATAATCAAGAAAGTCAGACTGTCGTACTACAATAGATTTAGCGACTTTTAGTAAAGTATCCTGACGAGAGTTCACACTTTTTATAAACCAACGGGCTTCTTGTAAATGCGTTTTTAAAGTATTATTATCAGCACGATTATTATGTTTAGATATAAAACCAGCATATTGGTTATTAATACGTAATTTGGGAATTACATCAGAATTGAGTTCAACTTTCCATAACCCATTGATTTTTTTAGCAAAAACATCAGGTACGACATAATTTGTCTCCGAAGTACCCAATTGTGTACCGGGACGGGGATTGAGGGATTGAATCAGATTAAGCACCACTCGTAATTCGTCACGAGACAACTTCATGCGTTTCATTAATTGAGCATAATCATGTGAACCTAACAAATCTAAATGCTTACGGACTAAACGTTTAGCCACTTTCAGCATAGGCGTATCAGGCTCAAATTTTGACAACTGTAACAATAAACATTCGCCTAAACTAAAAGCACCTACACCCAAAGGATCAAAATGTTGAATACGAAGGAGAACCGTTTCAATTTCATCCATAATATCAACACTATTTTTATGACCTAAACTGACCGCAATTTCATCAAGTGAGGCACGTAAATAACCATCTTCATCAATAGCATCTATAATAGCAATCGCAATCGCACGATCTAAATCACTAAAAGAGGTTAAGGAAAGCTGCCAACGCAAATGGTCTTGTAAAGTATCCACTGTACCACTTAGCTCCTCTAAATCTTTACTGCCTACATCACTACTACTATTCATAAAGTCACTAGACAAGCTAAAAGAATCACTAAAAACATCATCCCAGTCACTATCAGCCAAATCATTGGGAATGTTATCAGAGATAATATTATCCACAACTTCACCACCTTCCTCGTTCAAACCATCCGAAGAATCAAGATTGGAAGATTCGGAATCATCTTGCAAGCTAAAATCTAAAATCTCTTCATCCTCATCCAATTCTAACATGATATTGGAATTCAAATTTTGTTGAATTTCAGCTTGTAAATCAAACTGAGATAACTGCAATAAACGAATCGCCTGTTGTAATTGTGGCGTCATGGTAATTTGGTTACCAAGACGTATTTGGATACTTTGCTTCATAATCTTAAAATCTTAAAACAAATTATACTGATGGGAATCGGGAATTGGGAATTTTCGGGACGTGCCCCATCGAAAATCTTGAGAAAGCTGTTTGCCATTGATTTTAGGCTCAAATTTGGTTCTCCCTACCCAATTAACTTACGCAGTGAACCAATTCACATCAGTATATATTACAACCTGAAATCGTGCCCTAAATAAACCTCTCTAACTTGTTCATTGTGTAAAATACTTTCAGGCGCACCTGAAGCAATGAGTTCACCTTCGTTAACAATATAAGCACGATCACATATTTCTAACGTTTCACGAACATTATGATCGGTAATTAAAATACCAATATCTAAACGAGATAATTGAGCAATAATTCGCTGAATATCTAAAACAGAAAGTGGATCAACCCCGGCAAACGGCTCATCAAGCAACATAAATCGTGGCTCAGAGGCGAGGGCACGAGCAATTTCAACACGCCGCCGTTCTCCCCCGGATAAACTCATCCCTAAATTATTAGCGATGTGTTGTATACGCAAATCTTCTAAAAGTGAGGGAAGGCGTTGTTGGCACTGTTTTTTTGTGAGGTGCTTTTGCACCTCCAAAATGGCCATAACATTATCAGAAACCGTCATTTTGCGAAAAACCGATGGCTCTTGTGGCAAATAACCCAAACCCAGAAGAGCCCGCTTATGCATGGGAAGGCGAGTGATATCCTGTTCACCTAAAAAAATGGAACCTTGTTCACAAGGGATTAACCCCACCATCATATAAAAACTAGTGGTTTTTCCCGCCCCATTTGGTCCTAACAATCCGACGACTTCACCACTGGTGATGTTGAAACTGACATCTTTGACCACTAGGCGAGATTTATATTGTTTAGCTAAATGTTGGGCTGATAAACGACTCATTTTTTAGGTGTGTGCTGCGGTTGAATTTTAACGAAAACTCGTCCCCGGTCAGCTTTAATAATACCGTTCTGAGTATCGTATATGATACGGGGTGCGTTAGAAGTGTAGATGTCTTTATTGCCTTTTACTTTTCGTAATTCTGCTTCTTCGTGTAAATATAGTGTATTTTTGAGGGCATTATATTCCATTTGCTTTGCATTAGCTCGGATCTCATCGCCACCATCAAGACGTTGCTTAAAACGGGCTGGTTTACCGACTGCGGTCACTTTATCAATATCTTGTTTTTGAGTGTAATTAAGTGTTACTGTATTTGCATTAATACGAATGGTGCCCTGTGTGATAATCACATCACCTTCATAAATGGCAACTCGTTTGATATTGTCAATAGTCGCTTTATCGGCTTCAATTAAAATCGGTTGTTCGCGGTCAGTGGATAACGCAAAAGCACTTATGGAAAATAATACACTTACAAATATTAAAGCTATTTTTTCAGTCATCAGTTATCAGTCATCAGTTATCAGGATTGACAGTTGTCCGAAAAGGTTTATACTTGTTTAGTATTACCTGTCCTCGTACTTGTGAAAGTAAATCTACTTGTTCCGTAGGCATAAAAACTCGCATCCCAACACTGTGAGTTTCACTATTATGAGTCAAAATCAAGCTAGGTGCTTTCGTTTCTGCATATTCAGTATCTAGTCGTACCCACACGTCCCGTGAAATAATTTCCAAGGCTCTTTGTTGATTTATACCTTCCCGCTGCATGGACACGCGTCCCAGTAACCAAACTTGATGACCATCAGGTGACACTTCACCTTGTTCGGCATGCACCGTCCAGCTTGGTTGTTCATTCTTATAAAACACCATATTCGGTGTGGTCAATTTTGTGTTCGTTTCAGGATAATGAATCATTTTATGTGCTATCAATTTATTTTTCAATCGACCTTGTTCATCTAACTGAATGCTGGTAAAATTTTGCAGGGTATAATCAGATATTTGATGGTGATCCTCAGTCAAAGTTGTAAATTCAACCTCTAAGCTGTGTACCAACCAAGTGGTTAGCAATGCGAAACTAATTAAAACCAGCCAACCACCCCAACGACTCACGTCCATTTTTAACACCATTAACTATTAAGAATTAACCATTCAGAATTAACCATTCACAATTCACAATTAACCATTGTCCCCTGAGCCTGCATAATTAAGTCACACACTTCCCGCGCTGCACCGCGCCCCCCGGCTGCTTTTGTTTGCCAATGGGCATGTTTTATCACTAAAAAATGGGCATCTGCACAAGCAATAGCTAATCCGACTTGTAACATGACCGGCACATCATTGACATCATCTCCAACATAAGCTACTTGTTGTGGTTGTAATTGTAATTTTTCACATAATTGTTTAAATGCGATTAGTTTATCTTGTGCGCCTTGATAAACATGTTTTATACCTAATGCTTGCATCCGATGTGTCACAATGGATGAAATTTTAGCAGTGATAATACCAATTACTACACCCGTTGATTGTAACATTTTCAGGCCTAAACCATCACGAGCATAAAATGCTTTAAATTCTTGTCCATTTTCTCCTATGTAAAGACTACCATCTGTTAATACGCCATCAACATCAAATATAACTAAACGAATCAAAGCGGCTTTTTCAATTATCGTTTTCATAAATTACGACAGAATAGAAGATAATTCAATATTTTCAACCCAAACCTGCCAGGTTTTCAAAACCTGGCAGGTTTAATAAAGCGATAATGATGCAAGAGTCTCAACAAAGCCATTATGGCTTAACTTAATGGCATTGAAGAGTCTCAATGGTTAATATACTGCAAACGGCTATATGGCTATAACTTTTACAATTAAATTAAAAATTATTGAGACTATTTTAGCGTTGTATAAAAAATACGCCAATCGTCAATCCGTTGTACTATGCTGTGCTGATGTATTTTCTATCAAAGCGAGCAACGTCGAAATATTTTTTAGCTTCATACTAGTCGCTAAGTCAGCAATACCTCGGTGAAGGTGTAACTTAAACTGTTCATTCAGTATTTTATTGGTTACTTTAAAACCATCCAATTTACAACGCTGCTTTAATAAAGCCAAATACACATCAGCGTTTACTCCACCAAAAACTTTCCAGGTCATTTCTATTGAACTGTCGGTTTGCAATTTTTCATTGGGAGGGATTGATGGCTCCTTCAATGAAAGGCAGAAAGCCCAACGACAAATCACGTTCCAATTTTGAATACCGGTTTTTCGTTTAAGTGCTAATAAATATATTTTGGCTTTTTCAGATATTCTAACCGTTTCAATCGTCATTATTATTGGCTTTAATGGGACCCAATCAAATTGGGTTTTACGTCAAAAGTGGTTAAGGGTGATACTTAAAAAAAGTATCCTTTATGAATTTTAGCCGCCTGTTTATCTTTATCATAAGTAATGTGATATTCGCGTCCTATCGCTGATTTTAGCTTGCGATGATATTTTTCATTAATTTCTTCATCAGTTGATAACAAGATCACTTGGTGGCTTGCCTGATGAAAATAATTATCGACTAAATTGTTACGGTGTTCTCCATCCAATCGACTGAGCGGCGTGTCAATGATTGTCGGTAGGGGGCGACCCGATGCCCTGCTTAAGCCCCATAAAATAGAAACCGCTAGCAGTTGTCTTTCACCAGCTGAAAGACTTTTTGGCGATAGTTTTTTGTGATCGACTGTATAAAGGCTTAACGTGTATTCATTTGGATCAATTTCAATTTGATTAATAAAGTGTTCTTTTCGATTCAGTTGATGAAAACTATCTAAAATTAATGATTCCAATTGCCGAATATGTTTTTGAGTTACCGCTAAATCAAATTTTTCTAAGGTTTGACGAACTCTTTCAGAGTGTTTAATAAGATGATGAGTCACTTCATGTGCAAATTCTTCTTGCACTTCCATTTCATAAGCGTCAGTCAGTCCCTTTTTTTTACGTTCCAATTCCTGACTAATACGTTCTTGTTCTTGTTCCGCAATTTCGATTCGTAATTTTGCCTTTTTGATTGCCTTTTGCTTCTCCTTACGTTGTTGGGTAATGCTTTCTAAACTTTCTGGGTCGGGAATACTAGCCAGCTTTCGTTCACAGTCATTAATTTCATCAGTCATACAAAACAATCGTGCTACTAGTGTATTAGCTGATGCTTGTATTTCTTCCAAAAAGCTATCTTGTAAACGGTTAAAAAACATGGGATTTGTATTAAGATAACATTCTGTCTTTATAGACTTTTGAAGTTGATTTTTATATTCCTTCATAAAAGTCTTTATAGCCTTCAAGGCTGCACTGTTGACGGTATGCTGTTTTAATAAGTCAAGTATTGCAGCATCGTGTTTATCAAGTTCCTGGTGAATTTGACTGTTATGTTTAGCTTCATGTTCTCGAAACGCTTGTAATTTTGTTTGCTCAAGTAAATCCTGTACCATTAATAATGGGGCGTCTCCTGTCGCAACTTCACGCCATTGTTTTTCAATTTGAGATAAATTTTTTTGAGCTGTTTCAAGTTGTGCCTCAATCTGTGTTCTTTCTTCAAACAGTTCACCTCCTTCACGACGGTATTCTTCAATTAACTGCTCTTGCTCTTTTTCCAATTGCGCTAGATAATTTTGAACCTCGCTTTTTTGTTGGACTATCTCTTTTAGTTGGTTTGTAAATCGTTCAACTTCTGCTTCCAAGGCGGTAATATGATTATCACTTTGTTGTGAGCGGACTTGTATTTTACGCTTACGTTCTACCATCAATAAGTCAGTGGATAAACGTTCAACCAGGTCCAGCCCCAATAATGCTTGAATACCTGTTTTGATCAGAATAGCTGCTTTATTAGTATCCGCAAGGGCTTCAATCTTTTCACCATCAAAAAAGAATAAATTCGATATCCTGGCGGGTATAAATTCTTCAACGTATTCATACCAACGTTCTGTGATGACTGAATCTAATATTCCATCACGTTTGACTTCTACGGTTTCTTTGATACCTTTACCACTGCTGTGCCATGAGCGATGAATGCGGATTGATTCTTCTTTTCCTTCCCTAAAATGTTTAAATTGCAATTGGAGGGAAGCTCCCTGGCTAGGTTCAGTATGGTAATTAATCATCCTGCGTAAATAATCAAAATAGTTCATTTTGTTGCCAGTTGAATATTTGGCAAATTTACCATAGAGCGTAAGTTGTAATGCTTCCAACAAAGTGGTTTTTCCACTGCCATTCAGTCCCCCCAATAAAATGATAGGTTTTTTGGGAGAATGTGGAGTCAATTGAACCACATGATGACCTTTATAAATACCAAAATTATCTAAAACAATTTCTTCAATAATCATTAATGGGAATAATGTGAATTATAGGGCTTGTAATCAGCCAAAAATAGGGATGAATTATTATTGGATAGGGCAAATTAAAGTTTGCATTCCATTGGAAAACAATAATTTGAGATTATATCATAAAACTTAAAGAATAGCGAAATATTTATAAAGTCTCACTAGCTGCCACTTGGAGAATACAACTAAGTTATTGTTTTGTAAGAAAATTGATATATCAACAAGCCAGGATATTTTTATTTAACTTATTGAAACGATTTGATATAATTAAAAATATGCGTCTCCGCCCTTGTGAAACTTCAAAGCCCATTTTCTGAAATTCTATTATAAATATGAACTTACTCAATTTATTAATACTGTTATCTCTATTTACGGTTGCATTAGTCTATTGGATAGGCAAGCGGCGTTATGCCGGTTGGTTTGCTATGCTCGCTTACGCTATGCAATTGTTTGTACTGATTGGCTTATGGGATAAAATGCCCATTGCCTCTTCTTTTTCCTTCACCGTATTAGATAATCTAATCCATTGGGAAATGACCGGCTTGGGCTGGTTTTTTGCCATCCTCACGGTGGGAGCCGCATTAATCACCTCCATGTACACCGCCGGTGAATGGGGAGAATCTCAAAAAGATATGCGCCTACAGCATGTTTCAATGGCGGTGAACGTTTTAGCCATGTTAATTTTGCTTTCTAGCGGTGATTTTCTAAGTCTATTTATTGGCTGGGAATTGGTTAGCTGGGCTGCTTTTTTGATTATGACTGAACACGGGGGTAAAGCAGCAGATGCTGCGTTTCGTTACCTTATTTATGCCATGAGCGGCGCGATGGCTATTTTCACCGGTATTGTGCTTATCTATCTCCAAGTGGGTTCCTTAGAATTTGCAGCCTTTTGGGAAGCTTTGCCCCAGTTATCTAGCTCAATCTTATGGGGGCTAGTACTACTTTTCAGCAGTGGATTTGCAATCAAAATGGGTTTGATGCCCTTCCACTTATGGCAAGCAGATGCTTATGCTGAAACGCCAGGGGCAAATGCCGCATTTATCAGTGCTATTGCAGCCAGAATGGGCTTATTTGCCCTCATTTTAATCTTTTTCAAACCGTTTGTGATATCCCATCTCATAGGAAATGAGTATGGATTTTTAAATGCACGTAGTTTATTGATATGGATAGCAGCCCTGACTGCCGTTATTCCCACTTTTATCGCTTTACAACAAAGTGATGCCCGCTTACTCCTAGCTTGGCATGGTATCGGGCAAGGGGGATTGATGTTATTGGGCATTGCAATTGCGACACCGATGGGTGTGACAGGTGGTTTATTACACGTTTTTAATTATGCCATTTATCAAGCAGCATTATTTTTAGCCGTCACAGCTGTGATGCACCGCACCGGTACAACGGATTTAGATCGTTTAGGCGGATTGATTGTGAAAATGCCACTAACCTATATTGTTATGCTGATGGGTATCATTGGTTTAGCCGGTTTACCGCCAATAAATGGATTTGTATCTAAATGGTTGATTTATAAAGCATTATTAGAATCTGAAATGCCCTTATTATTAGTAGCAGCTTCCATTAGCACCTTGGGAACAATTCTAAGTGTGTATAAACTGATTCACAATATTTTCTTAGGGCAACTGCGTAAAGAACACTATGAAATTAAAGAAGTTCCCTGGACTATGTCTGTACCGATGCTAATATTAGCAGGTATTGCTTTCATCACAGGCGTAATGCCAGGATTGGCACTCGCTTTAGTCGATAAAGCACAAATCGCTTTAGGCTACGCACCCCTAGTTCACCACTTAGGCGGAATCAGTTTGCCAAACGGCAGTCTCAATATGCTCTTGGTGACCGGTATCTTCTTTTATGGGGTTGGCATCGGCGCGGTCATTTTCTTCCTGGGTAACCGACGCTTTATTACCCATCAATGGGATAATTACGCTGGTGGACATTTTCTATCCTCGGATATCCGTTATAACTTTACGCATAATTTCTATCCAGGCACTATGCGCGTGATTGGACCCTGGTTTAAAGGGAGCATTGTCAAATTAGAGCAAAGCTTAGTCCATTTAGCGCAAGTATTAGCGGGCGCATTCCATAGCTTTTACCGTCTTAGTTACACGCCCTTATATTTATTAGTGGTAACAGTGTTAGCTTTGGCATTTCTGGTTTGAAAAAGCGACAAACCTGACACTCTTTTTCTTACATCCAGAATTTGTGGAACGCTTTGGAAAGTGGTTACATTTAATCATTAATAAAGGAAATTCAAAATTTTTTCTTCAGTGATAGGTTTTGGAATAAAAGTAATACCAAGTGCTTTAGCTTTTTCGCGCACTATTTCCTGAATATTGGCGGTTAATAAACCGATTTTTGCTTTTGGGAAACGTTTGAGCAATTTTTTTGCTAATACCAACCCATCCATCCCAGGCATATTTAAATCAAGAATTGCAATAGTCATTTGAACGGATTCAGTTTTAATAAGGGCTTCTTCCCCATTACAGGCTTCAACAAATTTAGCTTGCTTATCAGCATTATCAATAATAGCACGTACTAGCATTCTAGAAACTCGGCTATCGTCAACAACTAATATCGTATGAGATGTCATATTGGTTATCCTAGATTCACGAACTTAATTTTGCTGTTTTTCTAGTTCTAATGTCTTTCTTAAGCCTTCAACTTATTTTTCTAAATGATTTGCTACCATAAGTGTTGCTTTTTGCATTTCTCCGGCGCATCCAAGTTTTTCGAGTTTTTCAAATAATTTCAAAAATGTAAGGGCAATCCTTTATGATTGCCCTTATGCGTATAAATTTATTTATCTAGTCTTCAATTGGCACAACACCTTTTATTGAAAATGAGAGCGGTTCACGCCCTGGTATCAATTCCATTTCTACCTGATAAGTCGTTACTGTTCCATCAAATGCAGTAGGAACATCAATCGCCGGTAAATATAATGTACCATCGCTCAACGATAAAGAACCGTGAACAAGAGTTGGCGTACAAACTTCATCGGAATGGGGTGTTGAAGTATTAATACCGCAAGCACTCGGCTCTTTCTGGCATTGTGCGATAATCTCTTGGATAGCATCATTGACACTCGGATTGACACTGATACCACAAGATAAAGGATCTTTTTGACATTGTTGAATCCCTTCCTCTAGGGTGCCCGTTAAGTTTATTTCACCGTCGGTAGAATTATTGGAACAAATTTCCGTGTCAGTTTGAGTGGGGCAAGCTATATTTTGCTCAACGTCTATGCCACAGGATTTAGGATCATTTTGGCATTGCGCGATACCTTCTTCAGCAGAGCCTTCAGCATTTTCCGTTTCTATACCACAACTCGCGGGATCAAGCCTACAATCTGCTTTAATTTCTTCTTCAGTGATTCCACCGATAGTCGCATTAATACTGATGCCACAGGCACGAGGGCTTTTTTGACAAAGTGCCATACCTTCTGCGAATCCCTGGTTATATCCATTGATATAAATTGGATTATTACTAAGTGTTGAGGAAGAAGTAGAACTTTCTTCTGCATAAATGAGGGCATTAAAGCCAAAATACACGATAAAAATCAGCAAATTTCGATAAAATTTAATCATAATCAATTACCCCCGGATGCTTCTTTAAAATGAAAGTAATTTATTGGCAATTTGAGGTAAGGGTAAAACATAATCTATCCCGCCATGTTTAATCGCTTCACCAGGCATACCCCACACTACACTACTCTTTTTATCTTGCGCGATAGTAACCGCTCCGGTTTCATGCATTTCCTTAATACAACGCGCCCCATCATCACCCATACCGGTTAAAATCACACCCATTGCATTAGGTCCAGCACTTTGCGCCACAGAACGGAATAACACATCGACTGAAGGGCGGTGACGGTTCACGGGTACACCTTGGTGTAAACGACAAATATAATGTAAACCTGCACGCTCAACTAATAAATGGGAATCGCCGGGCGCAATATAAACACAGCCTGGTAATATTTCTTGCTCATCTTGAGCCTCAAAAACATTCATTGATGAAAGTTGATCCATTCGCATTGCAAAAGAATAACTGAAGGTTGCGGGAATATGTTGGCTAATCACAATGCCAGGTGCATTAGCAGGCATTTGCATTAATAAGACTTTGATAGCTTCAGTGCCGCCTGTGGAAGCCCCAATAGCGATAATTTTTTCCGTTTTAACATAATGACGCTGGGTTGGAACTTGACTAATAATAACATCGGGTGGATATTTAGAAGTGGCTTTAGGTGTTAGTTTTGATAAAAATTTTTCAGGCTGTACTTTAGCAAGGGCAGCTATTCTGATTTTGTTAATAATTTCATCTGAAAAAGATTCAAGGGTTTGAGTAATATCAATTTGCGGTTTACGGATATAATCGATAGCACCACATTCCAGTGCCTGAAGGGCGATTTCGGCATCTGCTTGAGTAAATACCGACACCATTACAACCGGCATTGGTCGTAAGCGCATCAAGTGTTTAAGAAAATCCAAACCATCCATACGTGGCATTTCTATATCTAAAGTTAACACATCCGGATTTAAACGCTTAATTTTTTCCCGCGCAATATGGGGATCAGCAGCACTACCAACCACTTCAATATCATAAGCGGAGTTTAATATTTTGGTTAAAACTTGCCTAAATAATGCAGAGTCATCAACAATTAACACTTTTATTTTTTTAGACACACCGGTTCCCATCCAATTATACAAATGATGAATTATGAAGCAGCTTTTTAACACGCACTCGTCCATTGACAGGATAAAACAATATTTTACGTGGATAAATATCGCCAAGATCTTCAGCGAGTAAAGTCAACTCCTCGGTTTCTATGTACGTTTTCACAAAATCAATATTTTTTTGTCCAATCTCACTCATATTTTTTATAATATGTGCCCCACCAAATAACTTCACTTCAAGATTTTTCCAAAGTCCCCCGTATTTCAAAATATCACTAATCAAACAATCCATTGCGAAGCGACCATAACGACTTGCCGTACAGGGAAGTTCCCAATTATCCGAAAACATAAAGGGAAGCATAAAATGATTCATACCGCCAATGCCACTAACACAATCGCGAATACAAGCTGAAACACAAGAACCAACGACAGTCATTAAAATTTCATCATGACAAGTGACATAATACTCGCCCGGCAATATTTTGGCAACAGAATGATGGTTATGAGCATCCCAATAACGTATAATATGCTCATAACCAGGCAAAACACACGGTGGAAAAGACTGTATCATATACTAAAATTTTCTGAATGATTAATTAACACTTGACATACACAGTTTGTCGTAATAAACGAAAACGGCTACTGAGTTGAAATAAATTTTCAGAATGCCCTATTAATAAGTAGCCCTGATCATCAATAATATTAGCAAATCGTTCAAATAAAATTTTTTGGCTGGCTTTATTAAAATAAATCGCCACATTACGACAAAAGATAATATCAAAAGGACCACGCATTGGCCAATTATTCATCAAATTAAGAAGTTTAAAGGAAATTAACGTTTGTATGTTAGGTATGACTTGTACCCATCCGGTTTGTACCCCTTTTCCTTTTTTAAACCAACGATGCTTTCTTTCAACTGACACACCTGTTATTTTTTCGTCTTCATAGATACCTAGTTGAGCGGTGGCGAGTACTTGAGAATCTAAATCGGTTGCTAGAATTTTGACATCCCAATCGTTCGGCACGATTTCCTTAAGCACCATCGCAGTTGAATAAGCTTCCTCACCACTAGCGCAACCTGCTGACCAAATACGAAGACGGCGCGTGGCTTGTTTTTTTATGAGCAATTGGGGTAGCAATTCTTTTTCTAATAACTCAAAATGGTGTGGTTCACGAAAAAAAGCGGTTAGGTTAGTTGTCACAGCATTTATAAAATGAACTAACTCTTCACCGCCTTCCATTTTTAGCAGCTTATAATATTGAAAGAAACTCTTCAAATTAAGAAGGCGCAAACGACGTGATAAGCGGCTATAAAGCATTTCCCGTTTATGCTCTGACAAACAAATGCCGGTGTGGACAGAAACTAATGTCCGCAATAAATTAAAATCATGTTCAGTAAAACGAAATTCTTGTTCACACATTAACCTGATTCCGTGTTAATAATGCTTAATGGTTATTCCACGCGCCTGCCCTGAGTCTAGCAGGAATAACAGGCACATTCCTAACCATTAACCATTAACCATTAATTAACCATAACCATTAACCAATTATTATAATGAAAATTATAGAATCTGCTTTAAAAGCAAGCACATACATTGCTGAAATCAAAGCAAAGGGTAAAAAGATTGGCTTTGTACCCACTTTGGGAGGACTGCATAAGGGACACCAATTACTAATGCAAAAGGCGCGTGAACAAAATGATGTCACCGTTATTAGCATTTTCTTAAATCCCATGCAGTTTAGGAAAAAACACTTTATCGAATACCCAAGCGATTTTGAGTTGGATAAAGTGATAGCCAAAAAAAAACGGATAACTCTGATTTTTCATCCAACAATAAAGGAAATGTTCCCATTTGTCAGATACTTAGACGATTTTTTTCCTTTCCAAAATGATGAATTTAAGGCTCGTGATCCTGAACGTTTTGTGATTGAACCAAAGGTTCAAAATAGTATTGATGAGTTAATCAGAGTGCCTAATGAGATGGTTTACCAATTAGATGGGAAATTACATCCTTGGTTTTTTGACGCTTCTGCGACAATTGTTCATAAATTATTCAAAATATTGCAGCCAGATCACGCCTATTTTGGCGAAAAAGATATTCAGCAATTGGCAATCATTACAAAGATGGCAGAAACTTATTTTCCCGCCATTAAAGTAATAGGCATACCCACACTCCGAGACGCTGATGGTTTAGCTTTCAGTTCAAGAAATGTCAAGCTTTCCGACAAACAACGTCAATCAGCGTTGAAAGTTTACCACGCCCTGAAGTATGGAGAAAACCTGATTAGGAAAGGGGAATCTGAAACGCGTATCGTCTTGACTGCCATGAAAAAAATAATTATGGCACAACATTTGCTAGAAATAGATTATATTGACATAGTCGATAAAAAATCTTTAAAGCCTGTGAATCAGATTAACAACGCAGTCATTTTATACGTCGCATTTTTTGTTAATAGCATCAGATTAACGGATACGCTGATTATTAATTTAATGAATGAAAAATAAAATTCGTATTAAATGATTAGGGTGATTTATTATACAAAATATACCATCACATTCAGGTGTGTTAAAAATACTATTTTTTGCAAATAGTATTTCTTTAAAACCGGTATATTTAATAAAATCACCTATAAAAATAAGGTGGTATGATAAAATGTTGAGTGAATTTCACTTAAAACAAGATGAACGTTTTAATATCAAACGTTGGTTTCAAGATGATTATTTTGATCTATTTATCTGGCAAAATAACCCTGGTCAAATTATTAGTTTTCAATTGTGTTATGATCGTTCAGGAAATGAGCGTGTCATTTCATGGGACCATAAAAGAGGTTTTGGGCATCATCGTGTTGATGATGGGGAAGCTTCACCTCACAAAAACATGACCCCAATTTTTGTAAAAGATGAGGCTTTTTCATCCTACGACGAAGTACTGTCTAAATTTACACAATCAAGCAAACAGATTAGTCAAGATATCTGTTCTTTTATAGTACAAAAACTGGAAGAATATAGCCCATAAAAATATCAACATTATTAACAACTAAACCTGACAGGTTTTAGAAACCTGTCAGGTTTTCAAAGCTTTGCTCATTCTTATCCATTTAACGCAACCCCAACACATCCTGCATATCAAACAATCCCTTGTCTTTTTGCATAATCCACTGCGCAGCCCGTATTGCACCGTTGGCAAAGGTCATGCGACTTGATGCTTTATGAGTCAGTTCAATGCGTTCCCCCACATCTGCAAACATAACAGTGTGTTCACCAACAATATCACCCGCACGAATGGTTTCAAAACCAATCGTATGACGATCACGTTCCCCTGTTTTTCCGTGTCGTCCATATACCGCACATTCCGATAATTCACGCTTTAGCGTTTTAGCGATGATTTCACCCATGTGCAGAGCCGTACCGGACGGTGCATCGGCTTTATGACGATGGTGGGCTTCAATCACCTCAATATCAAAATCATCACCAAGCACTTGAGCAGCTACTTCCACCAATTTAAAAACCAGATTGACCCCCACACTCATATTAGGAGCAAAGACAATTGCAATATCTTGTGCTGCTTGTTCGATTATCTCACGTTGGGGAGCCGATAAACCGGTTGTACCAATGACCATGCGTTTACGGGCTGCACGACAAGCGGCTAAATGAGTTAAGGTTGCTTCTGGGGAGGTAAAATCTATTAAAACATCAAAATGAGTGACAACGGCATTCAAATTATTGACCAGGGAAACATCAAGCGAACCTACCCCAGCTAATTCACCCGCATCACTACCAACCAGCTTGCTTTCTGGATGTTCAAGTGCTACGGTTAAAATCGTATTAGTTTCATGGATACAAGCTTCAATAAGCCTACGTCCCATTCGACCGGCGGCACCGGCAATTGCAACATTTGTTTTCATCAAATTCTACCTTAACTAAAAGCTTGAATATAAAAAATCCGATTTTTTTAAAATCGGATTTCTTTAAGGGTTAAGAATCATCTTGAACAATTTTTTGAAAAAATATTCTTATTGGAGTTGTGAATCAATTTTTCATATCTTCAAAAAATTTTTTAACGCCATCTAACCATGAACTTTGTTTAGGACTATGACGTTTACTTTTATGCATACTTTTCTCAAATTCTCTAAGTAACTCTTTTTGCTGAGGGGTCAAATTAACTGGCGTTTCGACTACCACACGGCAATGTAAATCACCTGCTAAACCACCGCGCACCGGTTTAACGCCCTTACCCCGAATACGGAACTGTTTGCCCGTTTGTGTTTCTGGGGGAATTTTAAGCACAACACGACCATTTAGAGTAGGTGCTTCCAACTCCCCTCCTAAAGCTGCGCTGACAAGACTAATCGGTACTTCACAAAATAAATGGTTATTTTCACGAGTGAAAATAGGATGAGGACGTACATTAACTTGTACATATAAATCGCCTGTAGGTCCACCATTGACCCCAGCTTCACCTTCTCCAGATAAGCGAATCCTATCACCACTATCCACTCCTGGTGGCACTTTGACAGATAAGGTTTTGTGTTCCTGAACTCGTCCGCTACTATGACACTGAGGACAAGGGGCAGGGATGATTTTCCCGGTACCACGACAGCTAGGACAGGCTTGTTGTACAGAAAAAAATCCTCTGGTCATGCGTACTTGACCATGCCCGCCACAATGTGGACACATTTTGGGGCTAGAACCAGGTTTGGCACCACTACCATGACAAGTGTCACAAGTGACTTGTGTAGGAACACGGATTTTAACTTCAGTTCCACCTGCCACTTCTTCAAGCGATAAGCCCAAATCATAGCGCAAATCATTTCCCCTGTACACATTTTGACTTCCACCCCTCGTACCCCCACCGAATACACTTTCAAAAATATCACCTATATCGCCAAAACCACCTCCAAAACCACCTCCAAAACCACCGCCACCCATACTAGCGTCAATACCAGCATGTCCAAACTGATCATAAGCTGCCCGTTTTTGCGCATCACTTAAAATTTCATAAGCTTCTTTAACTTCTTTAAAATTGTCTTCTGCTTGTTTATTATCTGGATTACGATCTGGATGATATTTCATTGCCAAACGGCGATAGGATTTTTTTATCTCTTCGCCAGAAGCGTTTTTTTGTACATTAAGAACTTGATAATAATCACGTTTTTCCATATCAGTTATCAGTTATCAGTTATCAATTGTATTACTATATGTTGGACAAAAAAATAGGCGCAATACTTTATATAGATATTCAGATAAATCAAATCGTCGGACCCAAGTTTCTTTAGGAAACTTGGTTACTGTCTTGTAAAACGAATTATCTGAAAAACTATAGCACTGCGCCTACTTAATCAGTTTATTTTTTACCGTCTTTTACCTCTTCAAATTCAGCATCAACCACATCAGATTGCTTATCTTTGCCTTTTTCATTTGCAGCTTGAGCGGCTTCAGTAAAACCAGCAGTATCAGGACCACCTTCTCCGGCTTGACTATAAGCTTGCTGTGTAATTTTACCTGATAATTCTGCCAAAGTTTGCGTTTTGCCCGTAATGGCTTCTTTGTCATCACCTTTCAGCACTTCCTTGAGATCATCAATAGCGGCTTCAATGGCCGTTTTATCATCAGTACTGACCTTATCGCCTAAATCTTTTACAGATTTTGTGGTCGAATGAATCAAATTATCAGCCGTGTTACGAGCTTCAACCAACTCATGGAACTTCTTATCCTCGCTAGCATGAGTCTCAGCATCTTTAACCATTTGGTCTATCTCGTCATCAGACAAACCGCTGGAAGCTTTGATGGAAATAGATTGTTCCTTACCAGTCGCCTTATCTTTAGCCGAAACGTGCAAGATACCATTAGCATCAATATCAAAAGTGACATCGATTTGTGGTACACCACGCGGTGCTGCTGGAATACCAACCAAATCAAATTTTTCTAACGACTTATTAGCCGCTGCAACATCACGCTCACCTTGCAATACATGGACGGTTACCGCCGTTTGGTTGTCATCGGCAGTGGAAAATATTTGTGAGTGTTTAGTTGGAATTGTGGTATTTTTGGTAATCAGCTTAGTCATGACACCGCCCATGGTTTCAATACCCAAAGATAATGGGGTCACATCCAACAACAACACATCTTTCACATCACCACTTAAGACGCCGCCTTGAATGGCAGCACCAATGGCAATCGCTTCATCGGGATTGACATCTTTACGTGCTTCTTTACCAAACAAACCTTTAACCGCTTCTTGCACCGATGGCATACGAGTTTGTCCACCGACTAAAATCACCTCGTTAATATCCCCGGCAGACAAATTGGCATCTTTCATGGCAGTTTGGCAGGGTCCCAAAGTACGTTCAACGAGATCATCAACTAAAGATTCCAGTTTAGCGCGGGTCAATTTGATATTTAGGTGTTTCGGTCCACTCGCATCCGCCGTCACATAAGGCAAATTGACATCGGTTTGTTGGCTTGAAGACAGTTCAATCTTAGCTTTTTCCGCCGCTTCTTTCAGGCGTTGTAGAGCCAAGGGATCCTTTTTTAAATTAATCCCGCTATCTTTTTTGAATTCATCAACCAAATATTCAATGATGCGTAAGTCGAAGTCTTCACCCCCTAAAAATGTGTCACCATTAGTAGATAGCACCTCAAACTGGTGTTCCCCATCCACTTCCGCAATTTCAATAATCGAAATATCGAACGTGCCACCACCCAAGTCATACACCGCAATTTTGGCATCACCCCGTTTTTTATCCATGCCATAAGCCAAAGCCGCTGCGGTTGGCTCGTTAATAATGCGTTTGACATCCAAGCCGGCAATACGTCCCGCATCTTTGGTCGCTTGACGTTGGGAGTCATTAAAATAGGCTGGGACCGTAATAACCGCTTCGTTCACAGACTCACCTAAATAGTCTTCGGCGGTTTTTTTCATTTTCATCAACACCCTGGCTGAAATTTCAGGTGGTGCCATTTTTTTACCCTTGACAGCGACCCAAGCATCGCCATTGTCAGCTTCGACGATTTTGTAGGAGACCATATCCACATCACGCTGCACAACCTTATCCTTATATTTGCGACCAATCAGGCGTTTCACAGCAAATAAGGTATTATCTGGGTTGGTAACAGCTTGACGTTTAGCAGATTGTCCTACTAAGACTTCTTCGTCGCCGGTATAAGCAACAATAGAGGGTGTAGTACGTCCTCCTTCACTGTTTTCAATGACGCGCTTAGCTTCACCTTCTATAACCGCGACGCAGGAATTTGTGGTTCCTAAATCAATACCAATAATTTTACTCATCAGTCTATTCTCCTAAAACAATGGTTAATGAATATATAGACATTATACCCATTTTTTCAATAATATTAATAAAATCAATAAGTTGTGTTAATTCAGTCTAAATTCTAATGACTTCATTTCGAGGTTTCCGTTTTTCTTCAAAAAAACGGAAACCTCGAAAGCATTACTTTGTAACTACAAGTTGAAAATGAAACGATTGATATTGGGTTTTAGCCTTGATTTTCAAGCGGTTCTTCTACCGGAATACCCTTTGCTACCACTACCCGTGCTGGACGTAAAAGGCGATCATTAAGTTGATAACCTTTTTGATGGACATGTAAAACGGTGCCATCTTCCACCTCATGCAGCGTTTGCATCGCCATAGCTTCATGCCATTGTGGATTAAATTTTTGATCCAACGGATTAATTTCTACTACGCCAAATTTTGCCATGGCATCGGATAACATTTTTAATGTCAACGTAATGCCGTCCTGTATTGCTTTCAAATCAGTTTCTGGTTTAGCCGCCGCGTCTAAACCAAGCTCCATGCTATCTTTAACGGCAAGCAATTCGGTTGAAAATTTTTCCAGGGCATATTTACGCGCATTTTCTAAATCGCGGTTCATACGTTTTTGCAAATTATCATATTCAGCGTGCTTGCGAAGCAGATTCTCCCAATGATTTTCCGCTTTTTGTGTGGCTGAAGCCAACAGCTGGCTTAGTTCTTCTACTGTGTGAGCGGTTTTAGGTGCAGTGGTAGAAGTATCAGCAGCATCCGTTGATTCGACATTGGGTATATCATCCACTGGTATAGACGTGTCATTAGAAGCGTCCATCGAATCAGGAAGATTTGTGTCAGGAGTAGGTACTGTCGTATCATGGGCTTCACCCACTGCATCCTTCACATCACTGAGTTTAGAAGCGTTTTTTTCAGGCAATGATTCATCGCTAGTCATAATTAATAATGGTTAATGGTTAATGGTTAATGGTTAATGAAGAAATAACCTGACATTTACATTGTAAATGCGAATTAAGGGTTCAGAAACCTCTTTAAATTCAAACGATTACTTGAGTCCGTCGCTTATGTATAGGCTACCTAACACGCTGAGCGTGAGCGACGAACTCCACTCCTACTTTTAATTCGCATAATCAAATAAAAAGTATTTGCTGAATGGTCTAAAAAAACTTTATTTGAAAAAACGCAACTATAACCTAGATTTTGTTGCACTCACTTTAGAAAGGGAATGAATGGGGATAAGTCAGTGATGGTTCAAGGCTGAACCAAGTAATTTGGCAGTTAAATCGACAATGGGAATCACCCGTTCATAAGGCATACGTGTTGGTCCAATGACACCGAGTACTCCTATGACTGTACCTTTAACCGTATAGGGAGAGGTTACGATACTACAATCACACAATACTTCATAGCCCGATTCTTCACCAACAAATATTTGCATACCTTGAGCTTTGATGGCTTGATCAAGTAGGTGCAAAATATCACGTTTTTGATTAAATGCGATAAATAAATCACGTAATTTTTCTATATTAGACAATTCGGCGATTTCCATCAGATTAGTTTGCCCTGTCATCACAAAATCGCGTTCATTAAAATCCGAGCTATTAAAAGCTTTTTCTGCCATTTCTATGACAACTTTCATCAATTTGTCAACATTTTCGCGGGTTTCTTTTAATTCACGAAGCAAATTTTCACGCACGGTTTTAATATTTTTACCCCCAAAAGCGTCATTTAAATAATTCGCGGCGCTTTGTAGCTCAGCCGGTGAATAGCGACGGCTAGTATTTATAATACGATTTTCAACTTCCTGATCGTTAAAAACTAATATAACCAATACTTGTTTTTTTGATTGGGAAATAAATTCGACATGACGCAGTGCTTTAGAATCACGTTTGGGGAGCATAACCACACCGACTAAATGGGTAATTTCCGACAATAGGTTAGAGGTTTGTTCCCACAAACTCTTACATTTTTTTTGGGTGAATTGGCGACGTAAATGTTGTTCTTGTATACGATTGACGGGTTTCACTTGCAATAAAGTATCAAGGAATAGTCGATAACCACGTACTGTAGGAATACGCCCGGCTGAGGTATGCGGCGAGCAAAGCAGCCCCATTTCTTCTAGGTCTGCCATCACATTACGAATAGTCGCCGGACTGAATTTAAGTTCAGCATCGCGTGATAGTGTACGTGATCCAATGGGTTGTCCTTCACGGATATAACGATTGACTAATACTTTTAATAACTGCTGGGCACGTTCATTTATTGGGTTATTTTGAATCATTATTTGAGTGATTAATTGTTGAAGGCTCTTAGTTTAAAAATTTTAGTCAATAAAGCCAAAATGATTATTTCATAAAAATGCTCAATTAATAATTAAATACTAATTAATTAATAAATAGCTCATTTTTTAGTAACTACTTAACATGTTAGAAATACTATTTTTTGAAAAAACGTCACGAATCAGGGCAAGCACAAGGGTGTGCAGCTTATGTATGAATATTGTTATCACTCTATGTATGGATATTATTGTAGGCTATACACCTTTATGCTTGCCCTGAAAAAACATGACTCTTTTATTAAAATTTGTTAGCCTTGGTATAAATCTATTTAAATTTTATTTCAAGGTTAAGTCGTTTTTTTTAGACTGTGAACGGTTAATATTGGACTTTCTGTTTGTGTTTCGGAAATTCACGAAACAAAAAGTCTCGTTTTTATCCATGCGAAGTCTAAAAAACAGGGTTTCTAAAATGTTAAAAAACTTTCCAACATATATCATGAAATTTTTAAATCAGAATGTCATAATAACTTGCAAACCTAAGAATAGGTAATCACAAAGGATTGCCCCTACTGAATAATTGAATATGTTTAAAAGTATAGGATTAATTGCTAAACGTGGTGGTGTTCAAGTCAAAAATTGTTTAGAAGTTTTAATAAATTTTTTAACAAAGCGTCATATTAATATATTAATTGATGCATCTAGTGCTTTAGTTTTCAGCCATAACCATTTAAAGATTGTTGCTAATACTGAAGCGTTGGGTTGCCATTGTGATTTAATTATTGTAATTGGTGGGGATGGTACATTATTACAAGCAGCACGTTTATTAGCCAAATACGATGTCTGCTTATTGGGTATTAATTTAGGACGATTAGGTTTTTTAACGGATATTTCGCCTTCAGAGATGGAAAAATATCTGGGTGATATTTTAGAAGGTGCTTATGATGTAGAAGAACGTCTGTTAATTTATGCCGAAGTTTATCGTGACAAACGTTGTTTATCTTATTGTAATGCTTTAAATGATATTGTTATTCATCGCGGGAATATGTCACATATACTTACTTTTGAAACGATAATTGATGGACATTTTGTTAATAGTCAATGCGCTGATGGTTTAGTGGTGGCAACCCCCACTGGTTCGACTGCTTACGCGCTTTCAGCCGGGGGACCTATAATATATCCGTCCTTGAATGCTTTGGTATTGGTACCTATTTGTCCGCATACCCTGAGCAGTCGTCCACTGGTTATTGATGGTAATTCGTGCATACAAATTACCGTAGCGTGTGATCGAGTAGAACAAGCTCAGTTAAACAGAGATGGTGTATTGTGTCAAACGCTTAAGCCAGGAGATCAAATTATCATTAAAAAACTAAGCGAATCTATTTGCCTAATTCATCCACAGGGGCATGATCACTATGCGACTTTACGCGCCAAATTAGATTGGAGCAAATCAACTTATAGCCATTCTGTGATTAATTATGAAACACAAACTAACCGCTAGGTTCATTGTGAACTGATTTTCACGCAAACGTTTTTGCAGCCGCAAAAACGTTTGCGTGAAACTGAGATAACTGATAACTGATAACTGAAAAAGTGCTGCATTATTTACAAATTGAAAATTTTGCGATTGTTGAACAGTTGAACTTGCACCTAAATAATGGACTGACCATTATTACTGGTGAAACCGGGGCTGGCAAATCTATTTTAATTGATGCGCTTAGCCTGGTATTAGGTGAAAGAGCTGATAGCAGTGTTGTGCGACAAGGTAGTGAAACGGCACAGGTGAACGCGGTTTTTACTTTACCCCCCGCTGCAATGATGTGGTTAGAACAAAAAGATTTGAGAGGTGGAAATGAATGTCTCGTGCGCCGCGTGATTAATCATAATGGGCGTTCGCGAGGTTATATTAATGATCAACCGGTATCGGTGCAAACTTTACGTCAATTAGGTGAGTTTTTAATAGATATTCATGGACAACACGCGCATCAATCTTTACTCAAATCTGATGTACAGCGTCAGTTACTTGATGATATAAGCCCCGCTCAGAATGTCTTAAAACGGGTGACTCAAATTTATCAACGTTGGAAGTCCCTAAAAACGGATTTAGATGATTTGGGTGGTGAAGATCGTGAAGCGAAAATGGCTTTTTTACGTTACCAGATGCAGGAACTTGAAGAATTTGAATTAACAACAGAAGCACTTGCTGACTTGGAAAACGAATATCGCCGCCTGGCTAATGCACAAAAATTATTAGAAAATAGCCAACAAGCATTGGGATTACTTGATAATGAAGAGTCAGGTTCAACGCTTTTTGCTCTTAATCATGCCAATAATCTTTTGGAAGAGGTGCAACAACATGATACTCAACTTTCAAACATCACCACATTATTAGAAAGTGCTATTATTCAAACGCAAGAAGCGGTGAGAGAATTGCGCCATTATTTGCATCATTTGGATATTGACGCAGCACGTTTATATGAGTTTCAACAACAGATGTCTCTGCTTCAAGACCTCGCTCGTAAGCACCGAGTTCGTTTTGTTGAATTACCTGCTCATTTTGAGGATTTGAGTCAGCAATTGAATGAATTGGAAAATTATGAGGAAAATGCTAACCGCCTCGAAGCAGAACTCAGTGATAGCCTGCAAGCTTATCGTGTGGCGGCTGAGGAATTGCATCAACAACGTCTCAAAACCGCACAACAATTAAGTGAGAAAATGACGGCTGAAATGCATAAACTGGGCATGCCAGGGGGATATTTAGTCATTACTGTTAATGCTGATGAAGAGGCTCCTCCAGCAGCAATGGGGAGTGATATGATTGAATTTTTAGTGACGACTAATCCTGGTCATGCACCCAAGCCACTGCAAAAAGTCGCTTCCGGTGGTGAATTATCACGGATTAGTTTAGCAATACAAGTAGTTACTGCCCAAAGTAGCGGTGTACCCATTTTGGTATTTGATGAAGTAGATGTCGGCATTGGGGGTGGCGTTGCTGAAATTGTAGGAGAATCATTGAGCCATTTAGGGCAAAAACGCCAAGTACTATGCATTACACATTTGCCACAAGTTGCTTCTCAAGGTGATCATCATTTACAAGTAAACAAAACGTTTCACCAAGAAAATACCCATGCTCATATTATTGCCCTAAATAGCCAACAACGTGTTGAAGAAATTGCGCGTATGTTAGGTGGTGTGGAAATGACTTCACAAAGCTTAGCACATGCCCAAGAAATGTTACAACGCAGTCAATCAAAAATCAATGAATGGAAAAACTCTTAGAAACTATCAAGATAGTAGGCGGGGTTGCACCGTTTTTAGCCTTTCACAATGAACGCTTAAATCATAGTCGACAAACGCTATTTAATGCTAAAAATAAAATTGATCTGAAAGATTTTATTCAAGCACCAAAACAAAATGAAATCTATAGGTGTAGAATTATTTATTCTGATAGAATAGAAGCAATTGAATATTGCCCCTTTCAGGTTCGAACATTTAAAACTTTCAAAATTGTAGAAAATGATAATATTACTTATCCTTTTAAATACTTTGAGCGAACTCTTTTAAATCATTTAATGCAATTTAAAGGGCAAGCTGATGATATTTTAATTGTCAAAAAGGGTTTGGTAACAGATACTTCTATTGCTAATGTTGCTTTTTGGATTCAAGATAAATGGCTCACACCTTTAACCCCCTTATTAAAAGGTACAACACGAGAACGATTCTTAAAAGGTAACAAAATAGTTGCTGCACGTATTTGCTTAGAAGATTTAAAAAATGCTTCTAAAATGGCAATAATGAATGCTTTGATTGGTTTCTATCTGATAGATGATTTTGAACTCATCTTGGATGAAAACTAATGATTCTGATATATACTCAACGTGGGAACAAACTTTTGCCTGAAAAACTTTTTTCAATGAGGCAGGTGGGCAAAAAAAAGACTTTGCCCACCCTACATAAAAGTTTAAATTATG
>QNES01000006.1 GCA_003645255.1 Gammaproteobacteria bacterium
CCTTGTATCATAAGAACTGGTTTGGATAGAATTATAAATTCTATGGTTAAACTTGTTTTTGAAACTCGCAAAACCCTTTAACGAGTAATGATAAATGCCCGTATCTTGAACATAAGCAATATCCTGCCCTTCTTCTATCAATGAAATGAGGGGCAATATGTCATCGTATTCACTACTTTCAGGGCGTTTAATGCCCGCCTTCAACACGGTACATTGTGCCAACGCAATTAGGGGGTAATCAATCGTTGTATATTGATAGATGACATAGTTATCCCCTTGTTTTTTAACAGAATATTGTTTTGCAAATTTATCTGGATGCGAAGCATTACCAAAAACAAAGGCATTAAATGGATCGGTATCTTGATTTAAGTATTTACTCCAAATCGTATCACTCGGATCATTAACCACTTTACTAAAGGCTGCCCAAACACTTTCAGGGTTTTCTTGGAAGGGCCGTAAAATTTTATTGACCCATTCTTTATCATGTAAAATATTATCGGCAGCCATAAAAACCACTAAATCTGCTTGAGCGATTTTATAGCCATAAGCTAACCCTGGTTCCGGTAATTTCTTTTCATTGTGATAAATCTTGGCACCGTATTGTCTCGCTATTTCACACGTTCTATCCACAGAACCGCCATCAAGGATGGCAATTTCAATTTTATCTTGAGGGTAATTTTGGGCCACAATAGATTTAAGACAGCGTTCAATTCTGGCTTCTTCGTCTAAAGTGGCAATATTAAATACTAAAGAATATTGGTTAGTTTTTTCCTGTATCATAAGAAATATCCAAGAAATACCATTTTTTCAAAAAATGGTATTTCTAATGGGTGGCATAAGAACCGGGCCACCTTAAGAGGGAAAAAGCCCATTGTCAGTTATTCTGAAATGATTTTTAATGAGGTATCAATGCTACCATGTCCTTAAAAAAAGGTCAAGCATTTTTTGAAAATAATTTTCAAGGTCAAAATAATTTTTGTTCGCTTATGGTAATTTTAAAGGGTGTGACCGGCATAAAAAAATTTTTCGAGTCCTTTTTTTTAATTAGGAATTATTAATTCGTAATTGAATTAGAATTTAATAAAAGTAGCAGATGTGAAAATAATTGGAAATGTCGGGTGCCCTATGTCTACTCTATGCACATAACTCTCTAAGCGAGCGTAGGTAGAGTTTCACTGCACTCACCACCACCATTTAATATTAATTGAGAAATGGTGGGTTGCAGCGAAGCTCCGTTAAGGGCAGTCGCGGTGGTCTGCCCTACAAAAAACCATATATTGTTTTTGCCCTGACTTAACTTAATGACATTGATTCATTGCGTGCCACAATGCCTACTTTCCCTTTGAGTTGCTGAATTTGTTTATCACTTTCTTCCGGCTAGAATAGCAAGTAAAAATAGCATTGAAAAATTCGTTTGATTCGGAAAGAAGTTGTACTAAGACTGAGTAATTACGAATATTTGAATTTTTCAAAATTTTTTCAAAAAGGACTTGACTTATTAAAAATCTGGGTATAATATTTTGAGCAATAAGAATCATTGTTATGTCTTCACATACTTGCCCTACAGCTATATGGCATGGTAGTTAATTTTTACTGATAACACATTAATAATTGACCATTAACAATTAGGGTATAAGTGCTTTTTTTTATAGCCTCCCCTTTCACCTGTTATAACAAGTCCATGCGATCTATAAATGATTATATCATTCAAAAACAAAGCAACCGAAGACATATTTAATGGGGGAAACACTAAAAATGCACGAAAAACATGTCCCCAGTCTCTTTGGCGTGTTGCCTCAAGAAAACTAGATCAACTTGATTCCGTCCAAACGTTGGAAGAACTGCAAGTACCGCCTGGAAACAAATTGGAACCCCTAATTGGAGACAGGAAAGGTGAAAATTGATGCATATTCCTAAACATAGAGAGCCAACCCATCCAGGAGAAATGCTATTAGAGGAGTTTTTAATCCCAATGGAAATGAGCCAGGAAGACTTAGCTATTGCCATTCGTATGCCATACCCAATAATTAACGATTTGATTAATAAAAAAAGAGATATAACGCCAAGTATAGCGTTAAGGCTCGCAAAATTTTTAGGTATGTCAGAAAACTTCTGGATAAATTTGCAATTGAGATGGGATTTATACAATGCCAAAAAATCGGAAAAAGTCGAGTTGCAATTAATTAAACCATTCCTGTTCCAAAAATTACCGAGTGTTCATCCAGAAGCCCTTGTTGTTTCTGGAATAAGGGCTTGTTGAGAATGGGAAAATAGGGGGATGTTTTTATATCCCCCATTTTACCAGTGGAGTACCATTCGTAAACCAATGAGGAAGTTGTCTATAATCAGATTGTAATAGTAAGAAGGAACCATCACCAAGAATATCAACGCGAACAAATGGCGACTTATTCTCAGGAATATCGACTAAAAAGGAGATTGGTTTACCTTCAATTGTTGTTAATTGTTCTACAAAGGTTTTGTTTGACAAACGATAGAGAGATTTGTTAACAAATAAGGAGGGACCTATTTGTATATGAGTATTTTCCATAATGAGATTGGCATCGCTGAAAGAGGGTATTTCAAAAGCGGAAAGTCGTTGCCTTTGAAATTGTTTCAATTTATCTTGGAAATAACTTGCCCTGATTTTAGCCTTAGCCATTTCCTCATGAACGGCTTGATACCATTCTTTTACGAATAAGCTGTCTGGTTTCTCCTGATAAGAAAATGGCATTTCTAACCAATAGCGCAATCTGAGACTTAATTCATAAATTAACTCTTGTTCTAATGAGTGACCTGGCGGTACGGTGGCAAGCCGACGCAGTAAATGCAGGGCATTTTGTGGTTCACTGATATCATATCTTCTAAACCCCCATCTTTTTAAGGGTGGATAGTGATTATCAAGCAGAGAACGGTATTCTTCACTGATAGCAGGCTCACTTTCAGTAAATGCTGTTAAGAGTACCTCGTTGGAAATCTCTTCTGGAAAAAAACCTTGTTTTTTTAAACGAAATGCGATATCCAACGCATGTAAGCGAGCACCATGCCAAGTCGGATGGAGGGCATCGTAAGTCGTGAATTCCTTTGGGAAAATATCTTGGTAATCTACATATTCCAGAACACCTGAAAAAATGTTCTGAAGGCTAGTGCGATATTCTTCTATATCATCTAAATTAGCCTGATAAAGGGATTTTTCCCAATGTACAGGCAAATTGAATCCTAAAATGGGCAACCCTGCATCGCGACTGGCTGCAATAATGTCTTTTAGATCATCAAGATGGCTATTACGCCCCGCCGCATATAATTGCCATTGAAAAAGGTTATTATCATAGCCATCTGGAAATTTCCATCTTTGATTTTCATCAACTTCCAAAAAGGAAATGTATTTTGGTGATGTTAAACTTTTCAGCAGGTTGCTCAAAGGCTTTTCCCAAGTATTTCTGACTTGACTCCTATAACGATATAGTTTTGAAAATCGGGGTACCAAAGTGTTTGCATAGAGTCCAATATCATAATTTCGTAACCAAAAGCCTAAGCTCAACTTAGAAAATATTTCTGATTTGAAAAAAGAACGAACACTATGAGCTTGTAGCGACAACTTCATACGATCAGAAAATGAAATATAGGCGACAGCTACAATAATTCCATCCAAATCGTAGTCGAAGCTCGCCAAAACTCTCTGTAACATGTCAGGCGCAAAAATCCCAGCATCCGCGACATCTAGGATTTCAAATTGGTTTGGTGCCACTTTATCAAGCAATTTTTGCAAGTGTGTCGCCACAAACCCACCTGTTCTAGCGTGCGAATTGGAAACGTATAGAAACCGCTTGGTATTTTTAGCCTTGGGTGGCACAGACAATGTGCCACTAGGAGCGTTATAAAGCGTTAATGCCCAACGAGTGGTGTTCTCAGCTAATTTGCTAACGTGTTGTTTTTGTAAATTAATTCCAACGCTTAATTCAAAGATGACAAGCACAAGCACAAGCACGGCTGCGCCGAGCAATCGGCGTTTATTTGTATGCGGCTCTCTATGAGAGCGGCTTATTTCTGGATAAGAATTCATGTTTCAATCGCCTCCTTTTAAAATTGAAAATAAATGAATTGAGTAATCTCTGGGGTATTGAAGATGGCAAATAACGCAATTCCCATCAATCCGACCGATTCCACCCAACCAGAACGCCCTGGCCATCGCTGAGACGCATTGGGTAGCCACAAAGTGAGTGCTGTCACAATGCTGATAAACAAAATATCCGGCAACGAAACCAAGCCCAGATTAAAGCCTTCTAGCCCAAACATACCTTGCCAGATTCTGCCAATTATCAAGGGATCAGCAACCCGAAATGGCACCCAAATCAGGTGTATAGTAACAAAGGTCAAAGCAACCGCTAAAAATGGGGGTAAAATGGGTACACTCATTACCTTTTTCATGACGTGATAAGCCCCAAGCAGTATTCCATGCATCAGTCCCCAAGCTATGTAATTCCAGCCTGCACCATGCCAAAGTCCACACAAAACAAAGGTCAATATAACATTTAGGATGGTACGAAACCATCCTTTACGTGAGCCTCCTAAAGAAATGTAAAGGTAATCTCGAAACCAGTTGGAAAGTGTAATATGCCAACGCCTCCAAAATTCTTGAATATTTCTAGATTGATAAGGAGAAAGAAAATTTTCAGTCAAACGAATCCCGAATAAGAGTGAAATACCTATTGCTATATGCGTATAGGCTGCAAAATCATAATAAATTTGCATTCCAAAACCGACTGCAATAGCCCAAGCTGAAAAAAATGAATAGGGCCCTTCCGCTAATACCAAATGGTTTACAATATATCCACAACTATCAGCGATAAGTAACTTTTGGGCAATCCCCAATGCTATTCGATCAATACCTGCCGCCCATAGTTTATCTGTTTTACCATGAACCATAGTATTAATTTGTGGAGAGAGATTTCCAAAGCGTTCAATGGGACCGGCAATCAGTTGCGGTAAATAGGCAACATAGTTAAAAAATCCGACTAAATTTTTTTCAGGTTTAATTATCCCTCGATAGACATCAATTGTGTAAGACATTGATTGAAAGGTATAAAAACTAATACCCGCAGGTAGAATAAAACCTTTGTAAAAATCCTCATTTGGAATGGGAAGTCCCAACAGTTCTCCCGCTGGTGCGACGCTTGGAAGTAGCATAGCACCATATTTGAAAAATATTAAAATGCCAAGATTGACTGTCACACTTAGAGTTAGATAAAGGCGTTTTATAACTATCTTAGAAGAATCATGCAAAAGAAGTGCTGCTGAATAGTCAACTATCGACGAAAGCAATAAAATGAGTACAAAAGAGGGTTCGGCACCTGAATAAAATAAATAAGAAAAAAGTAATAGACAAATAGCTTTTGGCATTCCTTTCGGAACAAGCTGCATTGTTATTAAGAACAGGGGCAAAAAAACCAAAAGAAAACCAATTGAATGAAATAACATAATTAAATTACTGGGAATGTACCCAAATCTCCTGTTGAAAATTAAATAAAGTTAAAGGTTAGGACAAAATGCTGTTTTTGTCTGTCTAATTGAACATGATAAAAAATCCGATTTTTGAAAAACTCGAATTTCTTTATGAGTTAAGAATCATTTTGACTACTACAGTTTTTTGTATAATAAAACAAATTAAACATTTTCCGCAACCAAAAAAAGTGCAGTGCAACCTTAATAAAATCTATGATTTCAGCTATCATTGTTAATTATTTTTTAGCAGATTCCGCTATTCGTGCGGTGCAATCCTTGCTGCCACCTAACCAGCAAGAAGAAATAGAAATCTGGATTGTTGATAACAGTGAATCAGAAGTAGAAGTTAAAAAACTCAAAGATACCTTGGGGGATATTAGCCACCTGATTATCAATGACAAAAATGTCGGTTTTGGTGAGGCGTGTAATCAAGCTTATCAACAGGCGAAGGGCGAATGGATTTTTCTACTCAATCCGGATGCTTATTTGGAATCAGGTGCCTTGACAGTTCTGCGAAATTTTTTACAATATAATCAACGAGTTGGAGCTGTTGGACCCCGTATTTATTGGGATGCGGCGCATCAATTTTTTTTACCCCCCAGTTTGCCACCCACGCCCTGGCAAATGTTTTTAAACAAACCCCGGGGTGAGCTAGGCGGAAAATTAACCTGGTTCAGTAGTCTAAAATATCGAAATCGTGCCTTACATTATTGGCAATCAACTAGCCCTTTGCGTCAATTAAATTTATCTGGAGGGCATGTCTTATTACGACATGAAGCGATTGAAAAAGTTGGCGGATTATTTGATCCCCAATTTTTTTTATACTACGAAGATACGGATTTGTTTTTGCGACTACGCCAGGCAAATTATCAATTATTTTATCTGCCCAACACGGTAGCCATTCACGCTTTTGGTGGCTGCGCCCCTGAAAAAACCGCTTGGAAATGGGCTGAAATGGCAAATTCCCATAACAAATTTATGGAAAAATATTATCAACATCAGCCATTTTACAAGTGGATTAAACAACTTTACCAAAACGAAACTATCGTACCCTGGCAACCCCAGATTGAGGATTTAGGTATTTTAGAAACGCCGCCCTGTTTTCCCGTACCACCTGCCTGGCAAAATGATTGGTTACTGGAGTGGAGTTTAGTTCCTTATTTTTTTCCTGCTGCCGGTTATTTTGGGCAAGGGGAGCAGGCAATGTTTCCGACTTCAATTTGGTCCCAGCTTCCTCCCACTAGGCATTTTGTCAGAATGGGTTCCCGTCATCAATTTTGGGTGCCGCCGCGGATTTGGCAATGGGAAACCGTTTGAAAGTGAATAAGTTAAAATGAGTTAAAATGGAAGCTTCATTTATCCCTTATACGGCTACCACGGTATTGCCCCCTGGCAATATTTTAGTCTTGGCACCTCATCCTGATGATGAAGTATTTGGTTGTGCTGGGGCTATCATGCAGCATATCGCGCAAGGGCATTCTGTCAGCGTGATAATTGTCACAGATGGAAGTGCTGCCACCGTGCATCCCGATGCAGAGAGTTTATTTAAATATATAAAAAAACGTCAACAAGAAAGCCGTCAGGCTGCCAAAATTTTAGGTTATGGTGATCCGATATTTTGGGCTATAACTGATAGAACTTTGGAGTGCAATGAGGTACTCATTCAACGATTATTGGAATATATCAAAGAAAAACAAATTACCAAAGTTTATGCGCCATCACCGGCTGAAATTCATCCGGATCATAATGCGTTAGCAATGAGTGCGGTGGAAGTGGTGCGCCGTTGTGCTGAATCAGTGAGTTTGGCAATGTATGAAATTGGAGTGCCTTTGCATCCGAATAGGTTATTGGATATTTCAAAAGTTTTGACGCGCAAACAAAGGGCAATGGCTTGTTTTATTTCCCAATTAGAAATTCAGAAATATGATTATCAGATACAAGGCTTAAATGCTTATCGCACTTATACTTTACCTGCGCAGGTGATGGCAACGGAAGCTTATTATATTTTAAACGGTGCAGAATTGCAAACTTGGCGATTATTTGGAAATTCACAGCAAACGAAAGTATTAGAACAAGCCTATCGCAAAATCAGTGAGCTTGAAACTCAGCTTGCAGAAAAAAAGGCTGAATTATCAATGATATATAATAGCCATTCCTGGCATTTGACGATGCCCTTACGTTGGTTGAAGAGTTTAGTTAGAAAAATTTTTACGCCTGGCTTGTAGGGCGAACCTGCGTGTTCGCCTTGGTTTAATTAAAGCTAAAAATCCGATTTTTCAAAAAATCGGATTTTTTTAAACCTTTAGACAATTATTAATGGCACTTTTTTTTATCCACATAATGGGGGCGCTCAAGGTTGACAATGCCTTGTTCTTCTGCTAATTCACGTTCACGCGCCGTAATCAGCCCAAAACACATACGAATGTCTTGGATAGTTTGTTCAGATAAGGGATGTTCTTTCCCTGGTTTAGGGGTTACTTCTCTGACAATATTGCTTAAAACCTTTCGCATGGTTACCATAATCTGATGTTCTTTAGAAAGTTCATCAAAGTTCATAATATTTACCTTATATTTATACTGAGCCTACTTGATGTAGTTAGTTAAATCCGCATTAGAATAATGCTGGGAAAAATCCTGCTACTTTTAATAATAACTACAAGGATTGTATATAATAAAGGATTGACTGATGAAAGGATTTTACCAATGAAGCATCTTTGGATGTGAAGAATGAAAAAAGTGATTTAAAATCAAGAATTTATGCCGAGGAAAGGACTTGAACCTTCACGGGGTTGCCCCCACTAGCACCTGAAGCTAGCGCGTCTACCAATTCCGCCACCTCGGCGTTATGTTTATACATATTACACGAATAAAAAAGAAATGTCAATAGTACGCCCGAAAAAAAAATCTTTTCCAAAAAAAGATCCCTTCGCTAAACGCGAAGCACGAAAATATAAAAACCCCATTCCTAGCCGTGAATTTATTATGCAGCAATTGGCTGATGTGGGTAAACCGATGACTTTGCCTAAAATTGCTCAACAGCTTAATTTAACTAAGAAAGATGAATTAAATGCTTTGAGTCGTCGTTTAAAAGCGATGGAACGCGATGGGCAGTTAATTCGCAATCGCCGTAAAGGTTATGGTGTCGCGAAAAAAATGGATTTAGTACGCGGACGTGTGATTGGACATCCGGATGGGTACGGTTTTTTAGTACCAGATGAAGGAGGAGGGGATTTATTTATATCCCATAAAGAAATGCGGCAATTAATGCACGGTGATCGTGCTTTATTCAATATCATTGGTATTGATAATAAGGGTCGTCGTGAAGGGGCATTAGTTGAAGTACTGGAACATAGTACTGAAGAAATCGTTGGGCGTTTTTGTCATAAACGGGGACAAAATGTGGCGTTTATCAAGCCTGATAATCGTCGTCTCACTCACAATATATTGATTGAAGGGGGAAAAAAACGGGGTAGGGCTAAACATGGTCAAATTGTGGTGGTGCGATTATTATCGCCCCCGACTAAATATAATCCGCCCTTTGGCGAAGTCATCGAAATCATAGGGGAACACCGTGCGCCCGGTATGGAAATTGATATTGCCATTCGCGCTCATGAATTACCCCATAAATGGTCCAAGGAAGTACAACAGGAAGCCACTGAATTTACGCAAGAAATTCCTAAAGAATATATAGCGGCGCGTGAAGATATGCGCGATATTCCTTTTGTGACTATTGATGGCGAAGATTCTTTTGATTTTGATGATGCAGTGCATTGTCAACCGCGTGGTAAGGGCTGGCTACTGCGAGTAGCGATTGCGGATGTGTCAACTTATGTGGAAGTCGGCACGGCAATTGATTTGGAGGCGCAAGAACGGGGTAACTCCGTGTATTTTCCCAATCGGGTAGTGCCGATGTTACCTGAAATTTTATCTAATAAGTTATGTTCGCTTAAACCCCAAGTTGATCGTTTATGTATTGTTTGCGAAATGGCGATTGATTTTTATGGACGCACTCGGCGTACTCGTTTTTTTGAAGCGGTGATACGTTCAGCAGCGCGTTTGACTTATACTGAAGTCGCGGAAGTGTTAGAGGGTAATGAGCAAAATTTTCAATACCCGCACCTTTTACCACACATTCATAACTTACATCAGTTATACCAGTCGCTCCTCAAGCGTCGTAAAAAACGGGGCGCGATTGATTTTGATACAGTTGAACCCCGCATTATTTTTAATCAGCAGCAAAAAATTGAGCAGATTGTGCCTTTGATTCGCAATGATGCACATAAATTGATTGAAGAAATGATGTTAGCGGCGAATGTTGCCACCTCAGAATGGTTAGCAGCACGGGAAATGCCCTTTTTATATCGCATCCATGAAGGACCCACATCCGAAAAGTTGGAAGCTTTACAAAGTTTTTTAAAAGAGCTTGGTTTAAAATTATGGGGCAAAGAGCAGCCACAAGCTCATCACTACGCCCGCTTATTAGAAAAAATCCAGGGTCGTCCAGATTTACGCATGATTCAAACCGTATTATTGCGTAGTTTACAATTAGCGGTTTATCATTTTAAGAACCAGGGTCATTTTGGCTTAGCTTATTCAGCTTATAGCCATTTTACTTCCCCGATACGTCGCTATCCGGATTTATTAGTCCATCGTGCTATTCGTCACTGTTTACGGGAACAACCGATTGAAGATTTTTCCTATACAAACAATGAGATGGAACTTTTAGCAGAGCAATGTTCAATGGCAGAACGCCGCGCTGATGAAGCGACTCGTGATGCTATCAGTTGGCTCAAGTGTGAATATATGCAAGATAAAATCGGGCTAGAATTTGAAGGATTGATTACCGGCGTGACTGCTTTTGGGATATTTGTCGAATTGGAAGATATTTATGTTGATGGCTTAGTCCATGTTTCATCACTGAAAGATGACTATTACCATTTCGATCCCATTGGACATCGTTTATCAGGTGAAAGGAGTGGTACAGTTTACCGATTGTCAGATCGGGTGCGCGTCAAAGTCATGCGGGTAGATTTGGAAGATAAGAAGATTGATTTTGATTTAGTGGTTAGTGGTTAATTGTTAATGGGGGAAACTTCACCATAACAGAAATAATATTTCTTGCACACCATTTTCACCGTTTGTGAAGATTGGCTAAAATTAGAAATCCGATTTTTTCAAAAAATCGGATTTCTTTTAGATCATCAATTTATTCCAGGTTTATTCGATTGTTAGCTTTTTTATCATGTCTTAATAAGATTAGCGTTTCCCATGCTAAATAACCAGTTCAATACATCAAACACTTTTTGTAAATCCATTGTAGCGGATATCTGGTTAGGGTCTTTAGTAAAAACGTTATTTTCCAATCGACCGAATTCCCAGGCTTTTCCCGTGGTCACAACGCCATAGCTTATGTTTACACCCTGTTTAAATGTTGCAGTCATTTCAGCTAAAGTCTGTGCCCAGCCTTCTTCAAATTTTTCTTGTTTTGCTTCCATAATGCAGATGGGTGGTATTAACATACCGCCTTGTTTTGTTCTTTGTGCGACTAAATAATCAGGTTCCCCTTTTAAGCCTTCATTGGGAGCCACATTGTAGGGGACATGCGACCATATATAAAGTGCATTGTATTTTTCTCCCACTAAATTAAGAATAGGCCTGATAATATTTTCACAAACAGTCACTTCATTGATGAAACTCATACTATCCATTAGTTTTTTTGTAATATCTGTAAAATATAACCCTGGTATTTCTATTTTCAAGGTATCAATGAAAGTTTTATCCATCACCTCAATATCAAATTTGTTGGTGACTTCTAAAACGGTTTTAAAGTCGCTGTATGACATAGTGTTTTACTTTTTTAAGTTTGCTTATATAAGTAATGCTTAATGGGGAATACTTCACCAAACTAGAAATACGATTTTTTCAAAAAATCGTATTTCTTTAAACCTTTCGATTTTAAAAACGAGAACATCAAGCAATAATTAACTATTTGCCGCATCATTGGGTTTAGACATTTCTTTCCGCACCACGTCCATATCCAAATCCTTGACTTTGCCAATCACTTCTTCAAAAGTAGAACCAGGTAAGCTTCCTGGTTGTGAAAAAACGATGATTTTTTCCCTAAAAATCATCAGCGTCGGAATGGAACGAATTTGAAAATTGCCCGCTAACCCCCGTTCCTCATCAGTATTCACTTTAGCAAACACAATATCCGGATATTTTTCGGAGGTACTTTCAAAAATGGGCGCGAAACTTCGACAAGGACCACACCAAGGTGCCCAAAAATCAACTATTACGATATCATTATTATTGATTGTTTCTTCAAAATCTGCTTCTTTTAAATTAACTGTTGCCATATTGGCTCCTTAAAGTCATGAAAAAACAGGGCATGAAGCCCAAAACCTTACAAGCTTTTACTTTACTTGAACTATTAGTTGCATTGGCTATTTTTGCGATTATTGCAATTATGGCTTATGCCGGCTTAAACACAATACTCACTGCACGCCAACAAACTGAACAACATGCGGCACAATTGGCGCAATTACAAATAACCTTTCTTTGGTTAGGGCGCGATATTGAACAACTTGTAGAACGAGCTATTCGTGATCAATATGGTGATAGACAAGCCATTCTACAAGGGAAAAATTCAAATTTAGAATTAACTCGCGCAGGCTGGCGCAACCCCGCTCGACAAAAACGAAGCTCATTACAACGAGTGGCTTACTTTCTCGAAGATAAAATTTTATATCGTTCTTACTGGTGGGTGCTTGATCGTGCTCAAGATACCAGCCCCATTAAAATGGATTTATTAAACAATGTCAATGCGTTCAAACTACGTTATTTAGATGAACTGTTAAAATGGCATGAGCAATGGCCCCCGTTAAATTTTATACCTAGCCAAGCTGAAAATGTTCCATCTATCTCAAAATTGAGGGCAATTGAAGTAACATTAACAGTTGAGGGGTGGGGAGATATAATTCGTTTATTTAGGACGCCTTAAACCTCATTCCACCGTCACCGACTTAGCCAAATTTCTAGGTTGATCAACATCCGTACCCTTAATTAGCGCAACATGATATGCCAACAATTGCAAAGGAATGCTATAAACAATAGGCGAAATAATTTCATCTACTTCCCCTAATTCAATAACTTTAATATAATCAGAGGGTTGCATAATAGCGCGATGATTGGCAAAAATATATAATTGTCCCCCCCGAGCATGGACTTCTTGCAAATTCGATTTCAGTTTTTCCTGTAAAGCATCATTCGGTGCCACCGCAATCACTGGCATTTCTGCATCCACTAAAGCAAGCGGACCATGTTTAAGTTCACCCGCCGGATAAGATTCAGCATGAATATAGGAAATTTCTTTCAGTTTCAGCGCACCTTCCATCGCAATAGGATAATGTATACCTCGACCTAAAAATAAAGCATGTTGCTTATCTGCAAAGTGTTCAGCTAATTGTTCAATTTGATCATTTAGTTTAAGTATGTTCTTAATTTGCTGGGATAAAGAACCCATCGCCTTCACTATTTTTTCTTCAACCTGGGGTTTCATGCCATGACGACGACCTAATATCACCGTTAGCATTAACAATGATAATAATTGGGTAGTAAATGCTTTAGTCGAAGCCACACCAATTTCCGGTCCAGCATGAGTCATCAAGACCATATCAGATGCCCGTACTAATGAACTCTCTGGCACATTACAAATAGCAAGACTGGGTCCAAAACCTAAGCGTTTAGCTTCATGCATCGCTGCCAGAGTATCAGCCGTTTCGCCGGATTGGGACAGGGTGACAATTAACGCACGAGGATTAGGCAAGGGTTGCCGATAACGAAATTCACTCGCGATTTCAACGACACAAGGTACACGCGCCAAAGTTTCAATCCAATAACGAGCCACTAATCCAGCATGGTAACTGGTACCACAAGCAATAATTTGCACAGCTTCTACATTTTCAAATAATTGCTGCGCTTTAGGACCAAATGCGGCTTCCAATACCCGCCCATCATGCACCCGATTTTCTAATGTATTACTAATCGCTTTCGGTTGTTCAAAGATTTCCTTGTGCATATAGTGACGGTATTCACCACGCTCAACGGCATCTGCCTGTAATAAACTGGTATGCACTGGACGTTGAATCTGATGACCTGAAAAATCGGTTATTCTAAAAGAATTGCGCTGAAGTTCAATAATATCGTCATCTTCTAAAAAAATCACCCGCTGTGTGACTGGAATTAAAGCGGCTACATCGGAGGCGATAAAATGTTCACCAATACCAACGCCAACCACTAACGGACTACCGCGCCGTGCGGCTAATAAACTACCAGGGTTTTGGGGACTAATAACAGCTAGGGCGTATGTGCCTTCAAGTGCTTGTAGGGTTGTTGACAGAGCGGCAAGTAAATTTTTGCCTTGTTGGAGATGGTAATGGATCAAATGGGCGATAGCTTCAGTATCGGTTTCCGAATTAAATTCATAGCCCCTTTGTTCTAACTGTGAACGTAATTTTAAATAATTTTCAATAATGCCATTATGTACGACAGCAATGGTATCCCTGGAAATTTGCGGGTGAGCATTTTCATTACTCGGTTTACCATGTGTCGCCCAGCGCGTATGGGCAATACCTGTAGGTGAAGATAAAAAGGTATCTTTAACTTGTTCTTCTAAAAAACGCACTTTACCAGTCACATGTTGGCTTTGCAGTCCACCCGATTGATAGTCAATAATAGCTAATCCAGCAGAATCATAGCCCCGATATTCAAGACGTTTTAGCCCTTCAATTAATATTGGTATGACATCACGCTCTGCTATGGCACCGATAATACCACACATATGAGGTGTCCTTAGTAGTGGGAATTGGGAATTGGGAATTGGAAAACGAAGTACTTTGGGAATTGGGAATAAAGATAAAAATATGATTTGAACTAGCTCAAAATAAACAAATAATGGGATAGGTTTATCAACCATTAATGATTAATCAGTTAAATGATTAATCATTGACTAAAAAATGGAAAATACTTGGATGCAGGAAAAAAATGGCGTCCCCAAGGGGATTCGAACCCCTGTTGTCGCCGTGAAAGGGCGGTGTCCTAGGCCGTCTAGACGATGGGGACAAAATTTATCTGGTGGAGCTAGGCGGGATCGAACCGCCGACCTCTTGCATGCCATGCAAGCGCTCTCCCAGCTGAGCTATAGCCCCTCCTTTGTATAAGAATTAAGCACATTGTACAGCGTATTCTTATATTTGTCAAGCTTTTTTTGAAAAAAGTTTTTGAAGCGGCGAATTTTGTTTAGCTAATCCACCTAATAATCAGACTAACCATCATATTATAGATGTTCATAAAAAATAATTCAAAAAATGATTATATTCTTTAGTACAAAACTTTTTTAATTGCCTGAATCAGAATAGTCATAATTTTAAAATTCTTAAATTCTGATTCTAACCCTGAAAAGTGAATTAAATCAATAACTTATAAAAATTATCCTGTACAAAATACCAGGATTTAAAAAATGATTATACTGCTTTCAAGGTTTTAATACCCACCATTGCGGATTAAAAAAGTTCAATTTTTGATAATAAATAGTATAATATCTAAAATGTTCTAAAATAAAAATCCCATTTTTCCCAACTTTTTCAAAATAAATAAAGAATGTCAGCTTTAATTTGTGGATCATTTGCGTTTGATACCATTATGGTATTTAACGACAAATTTAAAAATCATATTTTACCGGAACAGGTGCATATTATAAATGTATCTTTTCTCGTACCGGATTTACGTCGTGAATTTGGTGGTTGTGCAGGCAATATTGCCTATAATCTCAATATGCTAGGTGGAGATGCAGTGCCTATGGGTGCTGTGGGAACAGATTTTGCGCCTTATGCTGAGTGGATGGATAATTGTGGGATAGCTCGTACACACGTTACGACAATTGCTCACTGTTATACAGCCCAAGCTTTCATTACCACCGACATGGATGATAACCAAATTACAGCTTTTCATCCTGGGGCAATGAATTATTCCCATCAAAATAAAGTATCTCAGGCTAAAGATGCCACTATTGGTATCGTATCTCCGGATGGGCGTAAAGGGATGGTTGAACATGCCAGACAATTTGTCGCAGCGGGTATTCCTTTTATTTTTGATCCAGGGCAAGGTATACCAATGTTTGACGGTAATAACTTGTTGCAATTCGTTGAACAAGCTACCTGGGTTATCGTCAACGATTATGAATGGCAACTAATGCGGGACCGCACCGGTTTATCACCACAACAAATGGCGAATCGTGTAAAAGCCTTGATTATCACTAAAGGGGCAGAAGGTGCCATTATTTACACCCAGGGCACGTTTTACAACATTCCCAGTGCTAAAGCGAAAGCCGTTAATGATCCAACAGGTTGTGGAGATGCTTTTCGTGCAGGGCTTTTATATGGCTTGATGAAAGAGATTGATTGGGAAACGACGGGGCGTATTGCATCATTGATGGGTGCTATTAAAATCGAACATCATGGCACCCAAAATCATCGCGTGACGATTGAGGAATTTAAACAACGCTTTAAACAAAATTTTGGTTATACGTTAATGGTTAACGGTTAATGGTTAATGATTAATGTTTGTACTCAGGGCGAACACTTATGTTCGCACCGAAAGCCATGAAATATAAGGGATATCGTAGGGGCAGACCTGCGTGTCTGCCCTTCAGAATCTCTCATTAATCACTATCCGTTTTTTGACGACTTAGAAAAGGCAATACCAATAACCAATGCAATGTCAAATACTTAGGTTCACGAAATTGATTAAGTCCAATTTGCATAGCTTGATGTCCCAAAGCCGGTTGCGCCAAATAAGTACCAAATAGCCGATCCCATATTGACAAATTAAAACCAAAATTACTATTCGTTTCGCGATTGACAGTCGAATGATGAACACGGTGCATGTCCGGTGTCACGATTAACCAACGTAATCCTCGATCAATTATTCCTGGTAATGCGATATTGCTGTGATTAAACATTGCCATCACATTCAATATAACTTCAAAAAGCAATACAGCTACCACCGGGGGACCCACTACCATAATAGCAGCCAATTTAATCAACAGAGATAATATCATCTCAAGCGGATGAAAACGGGGACCGCTAGTCACATCAAGATCGAGATCAGCATGGTGCATACGGTGCAAACGCCACAATATAGGAAGCGCGTGGAACATCACATGTTGTAGGTAAATGATACCGTCCAATAGCACAATAGCAATAAAAACACTTAACCATCCTGGCAACTCAACATTATTTAACACTCCCCAATGTGCTTGTTCTGCCACTGCGGCAAAACCAATAGCGGCTATGGGAAATAGCCAACGCAGCAAAAGATTATTCACAAAAACAATACCCAGGTTATTGAACCAGCGTACCGTTTTAGAAGCCGTTAACGCGCGGCGCGGAAAAAATATTTCCCAAGTTGCCATCAGTACTAATATCCCGAAAAAACTACTGAGGCGAATAGTCATTTCATTTTGTATTAACCATTCATTCATAATTAATAATCCTATTTTTAAGGTTCTTCTTTCTGACAGTTTGGGCAAATGCCATAGATATGTAAACAATGATCGGTCATATCAAAGTGATGTTGTTGGGCAATGGCACGTTGCCGTTGCTCAATAGCCTCATCAAAAAATTCGATAATTGATCCGCATTTGACACATAATAAATGATCATGATGATGTCCTTCATCTAATTCAAATACAGATATACCATTTTCAAAATGGTGACGAATGACTAAACCAGCCCCCTCAAATTGCGTCAATACGCGATAAACCGTTGCCAAACCCACATCTTCCCCCACTTCAAGTAAGGCTTTATAAACATCTTCAGCACTCTTATGGCGATGCGGGCTATTTTCTAGCAACTGGAGTATTCGTAGCCGGGGTAAAGTGGCTTTTAAACCCAATTTTTTAAGGTTTTGACTTTCCATTTGGAATCCTTACTTAGAGGGTGGACACAGGGTATTCGCGGTGGTCAGCCCCAGCGAATCGGCGATAAAGTCAAGCCATTTGCGTATCGCAGACGGTGTCTGTTCATTGACCTTGCGTGGAGAGAGAAAGACCAGACATCGGTTCAGGGTATTCATATTCAGTATGCACTTTGGTAATGTTCAGATCAACGCCTAAGATGTCTTTAGCAAACTGATTAAAGACATTAACTTGACTGAAAACACGTTTAAACATCGTACCATATTTGAGTAGAATAACTTCAATCATTATACTTATCTGTTCCTAAAAACTTAGACAAAGTTGAACATTTTTAGGTAATTCGTTCTCCGTTGATAATCCGGAAGGATTGCAACTGGAATCCTGGTTGAGCAGTCCCAACCGTTGGCATTCAATCCCGCAAAGCGGTTTCATGCAACCACGTACTGTACGAAATGAAGGCAGTCCCTTTTGGGTCAAATTCACCTCCAAACCGAGGCTTGAAGACTCATTTAACAAGCCTCATTTCTCAATACCAGGTACGAGAAAACTTTTCTCGTTATTAAGCCAAGAGTGACTCAACTTCTAATTATAATGTCATTTGGTTTCATTTTCAAGTCTGCTGATTTCTGGGACAACAAATCTCACGAAAGTTTAACTTTGTCCCATTTTTTGGTAGCCGTTAACTTGCTCCATCAATAAAGTTGTCACTTAACTTTAAATGTATTAAAATACACCACTTAAAAACCACTTCACATTGGGATTATATTCATGAAGTCAAAATTTCTTATCATTATTTTGGGTAGCGTCACTTTATTATCCGGTTGTGCCATCTATAAAGTAGATGTTCAACAAGGAAATCAAATCACTCAAGAAATGTTAGATCAACTTGCATTGAAGATGCCAGCCAAAAAGGTACGTTTTATTATGGGTACCCCCCTACTGACAGATGTTTTTCATCAAGAACGTTGGGATTACCTGTATAGCTTCCAACCTGGAAGTCAAAAACGGAAACAACGCAGGATTTCGCTATTTTTCGATAAAAATCAACACCTTACAAAAGTAACGGGTGATATTAAAATAAGCAAACGGCAATCTAAACCGGTATTCGTACCAGAAGAATTTGATCAGGAGCCGATTTTATAATAATTGTTAATTGTGAAAAGAAATCCGATTTTTGGAAAAAATCGGATTTCTCATTCTATTCCCCATTAACCATTAACCCACCGCCTACGACTTTCTTTAGGATCAACAATTAGCGGGCGATAAATTTCAACCCGATCACCCTCACGTAGTGCTGTACTTAAAGCGCAGGGCTGACTAAAAATGCCCACCCAATTTTTGCTCAAATCAATTTCTTCAAATTGCTTTAAAATACCCGATTTCTCAATTGCCTGTTCTACGGTTGTAGCCACCGGCACCACCAAAGGAAGAATCACTTGCTTATCCGGTTTAGCAAAAGCCACTTCAACTGAAATAGTATCATACTTTTCCATATAACTCATGTGCCCTTTTAACAAACGCATCAACTAAAGTATTGGAAATTTTAGTAAAGACAGGTCCCAAACTCATACTAAGCAGCCGATTAGAAATTTCAAACTCCAAATTTAAAGAAATTTTGCAGCCCTCTTTGCCAAGGGGACGAAAATCCCAATGTCCTTGCAAATGGCTAAAAGGTCCCTTGAGCATACGCATCTCAATTGCCCGATCCGGTTTCATCACATTAGTCGTTGTAAAAGCATGTCTTAGCCCCGCACCGCCCATCTTAATCGTTGCAACCACCTCCGATTCCGTCTGCGAATGCACTATAACTGATTTGCACCAAGGTAAAAACTTAGGATAGTCACTAATATTACTAACTAACGCAAACATGTCATGGACGGTATAATGAACTAAAGCCATTTTATGAATACGAGTCACGAAAATACCCCAATTGCATTTAAAAACACTAATCCCACACCTAACGGTGTAACATAACGTAGCAAAAAACGCCAAATCAAAAAGCCCCCATGTTCAGGGGATGAATCTAATTCCTCTGTGACAATCTGAGTTTTCATAAACCATGCCACAAAGATAGCAATGAACAATCCACCCAATGGCAACATAACATTAGCCGTCATATAATCAATCAAATCAAAAAAGGTTTTATCTTCAAAAGCCGAAAACATGAATAATGGTTTGACATGACTCCAAATATTAAAGGAAAAAAGAGTTAACAATCCAACTAACCAAACCGCTATTCCACTCCAAATACTCGCACTGATACGAGTAAATTTACCCGTTTCAACTAACCAGGCAACCGCTGGCTCAATCAATGAAATAGAAGAACTCCACGCGGCAAGTACTAATAATACAAAAAATAAAGTACCAAAAAAACTACCATAAGGCATTTGCCCAAACGCAATAGGTAAAGTATTAAATACCAATCCAGGTCCCTGACCTGGCGCCAAACCATTACTGAACACAATAGGAAAAATAATCAATCCCGCTAAAATAGCCACCGAAGTATCAGCGATGACAACCACGCTAGTCGTTGAAGCAATAGAAGCATGTTTAGGTAAATAAGCCCCATAAACCATAATAGCACCCATGCCCAAACTCAAACTAAAAAAAGCCTGCCCCATCGCCGCCAACATACCCTCGCCACTCAACTCACAACTGGCTTCAGTACAATTAGGATATAGAAAACTTTTAAAATCTACATCAAACATAAAATATACGCCCATCATAAATTCAGGCGTACTCATGGCATAACCCACTAGTACCAGCAACACGATAAACAAAGCAGGCATCATAAAACGCACCGCCCGTTCCAAGCCCCCCTGCACACCGCCAGCCACCATTATCATCGTGACGCTCATAAAAATCGTATGCCAGGCTAATAACTGTATAGGATTGCTCACTAATTCATTAAATATCGATCCCACAAAGCCGGCGACTTCATTTTGGGGCATACTATTAATAGCAGTAAACGTACCCATTGCCACCTTTGGAACATAAGCCAATGCCCAACCGGCAATCACACTATAATAAGAGAGAATCAAAAAACCGGCAATCACACCAGTCCATCCCAACACACGCCACCATTGTGAATAACCCCCTTCTTGGGCTAGTATTCGCATACTATTAACGGGACTCCTACGTCCCCGTTTTCCTAACATCACCTCCGCCATCATCACCGGCAATCCCATCAAAGCCACGCATACCAAATAAACAATGACAAACGCGCCCCCACCATATTCCCCTGTCATATAAGGAAACTTCCAAATATTACCCAAACCAACAGCAGAACCGGTAGCCGCAAGAATAAACGCCAAACGTGATGACCATTCACCATGAATAGAAATATTTTGTTTATTCATTTTTAAAATTAAAATTCCTCGTCACTCAAAAAATTATTATTAATTGAAAAAACATAACAGGTTGATCTCGCACAGCGAAGAACGAAGTTTCAAAAACCTGTCAGGTTTATACTACTATTACCACTATCAAGAAATGATTTAGAATAACCTATCTTAATCTTTAGTTGATTATAATTTAAATTCAAATAAATAAAAAATGCAAAAACACCTATTTTTTTGGAATATCAAAATTCGTGGAAAATGGCTCACATAATCAAAGATTATTTATGGTAAAATAATCATGAAAATTCAATAGTTTGTCAAAAACGGTTCACTACCAACAATACTTCATATTGCGACGCTTTTGTCAGCTAAGCTCAACCCACCACTGCTTACCACAAGCCAATCTTCAAACAAGAGAGATTAACACAATGAAACAAGTCGCCCCTTTACGTTACGATGTCATTTTCAAAAAGGCTTTTAGTCACCCTGCCCTTTTCACAGCGATTGCTAAAGATTTTTTGGGTATCCAATTGGAAATTGATAAAGTAGAACATGACAAAACTTTTATTCCATCAGTCGGTAATGTCGCTACCAAATTTGATTTATTTGCTCAAGATAACAAGAATCGGGTGATTGTTGAAGTACAACATGCCCGTTATTCAGATACTTACGAGCGTTTTGTTTACTATCAATGTGCTGCGATGGCAGAAACCATTATCAGTTCTAATAACTACAGCTTTCCAATGACTGTCAAAACGATAGTCTTTTTTACGGGTAAAAACACGCCCAGTCCGGATAGCGGAATTTTGGTGCATGATTTTGAACCGAGGGATTTTGTAACAGGTAAATTGCTAGATAATATTTATCAGCATAAACATCAACTCATTTTTGTGTATACCCATGATTTTGCAGACACACCAGAGCCATGCCGCGAATGGATGGAAGCCATTCATGATAGCTTAGACGAAAAAGTGAATGAGAATAACTATACCAATCCCGCAATTCAAGAACTGTTTACAGTGATTGAAAAAGATAAAATCACACCTGAAGAACGCGCTCGTATGAAGGATGAGTATAATCAAGCAGATGTAGAAAAGCTGTCTTTCAAAAAAGGCAAGGATGCGGGATTGAAAGAAGGTGAAGAAAAGGGTGAAGAAAATGGAATGAAGAAAGCCGCTCGCAATCTTAAAGCCCTTGGCACCTTGACAGTGGAACAAATAGCCAATGTGACTGGCTTAACTTTGGAAATGGTCAAGGCACTGTAAAAAGGAAAGAGCATTTTTTTAATGCCTGGCTATAGCTCGAAAAAACCTGTCATGTTTTGTTTAAACTTTTATAGGAAAATCAATATGTTAAGAAAATATTCCCTGTTTTTGTTATTAAGTTCAATGGTTCTAATAACCCTAAATGTTGAAGCCTCACTCATAAGCGGTATCCAAATGAGGGATAGTCGAGGCAATTCGGATACCACTTCATCACCAGGTATCTTGCAATTCACCCAGCCCCATTATCGAGTGAATGAAAATGTTAGCCAAGTCAATTTAACGATTAGTCGTACTGAAGGTAGTTATGGTGCTGTGGCGGTCAACTATACCACCCAAGATGGAAGTGCGACTGCAAATCACGATTATATTACTACCCAACAAGTTTTAAACTGGGGGGCAGATGAAACGAGTTCTAAAAATATCAATGTTCCCATTTTACTTGATAATGTAGTTGAAACGGATGAAAATTTTACCGTTATTTTGTCCAATCCAACTAATAATGCCCTTTTAGGGAGCAGCACAATTGCAACGGTGATCATTACAGATAGCATGGGGCATCCGACGACGGCAGATACAATAGTAGAAGCAGCACCGCCTTTGTTTCCTGGCACTTTACAATTTACCACCGATTATTATGAGGTTCCCGAAAACGGTGGCAGTATTAGCGTTACCATTACTCGCACTGGCGGAAGTGATGGCCTAGTCGAAGTTACCTATTCAACTCAAGATGACACAGCAAAAAGCCAAGATTATATCGCTGTTCAAGATACACTACGTTGGCTTGATGGAGAGAGTGAAAGTAAACGTATTAAAGTCAGTATTTATGACGATGCTTTAGTCGAAGAAAATGAAAGTTTTTTTATGAAACTTTCCAATCCAACCAATGGGGCAACATTAGGAAATATCACCGAAGCCATTGTTGCTATCACCGATAATGATCTGGTAACAACCTTACAATTTTCTTCAAGCGTTTATACCGTCAATGAAGACGAAAAAATGGCGACTATTACGGTGCAACGTGAGGGCGGGAAAATTGGTCAAGTATCGGTGGATTATGAAACGATAGATATAACGGCAACGGCGGGTGAAGATTATACTGCTGCTAAAGGTATTCTAGTTTGGGTGAATGGCGATACCAGTGATAGAACTTTTAGCATTTCCCTAAAAGATGATAATGTGCTGGAGGATAATAAAACGGTTCAACTGAAACTGTCCAATATTACCGGTGATGCCTTTTTAGGAACACCTATTGAAGCGACTTTGACTATTATTGAAAATGAGACAGGTGAATGCCAATCCTCCACTATCATTGATTGTGTATGGGATAATAATGGTCAGACTTTGCAAGATGTCAAAATTACACCACTAGGAATAGTTATCGGAGGGCAACTTGTCGGAAAAATTGAAAACGAAGGTAAGGTGCAAAATGTCACCTTACTGGCGAATACTTACTTAACAGGCGGCACTGAAAGGGGAATTGTACAAGGAAAAATTAAGGGAAAAGACCCTGAGAATTTACCGATTATCAACTATGTTGAGATAACAGCCGATAGCACCCTCACCAATGTGATTATGGGTAGAAATGCATACATCAACAGTGGTGTTGTTTTAAAGCAAGGTGTCTGGTTTGAAAGTAATAGCGTTATTCCCTATATGACTGATTTAAATACGGTTTTAGGGACTTTCTCAACACCCTATCTTGAAATAGATGCCATTAATGTGACCCGCGATATCCTACTCAATAGTGGCAAATATGGAATTGTCGGTGCGATCAATGGGCTACTTGAATTGACGAACCTGGCTTTAGGATTAAGGCAAAATCCAGATAATGGTTATCTAGTACTTGATGTGACACCCTTTCATTATCGGGTATTGCCGGTACAAGTGCGACAAATTTGGGGCAAGCAAACCATTGAAAATAAACAGCTCACCCCAATGGGCATCAGCACTTCTCCCTTGGGAGAAGTGACTTTCATCACCCATACGGGACGAGAAATCACGACCTTACCGGTGGTGCAAAATCCTCAAGCCTTGCAAGCTGCTTTAGCTATTTTTGGGTTGAATCAGATGAGTATGCAATCTAGTGGCAACCTGAAAATTCCTACCCTTAATGGGCAATATTATATGGTACGTCCCGATTTATGGTCTATGGATATGCCAACTCATAAGCTTGTAGGCATTAGAGGGACCAATTCATCTTGGTTGAGTAACCTAGTTGAAGTATTTTTACTCTTTGAAGGGGCTACTGGCAATGTGCGCCAACAATTACTCTATCCAGCCGCCGCTAATCCACAAGCTTTGTACGATGCCCAATCTGGCACTGATGAAAGTCAAACGGTATTGTATCTTGATGGGCGAGCGTATGTATTCACAGACAAGGGTGTGTATAAAGGGCTATTTGATTATTTAGTCACGCCGGGCAGTCCGCCCTTTGCGAGGAAATTACAAATCCTTGATATTGAAGACATTAATGCTGATGGTTTGACGGATTATCGCATCATTTATCCCAATGGGGATAATCAAATGATGTATCAATGTGCTAGTTGCTTAGAATGATTATACGTAGGGGCAGACCACCGCGAATGCCCTTATGAAATTATTTCTCTGAAAAACGATAAACCCACCATGCTACCCATCCATCCTACAATTCTTCAGTTATGTAGGGTGTGCAGCGTGTTTTTGCAGCCCACCAGCCCAAACGAGAATTCGCTATGGGCAAAAAAAACCTTGCCCACCCTACATAAAAACTCACTTAAAAAGTTAAATTGATGCCCGCGCTGAGTATATTGTTTTGCCCATTTTAAGAATAAAAAGCTTCACAAGCCTTCTTAAAACGTTCTTCAAGGGAACGTGTTTGCTCAGGAGACACGGCATGGCTTAAATACCAATGCTGTTCTATCTTTTCAACTTCATCTTGAGAATTTTTTGACTCTCTTTCTCCATCACTCATCGCCGCCGATAAACGGGTAACTTGATAGGCTAACCGAGTTGAAGTTGCCTCTGGTGGAGAATCAATGCCAGCCAAGATTTCCAAACGAACACACAAGATTTCCTTTTCTTTCAAACTATCAGCACTGACATTTTGTGTACCTGTTAAGGTAGCCGTACACGCTTGTTGAAAACGCAGTTCTATCGCTGTTTCTAAATCAACATCCTGTAATTTAGGCAACTTATCCCAAGCCGCTTGAAGCGTCGCCACTGGGTCTTCTTGAGCCAGTATTTCAGCACTCATTTCTGCTAGTTCCAGTTCAAAGCAAAAAGCAGCTTTTTGTTTAAGCCGATCAAGCTGTTCACGTCGTTTAATCGCCATAAGAAACTGATATTGTTCTTCAACCTGTTGAGAAGCCTTTCTAAAACGATCTTCCACCGCTTCAGTTGCATTCGCCCTTTTACGTAAACTAGAACCCATCTTATGCCAATCGGCTTTAATATTCTTCCATTCATCTTGGAATTCTTTCAATTGACTAGGGGCATTTTCTATCGCATCACCTTTCGCTAATGCCTCAACTTGCTCACACAAAGCCATTTTTGCCTGCATATAGACTTGAAGCTCCTTTTTATGCGCCTCTTGTTGCTGTTTACGGTAGTTAAAAACCACATCACAGGCATAACGAAATGTATTCCAAAATTCACGTTCAACACGGTGACTATTAGGTACCGTCACTTGCCATTGTTCCTGGCATTTTTTGATAGTTTTAATGGCATCATTTATTTTATGACCAACAAACGATTTGGACTGTGTATCCCCTTTAGCCACACTATCTTCTTGGGCGGCTATAACTTCTTGAAGATGGTTTGCAATTTCTTCAACTTGGAATAAAATACGTAAGCGCTGTTGGCAATTGCGATTACGTTCATCTTTCAAGTAGGTTTCTATCACCTGCATAGCCGCTTGAAAACGTCGTTGAACGACTTTTTTGTGTTTTCTATCAGTTGGACCAATGTTTTGCCAGCTTTTCTCTGTGTCGCGTACAAAACGATAAACTTCTTTCCAATTCGCATCCGCCCAATTGGTTTCATTCGTAAACTGCTCCAAACGATCACAAAGTGATTGTTTCTCAAAGAAATTTCTGTCACGCGCCTGGGACTTGATATTAAAATGCGTTCGACAAGGTTCATAAGCCAGTTGGCAAGCATTATTAAAACGTTCCCAAAGTGCTTGTGAATGACCATTGGAACCTAGATTTTTCCAGGTACTTTGCGCTTGACGAATCTGGCGAGCTACATTTTCTGGCTGGTTTTCGCTATCATTTAACAACTGTTCCATTTGGACGCATAAATGTTCCCGATAATATTGATAAGCCGTTTGACAAGCATGATTAAATCGTTCCCAGAGTTCTCGTGAATAGCCATTTGAGCCAAGCCGTTTCCAAAATGTTTGAGCTTGTTCAGTGAGTTCTGCGATTTTTTCAAGAGAGGCTGACGTTTCAAGCAAGCCTTCCACTCGTTGACATAAATGTTCCCGCTCAATTTCACTTCCCCAGCTTTGCCAACCCCGCAATTTATAAATCTTATCACTACAAGCCTGTAAACGCCTTTCCAATGTTTTATTGGAACTAGTAGATAACGCTTGAATGTCCTTAAACAACTGACGGACTTGTGGTTCCAAAGGGATAGCTGTTTTCAACTCTCCCCCTTCCAATGCGGTTTCTAGCTCTTCTAACAAGGGATTAAATTTTTGTACAATTTGTGTACGTTGTTCTTTTTGCTTTTGTAAGCGTGTTTGTAAAGCCGTCTGGCATTGTTCAAGGCGGGTATTTAATTCGCTAAAAATAGACAGTGAATGGTTATCGGGTTGCGATACTTTTTCCCAACGCGCCTGCCATTTTTGTAACTGTTCAGGTTTAATCGGTTGACGACCATTAAGTAAAGAATCTGCTTTAACGCAAACCGCTTCGAGTTGATTGACAATTTTGTGATAGGCTTGCAACTTTTGCAGCCGCTTTTGTACTGATTGATATGTTCGTTCAAAACGGGCTTGCCACTGTTTTTCTTCGTCTGGATTATCTAATGTGGAAGCTTGGGTCCATTCGTTTTGTAAGGCATTGATACGTTGTTCAAATGTTTGTTCATCAGAGCCACTGATATGTTGATGTTTTTTCAACTCTATTAACAGTGCTTCCATTTGTTCACATAAGGCTTGTTTAGTTGCCCTAAGTGGTGCTAAAACCTGTTCACGTTCAAGGGTTTGTTGATGACGAACAAAATGCGCTGTTATCGCCTGTTGCCCTTTAGAAAAACGAGTTTGAAATTCGGTTTCAGCTTCCGCTTCGACTGCTTGCCAACGTGTTTGCAAACCATTGAAGGTAGTTTGAGCGGTTTTAAGCGGTGAATTTTCACTACTCAGGCGGCGTTCTAACGATTCTAATTGAGTACAAATTGTTTGACACTCAGCACGGATTCGCACTGGGCGTTCCATTTCTTTGATGAGTTCATCCCGTCTTTCTCGTGCCCTTCGACTGATCCGTTTATCAGAATTGCGAGCGAATTTAATGACTCGTTCAAGGGTTGATTTTTGCGTGAGCCTTTCAACGGCGGCAAAACGGACTTCACTAATGGAATCATTAATGGCAATATCACCTAATAATCCCTCACGTTCAACTTTTTCAAGGGCAAGTAAACGTAATTCGACTTCAGAGCCATACTGTGCAATATACGCGATCAGTTCAGGATTGCTGATATTGTTAAGCCAAGTTAAGCGTATTTCCAAGGAGGGGCAATCACCTTTTTGACAACAGAGCAATTGTTTAAAGCGTTGTTCTGCTACTTCTCGCACCCCATGATCTTTATCATGTTGTGCAATTTGTTCTAGCACATTTAAGTCGTTAATTTTTCGGATAGCAGCCCGTTGTACCTCGGTGGCTTTATCATGTTGAGCCATTTCAATTAAAATGGCTGGCTCATTTAAGCTTTCAAGTGCGAGCTGACGGACTTCAGGATTACGATGCTGCCATTTAGGCTTGATAAATTTTGAAAAAATCATATCAGTTATCAGTTATCAGTTATCAATGGTTGATATTCAACTTTTTTGTAACTATTCAGGGCAACCGTAATGGATTAGCCCTACTTTTGAATATTTTTAGAATTAGCCAAAAGAATATTGTTGTAGGGGCAAGATTTTCGGATAGCCCTGAGTAGTTACATTTTTTTAGCTAATAGATTCTTATGAAAAATTATTTATCTAAATATTTTAAACCTTTTTTTTGTAAATAATCTAAGGATCGTGCATGAAATATAGCTATTCCCGTTTGGGTTAAATACAGGGCAAACACGCAGGTTTGCCCCTACGAATAATGTGCTGATAGCAATCGGGAAACGCTATAAACGACAAACCTGACAGGTTTTAAGTTATGTAGGGTGGGCAAGTCTTTTTTTGCCCACCAACCGTTTTAAAAAAAAGTCCAAAATTTACCCGTTAGTAGTATACTTATTTATTCTGAAAATTCTTAAATTTTGTCAATTCTGATTCAAACAAGGGTGAAAATGAGGATGAAAATTCAACCGTTAGCAGTATAACACGGTAGCCCCGGTAGTAGGTTGTATCTGTGCGATGGGTAAATTTTCCCCACGCCGCCACGCTGCCATAGCTTCCCGTTTATTTGCTCCCGTCACTAAAAAAAGTAATTCTTGAGTACAACACAAGGCTGTTACACTAAGGCTAACGCGCTCTGATGGTGGTTTAGGCGAGTTAAAAATGGCATGGACTAATTCATCATGGGGATGGTGCTGTTCAGGAAAAAGACTAGCAGTATGTCCATCTTCCCCCATTCCTAACAATACCATATCAAAGGGGAGTGCCGTTTTCACAATATTAGTATAGCGGCGTGCTGCTTCTACTGGACCTAACTGAGCCGGTATGATATGAATTTGAGCTAAGGGGATGGGCGTAAAATTTAACCAGGCGCGTGCGGTTATAATACTATTACGTTCTGCATTATCGAAAGGCAAACAGCGTTCGTCTCCATAATAAATATGCCAACCAGCCCAGTCAGTATTGGCATCTTTTAATAAGCGATAAGTTTTTTCAGGAGTGCGTCCCCCAGCGAGGACAAGACTAAAATAGCCTTTTTTTTCAATGGCTAATTTGGCAGATATTATAATACGTTGACAAGCTTCATTGGCAACGGTATCCGCATCATTTAATGGTTGCCAATGGATAGAAGAGGGGTTGTTATTCATAATTTTTAATGATTAATGGTGCAACGAAAGTTACCTGCTTTTGAATGGTTCATGGGAAAGTGAAAAAACGGGCACATTCTTGAGTGTAATGAACCCTCGCAATCACAAAGAACAACGAAGTTGCACCATTAATGATTAATGGTAACTATTCAAGGCAACCCTTCAGGATTGGCCTGAGTAGTTATTATGATTAATGATTAATAGCCACCTTTACGCCTGCTTTCCGGCAGTCCTCCAATTTTCGCCGCTTGTTTGGAAGGACCCATGGGAAACAATACATAAATAGCCTTGGTATCCACCTTTTTTTCGTCCCAAACGGACTGCATGGCTTTGGTGATGTTTCGCATGTTCGGTTGATTGCCTGCATTGTTAATGTATTCATCGCGCAGATAGTTGATGACATCCCAATGGCGTGTTGTTAAATCCTCAACGCCTTCTTCTACTGCAATGATTTTAGCCAATTCTTCATTCCACTCATCCAGATTGGTTAAGTAACCATTCCCGTCGGTTTCAATTGTTTTACCATTCAATTCGTATGCCATGTTTTCTTGTTCCTAATTTGTTGGAGTTAATTTGTACTTAATTATAGTATTAATCCGACATCCTTATGACTCAATGCTCAAGTTTTTTCTAAACTATACTTGTCCGAAAATAAACTTGGGACTCAAGTCCAAGGCTGACTTTGAATTGATTTTCGGACAAGTCTATTATACATTTGTGAAGTCATTTATCTGAACTTCTATATTTTATATTAATTTAATAGTGATCGCTATAGTTATTTCATAAAAATAAATATTCTCAGATCTGACAGGTTTCCAAAACCTATCAATCAAGCAAATCTTTAGACCAAAATATTTATCTAAAAAGCTATATCGCAAACGGGCTAGAAATTTGTAGGAGCTTCTATTAAAATAGAATATAATAACATAAAAAGCCTATTGCAAATTTTTTGAAAGAAACCAAGTTTCTTTTCGACCGACAGGTGAAAAAAATTATTTTTCTGAACATCTATATTATATCAAATTTTTTCCTGATTCCACATCAGTCAGGATGAATAAGGATTATTCATTATGCACAAAGAAAGTGGTTTATTAATTGTCGATGATGATGAACGGGGGCGTGATGCACTTAAAATTCTACTTGCTCATGAAAATTATCAACTCGCTTTTGCGGCTAATGGTGAAGAAGCATTACAACTCGCCGCTGAATTAATGCCTGATTTAATTTTGTTAGACGTTATGATGCCTGGTATGGATGGATTTGAAGTTTGTAGGCATTTGCGAGTACATACCCAGTTAGCAGAAGTGCCTATTATTATGCTAACCGCTATTAGTGACCGTAAAACACGTTTATCTGGAATAGAAGCAGGTGCCGATGATTTTATTACTAAACCTTTTGATAAAGTGGAATTACTTGCCCGCGTCCGGACGATTGTCCGTCTTAATCGCTATCGTCACTTATTGGCTGAACGTACACGCTTTGAATGGTCCGTTGAACAGTCTGAGGATGGCTATTTATTGCTCGATCAAAACGATATCATACAATATGCTAATTCAGGGGCACGTTTCTATTTAGGTTTATTAAATGAAAATGCGTTATCTGAAAAGTTTCTAAAACATGTCAACAAAGAAAATCTTAGGCGTGAACCGATAGCGGCTTGGAAAAATTGGCCTAAATCGAATGTTGGTTCTATGCCACGTTATTTGGTACGACCAGAATCTAGCCAGCATCCGTCACTGTGGTTACAAGTCGATATTTTGGACTCGCAGCATAGGAGTAAAAGTCAATTAGTGCATTTGCGTGATGTTAGTGAGCAAATGAATTTGGAGCGGCAAATGTGGACTTTTCAAACTTTGGTTTCACATAAGTTACGGGCACCACTTAATGGGTTGGTCGGTTTGCAGATTTTGGAACAAACCCAGATGGATTTATCCAGTACACAAGCCAATTCCCTCATAAAAATTGCGCGGGAAAGTGCAAAACGTTTGCAAGATCAAATATTGGATATTTTGCGCTATGTGGATTCTTCACAGTTATTACTCCAAAGGGATAATGTTTTTAATGTGTTCAATTTATCCGCGTTGATAAATGAAATCAAAGAAGATTTGAAGATTGAAACGGTGTCTGTCTCTATCGCTAACACGGTGGTTAATAAGTCGTTAGCATTTTCCGCTCAAGGGCTAGAATTAGTGTTACGTGAATTATTCACTAACGCGACAAAATTTCATCCACAACACTCTCCCACCATCGAAGTGTCAGCGACACTTCAAAATCATAAGACTATCCTAATTTCTGTCAGCGACAATGGGCAATCTTTACCCCCTCAAGAACTCGCCAAAGTGTGGAGATCGTATTATCAAAGTGAAAAATATTTTACAGGTGAAGTTAAAGGGATGGGTTTAGGATTGTCAATGATTTCTAAGTTGGTGTGGAGTAGTGGCGGTAGCTGCCGTTTATACAATCGCGAAGAGCAACCTGGACTCACGATAGAAATCACTTTGCCATTTTTGGAAGATTAAGAATTATTAATTTGAGTGAGTCGAATTTGTAATGACAATGATATTATGGGTTGAATGTACTATACTAATATTTGAAGGAAGAAATAGCATTTTTCCAAAAAAGGCTATTTCAAAATGCCTTCAATGAAACTCAAACTCACCAAGATTTATCCGAAATTTGGGGGTATTATTTAAAGTGGAAGCAATCATGAAAAAATTTATTGGCATAATGTTATTAAGCTGGCTATGGAGTGTTCATGCCCTTGCCATTGATGCCGGCTGGATTAACCATTTTGATGGCAAGCCCGAAAACTACCTGTTCAAACGAGGTAATGAAACCATGCAGGTAAGTATTTTTACGGTGTTGGAAGTGGGAGATGAAATTTCCGTCAATGATAAGCAACATAGCATTGAGCTTAGTTTGCGCGGTGGAACTTACCTGGTCCAGGTGACCTATAAAAATTCGCCATTTAGGATTGACAATGCGAATCAAGTATCCAGCAGCCACGAATGGTGGGAGTCACTAAAGCAACATCTTGATGACTGGAATAAATTGACGCAACCAGTGAGACCCAAAGAGATCACGATGCCATTATTGGAAAATTTGCAGCATCCATCTACTATAGTTGCCGGTGTTCGTTCTTTACATTTACAGTGGTATGGGGGTAAGCCACCTTACCAAGTGCAGATTAAACAGGGTCGTCGCCGGGTATTGTTTACCCACGAAACCTTTAATTCTGTTATTGAAACTGAACCGATGACTTTTGATGTCAATAAATCCTATCGTGTGGTGATATTCGATGCTGATAATCAAAAGTTCACAGGTGGATTTATAACCATCGCCTCGATACCGAATTATCCTAAAACTCTACTGGATGTGAGTTTACCGGATAATTTTCGTCAAATCTTACAAGCCACCTGGATCGCTATACAAGCAGATGGTAAATGGGTTTTTGAAGCTTATCAACTGGCAGCAAAACTGATCCCGTATCAACCTGCACAATTACTGAAAGAGGCATTGGCGCAAGGGCAAAATAAACAAGTCCGTCGTGGTATTCGTGGTTAATGGGCTTTATGCGTATTTTTCTGCCCATCAACCGCAGTGATTGAGGTAATCCTAAAAGCGAGGCTTTGTCAAAGCTTCGCTTTGAACTCACCTATTTTATCAAAAAAACGGTAACTTGACTATCAAATTTTCGGATTTTACCATGCGGAGTATATCAATTCAAATTAGGAAACTTTCACCATGAAATATTTAAGCTTAGGATTTATCTTAGTCATTTTATCATTAAGCGTAAAGGCTGTAGATATAGCACCTGAAGAAATTGATCGTTTACATAATGAAGCAAAACAAGCTTTTTTTGCAGCCGACTATGTTACCGCCATTGCAAAATGGCAATCCGCATTGAGTTATGCTCAAGCACTTAACCAAAAAGCTGACATCAGCAAATTTTTGGTTAATCTCGCTGCTGTCAATTATAGTCTTGGAGACTATCAAAAAGCTTTGGAATATTACCAACAAGCGGTGATTGTCGATCACGAATTAAATGATCAAGGTGCGGAAAGTGCTGATTTAAGCAATTTGGGCATTATCCACTCTCATTTAGGTAACTATCAAAAAGCTATTACCTATTATCAGCAAGCCCTTGAAATACAAAGAGAAATTAATGATCCGAACGGGGCAAGTAATAGTCTGGGTGATTTGGGTATGGTTTATGATAATCTGGGAAAATACCGAAAAGCCCTCGTTTATTATCAGCAAGCTTTGAAAATCAAAACTGAACTGGGTGATGCCCCTGGTATAGCCAATAATCTGTCTAATATCGGAATCGCCTACAAAAAACTCAGCGATTACCCAAAAGCGTTATCCCATTTCCAGCAAGCCATAGAAATACAACAAAAAATCGGTGACATTAGCAATTTAGCCAATAACTTGACTAACCTGGGTACTGTCTATGATAGCCTGGGAGAATATTCAAAAGCCTTAAAGCATTATCAGCAAGCCTTGCAAATACAAGGTGATAAAGGTAATTTTAGCGGTGTGGCTCTAAACCTATCTAATATAGGTGTCGTTTACGACAACCTGGGGCAATATCCAAAAGCCTTAACGCATTTAGAACAAGCCTTGCAAATACAACGTGATCTCAAAACATTTTCCGGTATCAGTACGACGCTATCTAATCTGGGCAACGTCTATAGACATTTAGGCGATTTCCAAAAAGCCTTAACGTATTTAGAACAAGCTCTACTAATACAAATAGATATTCAAGATAAGCGCGGCGAAGCTAATACTTTGACAAACCTGGCTATTGTATATGATAACCTGGGGCAATACCCCAAAGCGTTAGCCTATTACCAGCAAGCTTTGGAAATTCAACGCAAAATCGGTGAGCAACAGCGAATAGGTAATAATCTCAGCAATCTGGGCGTATTATATTACCACTTAGGGCATATTGATAAAGCGTCAGGCTATTTCCGACAAGCCTTAACTATCCGGCGCGAAATGGGCGATAAGCGGGGAGAAAGTATTGATTTATCTCATCTCGGTGCCACTTACGATAATCAAGCGCAACCTGCAAAAGCCTTAAAATTGTATCTACAGGCTCTACAAATTAAACGTGAAATCGGTGATAGACGGGGAGAAAGTAGCGTTCTTTCTAATATCGGTGCGCTATATGGCACACTGGGAAAGCATCAACAAGCTTTAACCTATTTCCAACTCGCTTTACTGATAGATCGTGAACTCGGTGATAAAATCGGAGAGGCGGCTGATCTTTCCAATTTTGGTTTGGTGTATCAAGCACTGAGTCATTATGAAAAAGCACATACTGCCCTACAAGACAGTGTCACTCTTCTTGAAGCATTAGGCTCAAATCACCTTTGGTATGCAGTACGTGGATTAGCGGCAGTTGAAGTTCAACTGCATCATACCGACACTGCTATAACTCATTATGAACAAGCCCTCGATCAGATTGAAACATTACGCGCCGGTTTGACAGTAAAAACAGATAAGTTTTCATTCATGCGTGACAAGCTTTATGTATATGATGAATTGATCACTTTGCTGCAATCCCTTCATATAAAATACCCAAACAAAGGCTATGATCGCAAAGCATTGGAAATTTTTGAGCGTAAACAAGGGCGTGTATTTCTGGAAGAAATCGGCAAAAGCGGTGCTCAACGGTTTGCCCACTTACCTGAAAAAATAACACAACAAGAACAATCACTTAGCCATAAAATCGCCAAAACACAAGCTGAATTACTATCAGCGCGTAACAAGCCCTTGCTTGAACAAGAGAGCAAACAAATCAAAAATTTAACCCAAGCTATCAAAACGCTCAAAACGCAGCAACAAGCATTACAAAGCGAGATTAAGGAAAAATACCCGGCTTATTACGCGCTTAAATATCCACAACCGGCGACTGTAACGATTTTACAAAATGAAGTTTTACAAACAGGCGAAATAATACTGGTTTATAACATCATGGAAGATCAAACTATTTTATGGATAATAGCACCCCATCAATTTACTCAATTGAACTTGCCAGCAGGCGCAGATGAACTTAATGAAGATGTCGCTTATATGCGCGATGTGATTCTTAATCGTTTACCTGAATTAGTTGAAGAAGGCTACCCCCTCTATCAAAAGCTCATACCGCATGCTGCCCAAAAGTTGTTAACGGAAGCGCACACCCTCTATATTGTGCCTACTGGCTCCTTGTATATGTTGCCCTTTGAAGCCCTCGTAACGGATGACACTCATTACTTTAAGCCCCGCTATCTGATTCAAGATTATGCTATCGCTTACTTATCTTCGGCATCTTTGCTCAAAATATTGCGTGATACTGAGGCGCACCGCAAAATTCAGCCTCGCAAAAAGCTCCTCGCTTTTGCGAATCCGACATACCAGCCCTGCGGCTCAGACCAGGGTGACAACAGATCGAGGGCGGGAGCATCTATCCGCACTCAAGCTTATCGTGAATCAATAGGGGCAGTTTGTTTTCCAGCATTACCAGAAACCGCTACGGAAGCGAACTCAATTGCCTCTTTTTTTAATTCAAATGACAATGCATTATATTTAGGTGAACAAGCCAGTCGAAACACCATACTTAATTTAAATAAAACTGGGCAAATGAGTGACTATCGCTACGTGCTATTTGCCGTTCACGGTTTATTACCCAATCAAGTGAGCGGATTAACGCAATCCGCGCTAGTTCTATCCAATGCACAAATTGAAGGTTATCTGACAATGGCTGACGCTTTCACCTTACAATTAAATGCAGATTTTATTAACCTTTCAGCTTGTAACACCGGGGGAGGGCAAAAAATGAAAGGTGAGGGCATTCTCGGTTTAACTCGCGCCTTTATGTATGCAGGTACACCCGCAATTGGAGTCACACTTTGGTCTGTCGAATCATCTTCAGCCGAAAATTTAAGCGTGGGTATTTTTGAAAATCTCAAAACAGGCAAAAAGCCGGCAGAAGCCATTCGTCAAATTAAGCTCAAAATGATAGCTGGCAAAGCCAGGCAACCTTACTACCGCCATCCATTTTATTGGGCACCATTTGTTGTGTATGGTTTTTAATGGTTTAAGTACGATATTCTGCATTAATACGAACGTAATCATAAGATAAATCGCAGGTATAAACAACAGCATGATTATCTCCCCTAAGCCCTAACAATACCCGCACCCCAATTTCTTTCTGACGCATCACATTTTGCCCTTGTTCTTCGGTATAGCTATCTGCCATGCCACCATTTCGTACAATACAGACATCGTCAAGATAAATTTGCACCGCATTAATCTCTAATGCTTCCACCCCGGCTCTGCCGACAGCAGCTAAAATCCGCCCCCAGTTAGGATCACTGGCAAAAAACGCCGTTTTAACTAAGGGGGAGTGAGCAATCGTATAAGCCACATCAAGGCACTCTTGTTCTGAAGAACCTTGTTCTACGGAAATAGTGATAAACTTAGTCGCTCCTTCACCATCTAATACAATAGCTCGTGCTAAGGCTGAACAAACCTGGCGTATCATGGCAGAAAATTGGGCAATCACACCCCCATCAGTCTTGTCATCAATAGAGAGTTTTCCCTCCCCTGTTGCTACAAGCACACAAGCATCATTAGTAGAAGTATCTCCGTCAATGCTAATACGGTTAAAACTTTCTTTGACTGTCTGATTGAGACAAGTTTGCAAAAAGTCAGGTGGTGCCGCAACATCAGTGGCAATAAATACCAGCATGGTTGCCATGTCAGGTCTAATCATGCCAGCCCCTTTAGCAATCCCTGTAACCGTGACCAATTGATTATCAATAGAATCCTGCATTGACACCGCTTTAGGCACCGTATCAGTGGTCATAATTGCATTTGCGGCATTCTCCCAACCATTAGTATCCAGAGTGGCTAAGGTATTGGGTAAAGCGGCGCGGATTTTTTCCACAGGTAAAGGTTCCCCAATCACGCCGGTAGAAAAGGGCAATACTTCGTGAGTCACACAACCGGTTAATTGTGCTACTGCTTCGCAACAATCTAAAGCACCTTGTAAACCCCGTTCCCCAGTACCTGCATTCGCATTGCCTGAATTAATTAATAAAAATCGGGGGGCAGTCGTTGCTAAATGCTGTTTTGCAATGGTTACCGGGGCAGCGCAAAAAGCATTGCGTGTAAACACGGCAGCACAAGTGCTTTGCTTCGGTAATTCAAATAAAGTTAAATCGTTGCGCTCATTTGGTTTGATTTGAGCATCAGCGGTGCCGATTTTAAGACCGGCAATAGGGAGGCTTTTTGGATAAACAGTCATTTTTAATAATGATGTTAATGGTTTAATGTGGAAAAGTAGTAACTACTCAGTTTTAGTGGGTTAGAAATACTATTTTTTGAAAAAATAGTCATAGGTGTTCGGGATTTTTATAAACCCTTGTATAAAGGCATTTTAGCTCAAAATGATTTTCAAGACTAAAACTCATAAATAGGAGGTTTTAAACCTTGAAGTGATTGATTGCACAAGTGTCATTTTGCTCATCGCATGAGTGAAATAAAGAATATTTGTTATAAATCAATAACTTGAAAAAATCCCGAACACATAAGACTCCAAGCGGTCAATTTTTCGGATTTTCGTAGGGGCAGACAGAAGTGTCTGTCCTGGCTTTCATAGCTCAGGGTCATCAGGGCGAACACACAGGTTCGCCCCTACAAAAATCCGAAGATTGACTGCTCAGAGTATATAAGTAGGTACGCATAAGTCTTTTCGAGGCTTGATCTCCGATTTTTTATTTTCGATGCTTTCTTGAGAGCTTCATTTGAAAGTCAGTCGAAATCCGATTTTTTCCAAAAAATTTTGGTAAAAAATCATTTTATTCACCAACGCTTTTTGAAAAAACTTGGGTTTGAACCACTGTATAAAAATGTTAAAAGATTTATGTGAAACTACATATAACAAAGAGAACTGTGGAAACAAAAAAATAGGATATTTTTTAATCCTTTCTTATAACCAATTCTTGTCATCAAACAATCCCAATACCTTTTCCTGTACTTTGGGAATAGAGACACGTAATTTTTCTGCTATTTGTTGACGTTCTTTGAATTTTTCCTGTACACTTGCCAAAATCTGTCGTTCATCTTTAGTCCTTAAATCTACGATTGATTCACCTACCTTTACCGAATCAAAAACACCGATAAATTTACCACTATAAGCGAGTCCAATTGCCGGTACAGATTGTGAAATTGCAGCGATACAGGAATGCATGCGCGATCCCAAAAAGAAATCACAACGACTGATGAGATATTTGACTTGCTTGTGATCGAGCGTCTCTTCTGTCAAGATAATTTTATTGGGGTACTCATCTGCCAACAATTGGAAGACTTGACGACATGCATCCGGATCACTCTCAATGCGTCCCGTCTGTGCAAATACATGCGGTATTAAAACGACGACAGTATTCTGCTGTGCCATAAACAACTTAATGATTTCGCTCACAAGTTGTTGGTAATCGCTTTTGAAACCAAATTTGTGTTTAGCCCCAATATCATTGTAAAGAAGACCGCTAATATTGAAGCCAACGATAACCTGTCCCATCGCCTTAACCTGTTCCACCCGTTTTATGATCGTGTTATCAGGATTTTCGGCATCCAGTACAAAAGCAACATCAGGGATAAACTGTATAGTCATCTTATCTGCCGCTTTGCCAAGAAGTTTTCTGACATATTCTACGCCTTCCTGATCTCTAGAATAAATAGCAGTGGTACGTGCTAACACAGATCGCGCAATGGCTTTAGAAATGAACTTGTTAAAGGGTCCGTAGGTTTGCGGCAACATAATTAATTTCTTACCGCACAAGAGAAATAGCCATTTAAACAAGGAACCGAAAATTAATCGGCGCATGTCGTAAAGATCACTAAAACTATCGCCAGCAGTAATATCAACAACCAGAGCCGTTTCCATAATGTTCTTGAAATACGGATTACGTGCCATCAACGCCTTTTTAAGCCATGATGCCGGTATCACTTTCAAAAGTAACGCATACATTAGTAGCACATAAGCGTTTTGAGGTTTAAAGATATTTCTACCAAACCACAAATTTTTCTTATCGACGCTAAATTCTCTACCGCTGAAGGTAATTTTAAATGGTCCACCATCTTCACTGGTTTGTAAAATAACGCTTGCTTCAGGCCAATGGGTAAATATGCATTTGAGACTTGACTCAGCTAATGCCCTAATACCCATGTTTGTGGGTTTGAATGATGCACCCAATACCCATATTTTTGGAAACATAAGATAAACTCCTATGGGTGACAACTTGAACATTAGCTTCACTCATATCTATTTCAGGGTTAAACAGAATAATACAATTGTGTTTTTCTAAGTGACTTGCAAGGCGAGTTTGTAATTCTGGCTTACTTATTGCTTATCTAACTAAATTTTCCAGAAGCCGTTCAGAATAACTAAATCGCAATTTATGACGCTGTAAAAAAGTATAGACTTGTCCATAAATAAATTTTAACAAAATAAAAACGTAACTACTCAGGGCTTGAGCAAGGGATTGCCATTACGTATAAATATTTTTGGAAATCGCCAAAATAATATTTTCATCAAAATAATATTGTTGTAGGAGCAATTTGAGTGCAAGCAAAAATTTTCAATGTATAGGCTTTTTCCCAAAACGGGTTTTCAATAAAATTGAGGTTGCCATAACAATATACCCCCAACTTGCTTGGGTATTAAAATTTTTTTTGAACAACAAGATGTTTTTAAGGTTTCTTATACTGGCTAAAAAAACGATAAACAAATAATGGGATAATACATAAAATAAATTATAGTTGTGCCTAAAATAAATGTAACCAGCCTCTAAATTATAGGTAACCATTTTTAGTCTATTTTTTTCAGCAAGTTTGGCGAATTTTTTAGTACTTCCACCACCCAGATGGATAATTTCTTCTGGATAGAAGATAACTTTCCAACCTTGTTTTTTTACCCTCAAACAAAAATCGGCATCATCATAAGAAAAAAACAGTTCATGTCGAAGAAGAAAACCCATCTCATCAATGATTTTTTTCCGCGTTAACAAGTAACAACCCGGCACCCAATCGCATTCTATAATATGATTATGATCTTGCTGCATATTATCAACCCCTTTTAAAAAGGAAATCTTGGGGTTGGTTTTACCAATGTTTTCTAAAAATATTCGCCAAGGGGTTGGAAAATATCTGGCTGATGGTTGCAACTGACCATCTCTCCCAACTAGGCGACAACCGAGAACACCACAGTCTGAGTTTTGTTCCATAAAGTCATAAGTCTTTTGCAGCGTTTCCTGATTAATAAACGCATCAGAATTCAACAATAAGACGTATTTGCCCTGTGCCTTTGTATAACCCAAATTATTAGCTCTGGAAAATCCGAGATTTACAGGACTTTCAATAATAATCACTTCTGGAAACTTTTCCTTAACCAACCGCACATTACTGTCCTTTGAGCCATTATCTACATAGATAATTTCTTTGTTCAAGTTATCGGTAGAGTTTATCACAGCGGTAAAACATTCCTCTACGAGTTCCTTGACATTGAGTGCAATAACTATAATTGATAAATCTATCTGTTTTTCCGACATAATTATTCTTAATTATCAGTTTTAAATTACCAATTAGGAATACGCATAAAATAACTTATAAAATACAAGGTTAATCAAAAAAATTACCTTTATGGTTGCCCTATAGGTGTTCAGACGCACGATGGATTTTATTAAATCCGCATTCATTCCTGAGCATTCTAACACGAAAAAATAAAAATACAAACCTTTTTTGAAATTTTTTAATCCAACTGAAATTTGGAAATTCCTATATTCACATTTCGCTAATGTCGGAAAAGAACAATACTAACAAAGTGGCAGATTTTTAGCCATGTCCATTTTTATCTTAATGAAAATAATAGAATTAGACTGTTTTTTGAAAAATCGGATCGAGGCTGCCTCGATTTCTAAATGAGTTAAGAATTATTTTGACGACTACAATTTCTTTTGAAAAATATCAAGTGGGTTAGAAATCCGATTTTTTAAATCGGATTTCTTTTAAGAAAAAATTAAGTCAATTTACCATGACACTGTTTATATTTTTTGCCAGAACCACAAGGGCAAGGTTCGTTACGACCGACTTTACGCTCTTTTCGCACAAATGGCAGCTGCGGCTTTTTGGCATTTGTTTCCGCTTCAGCATGGTCCGCATTATCAGCTACCTTGTTTTCTAAACCTTCTACTTTGGCATGTCTAAATTGCATGGACGGCATATTTTGTCGCCGCTGCTCTTCAACAGCCGCGACATCGGCTTCAGCACGGATTTGTACTTTCGAGATAATGCCGATCACTTCATGCTTGATTTTATCAAGCATCTGTGAAAACATTTCAAAGGCTTCACGTTTATATTCGTGCTTGGGATTTTGGTGAGCATAGCTGCGTAGATGGATACCTTGACGTAAATGGTCCATGGCGGCTAAATGTTCTTTCCAATGGCTATCAAGCACTTGCAACATGACAGCTTTTTCAAAATGGCGTATGACTGAGGTACCAGCCTGATGTTCTTTTGCATCATACGCCGTACTTAGAGCTTCTTCTATTTTTTTGCGTAAGGGTTCTTCATGTAAGCTATGGTCTTTTTCTAACCATTTAGCTATCGGCAGACGTAAACCAAAATTCTGTCCAATAGCCTCTTCAAGGCCCGGCAGATCCCATAATTCTTCCAGACTTTGAGGTGGAATATGCCGATCTATCACCTCCATAAGGACATCGTGACGAATCGTTTTGATGGAATCTTCAACGGATTCAACTTCCATCAATTCACTACGTTGCTTGTAGATAATTTTACGTTGGTCATTGGCGGTATCGTCATATTCAAGCAGTTGCTTACGAATATCGAAGTTACGTCCTTCAACCTTGCGTTGGGCATTTTCAATCGCTTTAGTGACCCAGGGATGTTCAATGGCTTCCCCTTTTTCCATGCCCAGTTTTTGCATTAAACCGGAAACCCGTTCTGAGGCAAAAATTCGCATCAAATTATCTTGCAACGATAAATAAAAGCGACTAGAACCTGGATCACCTTGTCGCCCGGAACGACCACGTAATTGGTTATCAATGCGCCGTGATTCATGGCGCTCGGTGCCAATAATGTGCAGTCCTCCGCTTAATATCACGGCTTCATGACGTTGTTGCCAGTTTTTGCGCATTTCGTCAATTGTCGCTTGCGGAGCTTCTTCTTTTTGAGATTGTAGCAGATTATTAATTTCCGCTTCGACATTGCCCCCTAATACAATATCGGTACCGCGTCCAGCCATATTCGTCGCAATAGTGACGGTTCCTGGTACACCCGCCTGTATAATAATCTGCGCTTCATTTTTATGGAATCTCGCATTCAACACTTGATGTTGAATTTCTTTTTTTTGCAACTCTTTTGACAATAATTCAGAGTTTTCAATCGAAGTGGTACCAACTAACACCGGTTGCTTACGCGCTTGGCAGTCCTTGATGTCTTCAATAATAGCCTCATATTTCTCTTCTACCGTTAAATAGACTAGATCACCTCTATCGTCACGAACCATTTTTTTATGGGTGGGGATAACAATCACTTCCAAACCATAAATTTGTTGAAATTCAAAGGCTTCCGTATCAGCCGTCCCTGTCATGCCGGAAAGTTTACCGTAAAGACGAAAGAGGTTTTGGAAAGTAATTGAAGCCAGGGTTTGGTTTTCATTTTGAATAGGTACTTTTTCTTTGGCTTCTACCGCTTGATGCAGTCCTTCTGACCAGCGACGACCCGGCATTTGCCGCCCGGTAAACTCATCAACAATAACAATTTGACCATCTTTAACAATATAATCGACATCACGCTGAAACAAAGAATGGGCACGTAGGGCAGCGTTGACATGGTGCATCAAGCTAATATTGGAAGCATTATACAAGCTATCCCCTGCTGTGAGAATGCCTTCTTTCACGAGATATTCTTCAATATGCTGATGTCCTTCATCACTCAAAGTGACTTGTTTATTCTTTTCATCAACGTAGTAGTCGCCAGGGACTTCGACTTCTTCATCTTTTTCAGTTTCACGCTCTTGAGGCGTTAAATGAGGTATAATGACATTGATGCGTTTGTATAAATCGGAGTTATCATCAGTGGGACCCGAAATAATCAAGGGAGTCCGTGCTTCATCAATTAAAATGGAGTCCACTTCGTCAACAACGGCAAAGTGTAAATGCCGTTGGACTTTTTCAGCGATACTAAAAGCCATATTATCGCGTAAATAGTCAAAGCCAAATTCATTATTGGTGCCATAGATAATATCGGCATTATAAGCATCCTTTTTTTCTTGATGTGACATATCGGCAACAATCACGCCGGTTGTCATACCTAGAAAATGAAAAATGTTACCCATCCATTCGGCATCACGGCGAGCCAAATAGTCGTTGACGGTGATGATATGGACACCTTTACCTGATAGGGCGTTCAAATAGGCGGCTAAGGTTGCCACTAATGTTTTTCCTTCGCCCGTCCGCATTTCAGCAATTTTACCTTGATGGAGTACCATGCCTCCAATAAGTTGAACATCAAAATGACGCATATTTAATGCGCGTTTACCGGCTTCACGGACAACTGCAAAGGCTTCTGGCAGTAAATCGTCTAGGGGTGTACCAGCATCCAGGCGAGTACGAAATTCTGCTGTTTTGGCTTTCAGTTGTTCATCCTTCAGAGCGGATAAAGATGGCTCAAAACGATTAATTTGAGTAACCACCTTGAACATGCGTTTAATGAGCCGTTCATTACGGCTTCCAAAAATTCGAGTAAAAAATTTGCTTATCATTAGTTTTGTTATTTATAAAAGTAAGTTTACTATATATATCGTTTTTCAAATAAATAATTTACTTCATCACTGCGTTTCACTTCAAACCAACCAAGTTTCTTGAAGAAACATGGGCATTGAAAGAATTTATTTTTTGAACTTTATCCACATAAATTTTTTAACATTTTTGAGAGTCAGTCGAAATCCGATTTTTTAAAAAATCGGAATTCTTGAACTTGTTTAAAATGTTAAAATATTTTTTCGTACCTACATAAGTGATGTCACGAATAAAAAATTAAAGTTTAATCTTTTAAATTATTTTGAATAATTGAGGTTCTTGCCAAACTCTGAATATATAAGGTTTAAGAAATCCGATTTTTGAAAAAATAGGATTTATAAGCTTGAATTCGAGGTTTGCAAGAGGCTCATTAATTAATTATATATTTAATTCAATAATTGTCATTAATAATTAATTATAAATTAAATCCATTTCTAAATGTTTTTTCCCGTTCGATTTTTTTAGGAAAAGTGACTTCGCTGGTTGCAAAGCCCACGAAAGCAAAAAAATATTACTGCCCGCGGGCTTCTTCAACACCAAACATAATACGATATAAAATACCCCCAACATTCACCATCATAGGTATACTCCAAATGAGACCAATGCCCAGGGGGATAATACTAATGATATAGATAATACCCATGATGAAATAGGTAAAAAAGACCTTGAACCAATGATGGGTAATGGCTTTGCGTGAAGCTTCCATGGCTCGCCAAGCCCCTAAGTTTTTTTCAACTATCAGGGGCAGGGTGAGCAAATAAGCAACACTCAGGTAGATACCAGGAATGATCAACAATAAAGTGCCTATGATCATTAAAACGCTCATTAGGAAAGCAGCGATAATAATAGGTATCGTATAGCCAAAGTAACCAAAAGCCATTGAAAAACTGACTGGCAATTCTACTGAGCGACGCACGCCAATCATCATAATACCAACAAGAAATGGGTACATGATGATCATGAAAATCAGTTGCTGAAGTAATCCTGTAAAAATTAAACTAATGCCTACAGCAATCAGAATAAAAACGATCCCGATGGCAAAAAATGTCCATTTAATACCGTAGGTTTTTTGCCACGCTTCTTTGAGAACATCGGTTATCGAAAAATCGTAATTGCCCTCAATGCCATCTTGAAGTGTTCCACCAGCAGAAGTACCCACCTTTTCATGGGATTCAGTGGCTGGGGGTTGATACGGATTAATTGTCATATTAATTTTAGTCCTTATTGATAAAATAGTTTGACATTTTAACAAATCATGTGATAATTAAAAAAATATCTGTTTATTTATAATATTAATTATCGTAGTCAAGATGATTTTTAATTTGAAAAGTAATCAGATTTTTTGAAAAATCTGATTTCTTATATCAATATCTTGTTAATAACGAAAATTTTAGATATTAATCTTGATATAATAATTAAAGTTGATGGAGTACAAACTTTAGTTTGTACGTTTCAAAATCGTCGTTTTTTAAGCCCACCGGAGCTTCCCGGTTAACATGAGAGAAAAACAATGTATTAAAATCAATTCCCATTTAGTTAAAAAGCCAATCACCCAAGCAGAGACTTTCGATTGGCAAACATTTCTAAAAAAACACCTTTACTCTTTATTGACAGCCCTGGATGGGGTATATCAGGAACCACGTTACCATCCCGAAGGGGATGCCCTCTATCATTCGCTACAAGTTTTCCAATTAGCGTACCAAACTTGCACTGATCCAGAATTGTGGGCAGCTGCGCTTTTACATGATATTGGCAAAGCAATTAGCACCCAAAATCATGCTATAATTGGTGCAAATGAATTGGAAGGACTCCTTTCCGCCCGTATTGTATGGCTGATTCGCCATCATCTTGATTTACTCGTTGCACCTCGAAACACTCGCCGCCGGCTACGCCATAGCCATCAACTCCGTGAACTTGAATTATTACGTGTTTGGGATTTAAAGGGACGTTCCCCTACTGCCACCGTTATGGCTCCTAAAGAGGCTATCAATATTCTTATCCAGCATGGTTCTAGCCTTTTAGCTCGCAATGAAACTGCACACGTTAACAATGCATTTGGTTAAATCCAACCCTTTCATCTATGAAAAAACAACGTACCAGTATACTCCGTCAAAGCATCGCTCATGAAGCGGCTCGCTTAATGTATGAAGAAGGTGTCGATCAATATTTTGATGCGAAACGTTTAGCTGCTAAACGTCTTTTTGGACGGGGTGGTAAAAAACAGATGCGTTATCGCCCTCAAGATTTACCTTCAAATGGCGAAATTCAAGCAGCATTACGACAAATCGTCCAAATCATAGAGGGTGAATTGAGTCAACAACGCCTTTTTGCTATGCGCGTGATTGCCCTTGAAACAATGAATGCCCTTGAGCCGTTTAAGCCTAGGTTGATAGGCTCGGTGAGTACCGGGCACGTGCGACGTGGGAGCGATATTGATTTACATGTTTTCACTGATAACATTGAAGACATTGAAGCTTATCTTCACTATTTAGGGTGGCGTTTTGAAACCCAACAAGTGACGATTCATGTTGCTGGTGAATATCGGGATTATACGCATATTTATTATGAGCGTGTTTTTCCGATTGAGTTATCAGTTTATCCACACGATGAGATTCGAGTGACGCATCGCAGCAGCACCGATGGTAAACCAATTGTACGGTTCAAACCTCAAGCATTGGAGCAGATTATTACCGAGCAACATAGCCATGCATGGGAATTATATTTAGGAACAGGAGAAATCCAGGAGCTAGATCAGTTTGAAGCGGAGTAAGCTTTAAAGAAACCAGGTTTTTGTGAAAAACTTGGTTTCTACACTAATCCAATTCACAATTACCCCCCACCAATCGCACGTACAATTTCTACTTTATCCCCAGCTGATAAAATATAACAATCAAATTGACTACGTGGCACAATGTCTTCATTTACTTCCACAGCTAACCGTTTGTTTTCTAAGCTTAATTCTTTTATCAAGGCTGTTAGAAGAAGCTTATCTTCAACTTGCCGTATTTCACCGTTTAAAAAAATTTCCATTATTTTTGTTTTCCGACTTGACTTATCAAAAATTTTTTAGTACAATAGTCGCACCTTTCATTTAAAGCGGGTGTAGTTCAATGGTAGAACATCAGCTTCCCAAGCTGATAGCGTGGGTTCGATTCCCATCACCCGCTCCATTTTATGGTGTCACCCAGGCGGCTCAGTCTAACTAAAAAAATACGATAGAATGCAACAAAAATAACTTGTGCAAATATAATGATGATCCACCTGCGTTTTTTCAAGAAACGTCGGTAAATAAATGTCCAAGTTATTTTGTAACTGTTCATAAGGTTTTTCAAATAAATATCTTTACCTAGCTTGCGCCTTAGTCAATTTGGCAAGAGGTGGTAATACCCCGAAAGCGTTAGCTTCAAGAAAAATAATATTTTTCGGATGTCCACCCATACCGGTTTTAGTGGCATTAGGGATATAAGAAATAGGATAGGAGCCACTTTTCCGTCAAGCTGTTATCCATTAAATCAATGTAGCGCGTTTTCGCGTTTAGGGGTACATTTTTCAATAAAGTACCAAAGCGGCGCGTGGTTTCATAAATCTCCGGCTCTGCTTCTGCGGAAAGATTGATGAGTTTAGCATAACACCCTCCTTCAAAATTGAAAATACCTTCATAATTAAGACATGTTCATCGTCAAATTTTTTAGGGGAAATTGGACGGTTAACTTTACCCCACCAAACATCTTTTTCCGTGCTTGACTCTTGCACGATAATTTATCATTAGCAGAACGTCCTGTATGCTGTTCGGTGCGAACTACCAGGGAATCCAAATGAGCCATAATACCTTCACAACGCAGAATAATTTGTTCATATAAAGCTGGTGTATTCAAATTCCAATAAATCTCATGCAAATTAGCCCATGATTTTCAATCCATAGTGACAATGAAGCTTTAATAACAGAAGAAACTTTCAAGCCAAACCTGACAGGTTTAGTTTTCGAGGTTTGAGTTTTTCTTCAAAAAACTAAAACCTCGAAAGGGTTTTATTAAATCTGCATTCCTTAGATCAATACCTTCGCCAATTTAAAATTTAAGCCATTTCAAAAACAGACTGATTTTTATTTTTAATAAAATCAATAAGTTACAAATTGACGGCTGCTCGAAATTGACGGCTTTTACAATTTGGCAAAGGTATTGTTAGGTAATGAAAATTAAAAAAAATCTAAATTTAAGGTTTAGCTTAAAAGTTTCAGAAATTATTAAAGTCTCATTCTTTACTCAATAATAATATCAAAATAATAAAATTTATAGAAATATTAAAAAGAAATTAAATTTTTAACCATTGATTTTTTCTATTTATGGGCTAATATAGAGTCATATTGAGTGTTGCTGCTAACCACCAATTATATGAATAAACTTAATAATTAGAATTTAAGATTAAAATTAAAGATTAAAGATTCAAATAAATACCTACCCAGGCTGATTTTTTAAAAGGGCTATCCGAAAATCTTGCCCCTACAATTAAATAAAAAGACAACCATAAAGAATTGCCGTGAGTAGTTACAAGATTAATTAAATTAACAGCCAATAATTTTAAAGAATAACATGTTATCTTCAACATTATATGACGATTTGATGAACGTGATTTCCAATTTTTCTGAGCGTTCCCAAAAAGTGATACTAAGACGCTTAGGCTTTAATGATCAATGTGATTCATTAGAAACCATTGGTCAAGATTTATCTGTGACACGCGAGCGTATCAGGCAGATCGAAGCCAGGTGTTTACTAAGCATTAACGAAATTTGTGGTATTACCCTTAATAGCAAACTTAAAAAGTGTTTAACGAGGCGTAGAACTCCCCTTTACCTTGATTTATTAGAAGTAGAAGAACAGTGGTTCTTCGGTTTCTCAGATAAGCTTGTTTTTTTAGCGCATATAATCGAAAAGCTCACGAAAAATCATGTATTAAAAATCAAAGAACGGCAAGTAATTGCTCAAATTAATTGTGAACAGTGGAATTATCTTAAATCTGAAACACTGGCACGTCTAAAATCACAGGTGACAACAAAACCTTCACAAGCAGAGGTCAACAAACTGATTCGCCGCCTAGCCACCGAAAATGGGGCTTTAGAACTTGCCAATTTATTGCAAGAACTGCTTAAGGATAAATTGCATTTTGCCTCACCGAAAGGAAAAGGTCCAAAAGTATTATGTAGTGTTGGACGTGGACTTTCTAGTCTCTTAGAAGCTTTTTTGCTTGAAGCGACAAAGCCGCTACATTATTCTGAATTAGCGCAAAAATGTTCTGTGCGGCTTGAACGGCGCGTAGAGGGCTATGTTCATAATAGTCTCAAAGATTTAGCTTATCTTTATGGGCGGGGCATTTACGGTACGCTAGCACATTTACCGATAAAGAGCCAGGATGATAAAAAAGCCATTTTAAGTATCACAGAAAGTATCATACGTGAAGGGCCAAGTGGGCGGCAATGGGCTTGTAGTGAATTACTTTCGATACTCAAAAAAAGAAAGCCTAGTTTACAGGCTAAATTGGATAAATATATACTCAATATCATACTCACTGAGTCAAGCATGTTAAAATCAGTGGGTCGTTTAGTCTGGATTTTGAAGGATAAAACTAATCAAGCCAAGGTACATAGAGTTGACTTACAGGAGGCTGTCAACACAATTGTTGTAAATGCAGGTCATCCTATTTCTATTCATGAAATTAAAAAGATGATCATGGAAAAACGGGGCTTGGATGAGTATTTTACTATTTTACCAACGGCACGGATAGCTCGTGTTGGACCAAATATTTGGGGATTGGTGGATAGAGACTTTTTGCTCCCAAAAAAACAACGGCATAAAATGCTTGATACGCTTTATCTTTTGCTGGAAAAACGTCAAGAAGGATTGCATATAACGGAACTCAAGAATTTACTTATTAAAGCGGGAATAACTGTACCGCCTCACTTTACTAATTATATGTTATTAAGTCTGAGTCAGACTGATCCCCGTTTTAAGGTGCGCCGGGGACAGATAGTGGGTTTATCAAAATGGCCAGATGCAAAAAGAACCTCTATCAAGGAGGCTATAGAACAAATTGCCAAAAACTTTCATTCTCCAATGACCATGCAGGAAATACGCCATTCGATTGACGAAATTGTCAAGTACGAAGTAAAACAACCCTTACATCGGCTATTGGAAAATGCCAATTTTGTGCGTGATGAACGTTCAAATACTTGGTATGTGCAAGGGGAATAATTGTGAATTGGAAAAAGAATAAAATAAAATAAATTAAGTAGAGGCTCTTGCAAAATGATTGTTTTAGAAACGTGCCTGAAATAACTTCGACTACTTTAGGGTTGAAGCAATGGATTACCCCTACGATACGAACTTCATTAGAATGAATTATACGGCTAAAAACCGTTTTGCAAGAACCTTATTAGCCTAATTTTTTAATTAATAATTCAGATTCCCAATTCCCATTATAGACATGTCTATAAAAAAATTTATATATCTTAGACATTATAGTGATTTAATGTAACCCATTGATTTACTTAAAATTCCTATTTTGCTAAAGCTAATAAAATCAAACACTTAAATTAAATCGGTATAATATCTACTACTAATGGGTAAATTTCCGCCATTTAAAGTAAGTAGGTACGCAAAAGTCTTTTAATATTTTATATTTTTAAAAATCCGTTAATAATCAATGGCGTTGCACGAAAACCACCTTGCCACCCTACAAAATGTTAATAAACTTTTGTGTATCTACTTATAAATTGATTTAGCGGAAATTTATAACGAAGTTTCACTTGACATATATGTAAGTCATAAGTATTATATCTACCACGTTACGTTTTTATGCCTGACTTTGGACACGTTTTTCAAAACGTTGGAACTATTCAAAATTATAGTCAAACATAAAGTTCTAAAAGCGTTATCAAGGTGGTGATACCAGGACATAACGATCCTCCCTCCGGATAAAAAGTCTAAGCTTTCATTAGGTGAGGGATGTGGGGTGGGTAACGTTAAAAAATGGTTACATTCAACGGAACGAGTGTTTATTAATTAAGTAACCCTAAGCTTCAGCGAGGGAATAATGGGTAGATCGTTCCCCTGTACGGATATATAGAAATATTTCTGCATTATTCTATATTTCACGACAAAATCGCGATCTAGATTTCATTTGTTTATATATCTACAAATATCCATAAAATTGCTATCTTTCAGATATCAAAACATTTATGAGTACAGAACTGATATGAATACAGAACTGATTGGACAAAGCTGGGATAAGTTGACGGATCAACATGACGTATTAGTACAGACACTTTGTGAAAGGCTGGTTAAGCAATATCCTAATTATGAAGCACTTTTTCCAAAAGATGTCTATCGGGTAATGTCAAAAATCGTAAGAACCCTAACGCTTGTTGCAAGGGTAGGTGATCCTGAAATCACGCAATCTCGGTTGGTGAAGTTAGGATATAAACACCGTCAATTTAATTTGACTTCAAGCGATTTTTTGAATTTCAAAGGACTATTCCTGGAAGTATTAGGGGAATATTGCAATAAACATTGCCCTGATGTTTGGAATGAAACTTGTGTGCTGGCATGGGAAGAAGCTTTTGATAAAATTATCATTCCATACATGACGCAAGGATTAGAAAAAATGAGTCGTTCTGAAAAAATGAGACTCATTGATATGCAAACCAGTGCGGGAAATCAACTGTTAGGTACAGTCGTCAGCATCAAACAAGAAACGGTGTATGCCGAAATCACACTTAAACTCGAAGCAGGTGATCAGATCGTTGCGGTAGTACCACAACAGGGTGTAAATAACTTAAACTTGGTCATTGGTAGTCAAGCTTATGTACTTATTAGAAGCATCCATATCATGTTGGTACATGCTGATACGGAACTTCAATTTAGTACCCGAAATCATTTTTGTGGTCGGGTGATTAAAACTGAAAGCGGTGCTGTTAATGCCAAAGTGACGCTGCAACTTAAAAGTGGTACGGTTTTTCACTCACTGGTGACTCAAGACACTATCACCGACTTAGAACTGAAAAAAGGAGAACGAGTGTGTTGTGTTTTCAGAGGTGTTGATGTCATTTTAGCCGTTGAAAAAGAACTGGGATAGTTTCCACGGAACGAAACCAAAATATCTTCAGCATGGGAATATCTTTTATAGAAACCCCGTTTTAAAAAACGGGGTTTCTTACATCACTAAAATGAAGTCTTAACAAAAATCTATGTTTTCAAATAATTTGAATATTGCGAATTTTGATCCAGAATTATGGCAAGCGATGCAAAATGAAGTCAAGCGGCAAGAAGAACATCTCGAACTGATTGCTTCAGAAAATTATGCAAGCCCCCGCGTACTCGAAGCACAAGGCTCAGTGTTGACGAATAAATATGCAGAAGGCTATCCTCGTAAACGCTATTATGGTGGTTGTGAGTTTGTTGATATAGCAGAGCAGTTAGCCATTGATCGTGCAAAACAATTATTCAATGCCGACTATGTCAATGTGCAACCGCATTCCGGTTCACAAGCAAACATTGCCGTTTATATGGCTTTATTACAGCCGGGGGATACCATTTTAGGTATGAGTTTAGCGCATGGTGGACACCTAACGCATGGTTCAAAAGTCAATTTTTCAGGGAAATTATATCATGCAGTGCAATATGGTTTAAAAGCTGATACTGGCGAAATTGATTATGAACAAGTTGAAGCTTTGGCACTTGAGTATAAGCCGAAAATGATTATGAGTGGTTTTAGTGCCTATTCGCGGGTAATTGATTGGCAACGGCTGCGTGACATTGCCGATAAAGTCAATGCTTACTTAGTCGCCGATATGGCTCATGTTGCCGGTTTAATTGCAGGTGGCTTATATCCTAGCCCGGTGCAAATTGCCGATGTAACGACGACGACAACACATAAAACTTTGCGGGGGCCCAGGGGCGGCTTAATTCTTGCTAAAGCTAATCCTGAAGTTGAAAAGAAGCTCAATTCCTTAGTCTTTCCTGGGACACAAGGGGGACCTTTAATGCATGTGATTGCTGCTAAAGCTGTCGCGCTCAAGGAAGCTTTACAACCTGAATTTAAAACTTATCAAGCACAAGTCATAAAAAATGCACAAGCGATGACAACGGTCATCATGGCGCGGGGCTATAAAATTGTTTCGGGGGGTACGGATAACCACTTGTTTTTAATTGATTTAATTGAAAAAGGTATCACAGGCAAAGCCGCCGATGCCGCTTTAGGAGCGGCTAATATCACAGTAAATAAAAACACCGTACCTTCTGATCCACAATCGCCATTCGTAACCAGTGGACTTCGTATTGGTACGCCTGCGATGACTACGCGGGGCTTAGGTGTAACCGAAGTTCGCCAGGTTGCCCATTGGATTTGTGATATTATTGATAATATAGAAAATATTGATGTACAAACATCAATCAAAGCCGAAGTATTAGCAATGTGTTCCCGTTTTCCAGTCTATAGATAAAATGATAAACTCCAAAATCCCCCCAATTCCCCCTTTAACAAAGGATGAAAACGCATCTATTTCTCCTATATCAAATGATGAATTCTCTTCCCCAATATCTTCTGTCGGAATGGGAAAATTTAATGATCAATATTACATGGCTCGCGCTTTACGCTTGGCTAAGAAAGGGTTATGGAGTACGGAACCCAACCCTCGTACTGGTTGTGTTCTAGTACGTGATGGCGAAATTGTTGGTGAAGGCTGGCACCAAGTTGCAGGTGAACCTCATGCTGAAATTCATGCGCTTGCCATGGCAAAAGAAAAGGCTGTGGAAGCAACTTGTTATGTGACGCTTGAACCTTGTTGCCATCATGGTCGTACACCGCCTTGTACTGATGCGCTTATTAAGGCTGGTGTTACCCGCGTCGTTGCCGCAATAACCGATCCCAATCCTTTAGTTTCTAAAAAGGGCATTGAACAGTTACTTAAAGCGGGTATTACGGTCGACACAGGTATTTTAAGCCACGAAGCTGAGCAATTGAATCCTGGGTTTTTCATGCGTATGCGCCACAAACGTCCCTATATTCGTTGCAAGCTGGCGATGAGTTTAGATGGGCGCACTGCGATGGCTTCTGGGGAAAGTAAATGGATTACTTCTCAAAATGCCCGTCGTGATGTACAATGTTTACGCGCCCGTAGTTCAGCAATTTTGGCAGGTGTGGGTACAGTGCTGGCAGATGATCCTCAACTGACTGTGCGTGAAAATGAGCTTTCTTGCAAATTATCCTTGGAGAAACCGGTTGTGATTAAGCAACCTTTGCGAGTAATCATTGATACCCATTTAAGTATGCCTCATGATGCCCGTATGTTAAGTTTACCTGGACAAACTTTGATTTTTACAGCTTCTTATAATAAGACAATTAAAGGCATATTAGAAAAAGCCGGTGCTATTGTTGTCTCTCAACCGAATCAAGAAAAACGGGTAGATTTACCCGTTTTATGTCAAATTTTAGCTGAAGAATATGAAGTGAATGAAGTTCAGATGGAAACGGGGGCAAATTTAAGTGGTGCAATGCTTAGCAAAGGTTTGATTGATGAGATAGTCATTTATATGGCACCTGTTTTAATGGGAAATAAAGCGCGTGGGCTATTTAATTTGCCAGAAATTGAACACCTTAATCAAATAATCCCCCTTTCTATAGTCGATATCCGTGCCATAGGTCACGATTGGCGTATCACAGCCCACCCAATTTATCAGTGAACAGTTATCAGTTACCAATTACCAATGATTTCGTTTTAATGATTTATAGATGTTCAGAAAAATATCTTTACCTATAAACGGTTATTTTATTTGATAATTGATAACTTGTAACTGATAATTAATAACTGATAACTGAAAAACATGTTTACTGGTATTATTCAAGCTATAGGACAAATTGCACAAAAACAAGCAACGGGTAGTGATGCCCGTTTATATGTGCAGACTAACAACTTAGACATTAAGACGGTGCAACTAGGGGATAGCATTGCAGTTAATGGCGTTTGTTTGACCGCTGTCACATTGCCTGGCGATGGTTTTTGGGCTGATGTTTCAGGCGAAACCCTGAACTACACCACCTTGGGCGAGCTATCAATAGGGAGTCTCGTTAATCTGGAAAAAGCCTTAACTCCCCAAACTCACTTAGGCGGACATATCGTCAGTGGTCATGTCGATGGTGTCGGCACCGTGACTCAATGTTATGATGATGGTCGCTCAACGCGCCTACATGTTCGTGTCCCCAATGAATTAGCCAAATACATCGCCTCAAAAGGCTCAATTTGTATTGATGGCATCAGTTTAACCATCAACACAGTACAAGGTGCAGAATTTACGTTAAATATCGTGCCACATACCTTAGAAAAAACCAATTTAGCTAATGTGAAAGTTGGGCGACTGGTTAATCTTGAAGTTGATATTATTGCCCGTTATTTGGAACGATTATTACTGGGTGAAAAAGCCGCTAATCCCAATGCAGATGGTATAAGTGAAGCTTTTTTACTTCAACATGGATTTGCTTAAAAACCTGTTTCATCTTATCAATACCTTTGTAAAATTGTTTTCCTTGTCATTCATACATAACTGCGTTATACTGAACACACTTGAAATTTGTGAAAATTCAGAAACCCCGTTTTTTAAAAACGGGTTTTTTTGAGGCAATGTTTTCACAAAATTCAAGGGAAGCAGTCCCACAACCGAAAATCCAAATGTCACAAAGTAGAATTAATTATTTTAAAATTCGACGAAATTGGAAAGATTGAGATGAACGTGGCGGTGCTGTTGCTTTCGAGCCTAAACTTTCTTGCCCAGAACGCAAATAACCTTCACTCCAACCCACTATCAAGAAAAATAAAGGCACCGTTTGACCTCCTAACCAAACCGTGGCAACTGATACAAAAATGAGAACATACAAACTCAGTAAAGTAAAGCCTAGCGAACTACCCGGAGGATCAATTACGGGATGCAACATGGAATGGAAAAATAATCGTATTGTCATTGTAACAAAAATGCTCCAAAAAAAGCCCAATCCCATTATTCCATGTTGGAGTAACAACAATAAAAAATGGTTGTCGATAGACTTTTGATTGGATTCAGGCCGCGGAATACCAAAACGTCCCCATCCCCAAATTATGTGTTCCATTGCAATATCAAAATAGTTGATCACTAACTGCCAACGATAAACAACGGTTTCTTGGGAGCGTGTTTCGGCAAGACCAGGGTCTATTGAGGCATAACTTATAAACCATGATATTATTGGAATACCAACAGTAACAGAGAGTGCCACAAAAAACCAAAAAATAAGCCAGCGTCTTTTTGAAAGGCCCATTAAAGGTATAAAAGCGGCTACTATTGCACCAATAATTGGACCACGCGTTAGCGTTACAAAACCACCAGCAAATATCCCTAGACTCAGCAAACGAGCCGTTGATATGGGTAACCAAGGAAATTGACGAAGACGAGGTGGCCAAGCGTGACTCCATTCCAACCAACGCTGAATCCGATAACCTACCCATAAGACAATGCCAGCTAAAATTTCGTGTCCATAAGGACCAGCAATTCGTATAACTCCCCAACGCTTTTGGCTGCTGCCTGCATTGACCCAACCTTCACCACCAAAAAAACGGCCTAATAAGGATTGCTGAATAGAATACTGTGATTGAGTGATGAATTGAAAAATCATCAACATCGCAACGATAAACAACACTATAACAATACTTTTGGCAAATGCCTCGCGCAATCCGGCCGGTTCAAC
>QNES01000007.1 GCA_003645255.1 Gammaproteobacteria bacterium
AATCACCCAAAAGTCTAATTTAAATCTTGAGTCAAAAAAACATTTTGATAATCAATTTGACTATGAATTGACTATGACAGGATCGGAAATAAAATGTTAAGATACTTTTGTACACCTACTTATATCACAACTCTATAGATTGATACTATAAATTATTCTTTTTTTAGAGTTTTGCAAGAACCTCCCATGATTGTTTATTATCATTCTGTTTTGTTAATGTTTGCCTAATCAAACCGACAAGACGCAATTGTTCCTTAATGGGAATGGGTGCGATATGTCGTTGATATATTTGTTCTATGGTTTGCATGTTGGTTTCCCATTCAAATTATCATTGATACCTTGTTCAAGCATTCTAACACATCAAATCCAAAAGCATTAACTTTTTACTTGATATTCAAGTTTTAAAAGTCAAAATATTTCAAGAAATTTTTGGCAAAAAGAAGTGTGTTTTATCTTTTTGCCTGTTGATATTAACGCAAGTTAGTATGGCAAATTCAAATTCAGAGGAGAAAGAATCTGATGAGAATTATCGTTGTGATGGAAGAGTGTGGTGTTCAGAGATGACTTCATGTGATGAAGCGACATATTTTACACGAAACTGCCCTGGCACAAAAATGGACGGCGATGGTGATGGTATACCATGCGAAAGCCAGTGGTGTAGTTGGTGATTATATAGTTATGTAGGGTGGTTTCGAGGTTTGAGGTTGCCCACCACATTCGTCATAATAATATTTTGGATTGAGTCTTTAATAGCTAACGTGTTTATTTGAATAAACATCTGTTTCATCTATCATTTCAGCATGATCACCTTTTGAATGGCAAACAAAAATTTTGGCATTCTCAACTGATGAAACAATAAACGGCGAATGAGTAGTGACAATGAGTTGCAAGTTTGGAAATATTTCCTGAATTGATTGTATAAATGTTTTTTGCCATTTTGGATGCAGGTGATTTTCTGCCTCATCAATCAGAAGAATACCTTGCGTTTTACATAATTCTTCGATGGGATATTTGTTTAGGACATGTATTGAATACATTTTTCCTAATAATGAAACCATACGCTGTATTAAATAGAGATTTCCACTGCTTAATTTTTCAAGTGAAATTTCTTGTCCGGTTTGTGATACGATTGGTTCTAATGTCGTTCTGGCAACATATTTAAACTCACCATCAATCAAGCTTAATTTGATTATCTTTTTTAGAATTTCAAAAAGGCGAACACCTAATTCTCTTTCTGCATGATTATCGCTACTTTTTAAATAATCAAAAAAGCTTATGAATTGAGCGACTTCAACATTTTTTTGTATGCCATTAAGTGAATTTAGATAAATATTTTCAGGAATAGGTGCCACCCAATTTTTTACTTCAAAACTATCAGTTGACAATTTAGAAGTCCAATAATCAACAACCCAATTCAACGATAGTTAGTTTGTCAGATTAAAAGTAACTCATTGATTTTTATGGTTTTTTAAATAGTTCCCCCCTTTATAAACCTAATAAAATCGTAACGACTTAGCCTTAAATTGAGTACAACGGATTAGGGAATTGCTACGGATTATTTTATCAGCCTCAAATGATAATCCATTAATTGATCGCAGCTTTACGAAGGAAATGAAATATCCGTTGATCCGTTGTACTAAATCAAACTGAAAAATCCATATAAATTATGCCATAGCGGGCATTTCAACTAAGATTGGGTGGGTAGAAAACCCACCCTAACTAAAATTAAAAACATCGTTTAAATATTTTGCGTTTGGCATTTTAACACATTGTGGTTTGATGAGGAGCAAAATTTGTTATAATATCGTTTTTCAGGAGAGTCTAAACCTGACAGGTCTCGAATACTTGTCAGGTTTTTGGAAGTTTTTTTATAAAAATATATAAAATTATCATGCGGGTTGTGTCATTACCTGAACCCGATTTAGTTTTATTACGCCCAGTTACCCATTTTTATCGGGAAAAACATCCAACTGCAAAAGATGTATTTCTATTGATAGAAGTTTCGGATACGACGGCAATTCTTTATGGTTGCCCTTTTTTGTATTTCACCCAAATGAAAAACGCTATAATGCTGAGGGCTGGATAGGTTCATATAATTGTTATCTGCTAATAACTCAACAAGATAATCACAAAGGAACAGTCAATGTGGAAAACAAAGGGTTTTACACCCTATTTAATCATCGTATTTTTGAATGCGTTTACTGATCTCGGGCATAAAATTATTATCCAAAATGCCCTATTTAAGTATTTTGATGGCACTGAATTACGGATTTATACCGCGATTATCCAGGCAATGATTTTATTGCCCTTTATCATGGTTTTTACCCCCGCCGGATTTTTGTCGGATAAATTTCCCAAAAATAAGGTTATCAAAGTGGCAGCTTTTATGGCTCTGCCTATCACCATTATGATTACCTGGTGTTATTACATAGGTGCTTTTTGGTTAGCTTTTTTGTTGACTTTTGTTTTGGCATTGCAAAGTGCCTTTTATTCACCAGCGAAATATGGTTATATCAGAGAACTGGTTGGAAAAAATAATTTAGCGTCGGCTAATTCTGCCGTGCAAACTATTACTATCGTTGCAATTCTAGCAGGTACTTTGGTTTATACCCTGTTATTTGAAAGTTTATTTTCCACAGATTTTCAATCAATGGGAGATATTCTCCAATCCGTGAAATATGTCGGGTTCTTTTTGATCGCAGGAACGCTTATCGAAGCATTATTAGCTTGGCGCTTACCTTTGAAAGAGCAAAAGAATAAGCAACTTCACTTTGATGTCAGCAAATATCTGCGGATGCGTTCTCTCAAAGATAATTTGAAATGCGCCTGGTCCCATCAAGGGATTTGGTTAAGTATTATTGGCTTATCTGTGTTTTTTGCCATTAACCAAGTTTTATTAGCGACATTCGGTGCCCACCTTAAAGACGTAGTGGGAGAGACTGATACGCGCATTGCTAATGGTATTATGGCTTTGGGCGGCATTGGTATTATTTTAGGTGCTATTTTCGCTGGTAAAGTTTCCAAAAACTATATTGAAACCGGTATTATTCCACTGGGTGCGTTAGGTATTTGTATCTCTTTGATTATTCTACCTTTTCTAAGAGATTCGATTTCCCTTTCATTCCTATTTATCTGCTATGGTTTTTTTGGTGGATTATTTATTGTACCCCTCAATGCCCTCATTCAGTATTACGCTAAAGAAGGTGAAATGGGAACCATTATAGCCACTAATAACTTTATCCAAAATATTTTTATGCTCACATTTTTGGGTGTTTCTATTGGTTTAGCTTATACTCATTATTCCAACCAATCTGCTTTTTATATACTCGCGAGCGTCACTTTCATCGGCACCCTTTACGCCATCGCTAAATTGCCCCAGTCTTTCATTCGCTATCTTATTGGCGGTATGTTTAAACGACGCTACCAAATACAAGTCATCGATATGAAAAATATGCCATCCATCGGGGGTGTTTTACTATTAGGCAATCATGTCAGTTGGCTTGACTGGGCGATGCTACAAATTGCTTCACCTCGCCCTATCCGGTTCGTCATGCTTCGTACCTATTATGAAAAGTGGTATTTCAAATGGTTTTTTGATCTATTCAAAGTTATTCCCATTGGACGCGCAGGCAGTAAACAAGCACTTGCGCAAGTCCGAAACAGTCTTAGTCAAGGTGAAGTAGTGGCTCTATTTCCGGAAGGGCATATTAGCCACAATGGTCATCTCAGTATTTTCAAATCAGGCTTTGAAAAAGCGGTTAAAGATTCTAATGCGGTGATCGTTCCATTTTATTTAAGGGGACTTTGGGGAAGTTTATCCTCGTATGCGACTCGTAAATACCGTTATTCCACCGGCAATGCAGGTTTGCGTAGAATTACGGTCGGATTTGGGAGGGCAATCCCGCCCAGTGCGACTGCTAGTGAAGTGAAACAAGCTGTTTTAGAAACCTCTATCCATACCTGGCAAGAATATATTAAAACTTTGGAACCACTACACATCAGCTTTTTACGCACTGCAAAAGCGCAAAGCAACCAAGTTTGCGTTATAGAGCCTAAGAGCGAATTGACTTATGGACGCATACTCGCAGCAGCCATCGTTTTTGCCCGTAAACTTAAACCCCTTATGAGCCAGCAAAATATAGGTATTTTACTACCTTCCTCTACGGGAGCGGTTTTAGCTAATTTGGCGGTATTAATTAATGGTAAAACCGTAGTCAATCTGAACTACACCGCCGCTTCTAGCACCGTCGCAGCTTGCATGGAAAAGGCGGCGATTAAAACAGTTCTCACTTCCAAACGATTTTTGACGAAATTGGAGGAGCGAGGCATTGATCTTAATCCATTGAAAGCCCAAGCCAATTTTGTCTATTTAGAAGAAGTGAAACAGGAAATCTCCAAATCTTCCCTGATTTTCGCATTTTTACAGGCTAAATTATTACCGGCAGCGGTTTTGAAAATGTTGTACTTTGAAAAAACGGCTCTAACGGATACCGCTGCGATTCTCTTTAGTAGTGGCAGCGAGGGCGTTCCCAAAGGTGTCCAGTTGACGCATTTTAATATTATGGGCAATATTAAGCAAATTACTGCGGTGCTCAATCCGCCAGATGAGGAGGTGATGCTTAATTCCTTACCGATCTTCCATGCTTTTGGACTCACTGCCACGACTTTTTTGCCGCTGATTGAGGGCATACCGATGGTTTGCCAACCTGATCCGACGGACGCTAAAACGATTGGTCGTCTAATTGCACAATATCAAGTGACGATTTTAATTGGCACCTCTACTTTCTTGCGTATCTATGCACGCAGCCGCAAAATTCATCCTTTGATGTTTCAAAGTTTGCGTATTGTTGTCGCAGGGGCAGAACGTTTGGCACCTGAAGTGCGTCTAGGCTTCAAAGAAAAATTTGGAAAAGACATTTATGAAGGTTATGGTGCCACCGAAACGACACCTGGGGCATGCATCAATAGTCCAGATATTCTTTTATCTTTTTCAGGCGATGTTCAAATCGGTAATAAGGTAGGAACAGTCGGACTCCCTCTACCCGGTACGACAATCAAAATTGTTGATCCCAATACCTTAGAAGAATTGCCTATTGGAGAGGCGGGATTAATCCTAATCGGTGGTCCCCAGATTATGAAAGGCTATCTCAATGATCCCGAAAAAACCAACGCGGCTATTGTGGAAAAAGACGGAGTACGTTGGTATAAATCTGGCGATAAAGGTAAATTGGATATCGACGGCTTTCTCATCATCTTAGATCGCTATTCCCGTTTTGCCAAACTAGGCGGAGAAATGGTTAGCCTGGGAGCCGTTGAAATTCAAATAGCGGAAATTATTGACAATCAAGACGTAGAAGTACTTGCCATCACATTACCCGATTCCAGTAAAGGAGAAAAAATTGTTCTACTGGTTGCTGGTGACATAGAACTCGATCAGCTCAAAAGCCAAATTCTCAAAAGTAAGCTCAACCCTTTGATGCAACCTAAAACCTATTTAGCGGTAGAAACCATACCTAAACTTGGTACGGGTAAAAATGACTTTGGGCAAGCTAAGAAAATGGCACTTTCTCTCTCTTGAATGCGATAAAGCTGTTTGCGTTAAGCCAGGGCGAACATTAGTGTTCGCCCTTGTTTTCTGAAAAACTGGGTTTATTGAAGCCGTCACGGTGTCTCAGCTAAGGAATGTGCATAAAATAATTTAGTCAACTTCAAAAACAGACCTGGCAGGTCTGGTTTTGACTTTGATTTGACGAAGTTATTTCAGGCACGATCCTAAAGATGTTTTATTTCAAGATTTTCCCAGTTCTGACTTAAATACTCCGCAACCAAACGCCGATGACATTGCCCTGGCGTATCTTCACTGCATAATAAGCAAGCTTCATGGAAAATATCCTGCTCACATTTTTCCTCAATTTTCCGCTTTTGCATTAAAGCTAAAAATTGTTCTTCATAAACTGACCAATCACCTTTATTTTTTTTATATTCATCTAAAATAGCTTTAGTCGGTGCCAGTTCTGGCTTGTGAACATAATCAATGTCACAGAGTGCTTTCAGGAAGTAGATTAAATCCTCTTTTTTGGCAAAACCAGCGAGTTGAGATTTGTTATTAAGACGAATGTCTATAAGACGCTTAACCCCCGCCTTTTTAAGCCGATTAAAAAAATTCTCTGCCGTTTTTTTCGTAAAACCAATTGTATAGAGTTTCATTAAGTTATCAATTATCAGTTGTAGGGGCAATCCCTTGTGGGTGCAACGTATTAGTTTATCAATGGGTATTTCCTTAATCCGTTGTACTCTCAGTATAGGCTATTTTTTCACCTTGCATATCATAAGCACGCTCAATTAATTGCTTCGGATTCAGAAATAAATCTTGTTTGGATACTGATAGCACCTCCATTAAACGTTGTTCCATCAGAAGTTGCGTTTCAATACTGCCATCTTCCAAAATATGCTTAATTTCCATATCATCAGCGCGTAAATGGCGACAAATTAAAATCGTTCGATGACAATTAATCGGATCCTTTTCAGAACACATTAACGCGATACGATAAGACTCCATACCCTTATTTAGCCGATTAATACCTGCCTTAAAGCTATCCGTTTGAAGCAGACGAGCATATTGGACTTTGCCCTCATCATTATAACAACTGGCATCTTGACTTCTTGCTCCCAATTCTTTGCCTAAAAAAACATAAGCAATACGGTTATTTTTCAGGGTTTGTTTCAGTGCTTCATAATTAAATTGTGGATTATACTTGCTATGAGGATGAGAACGCACATCACATAATGCGGTAATATTATGTTTTTTCAGCAAGTTTAAAAAATCATCAATTGAGTGATTAGAATGCCCAAGGGTATAAATTTCCTTCGTTTTTAAGAATATAATTCCTGCCACAAGCTTATAGCAATCATCCTCAAAAGGTTCGCTCAAACTCAGACACAGATAGACTTTATCTGTTATTGGGTAATCCCCATTCGGTTGATTTTCATAATGCTTTTCAACGGTTAAATCGGTGACAGAAAACTTATATTCTTGCTGATGATAAATAAAATGCGCCTGTATTTTCTTATCAACACGGTAGCCGGTAGAAACGCAGATCGTAAGAGAGTCGGGCTGAATAAATAACAATGACGTGTCAACTTCATCCTTGACTAATTTTGCAGGTATTTTATCATTATTACCCTGAGAACTATGGTAGCCATTCACCCAAATTGATTCGACTGAATCGCACAAATGTGATAAGAGCTTTACTGGGAGAACCGACTTTTTCACCCACGATTGATGATTATCTATTAAATAATTTTCTGTTTGATATTCATGTGATTGATGCGATAGCAGTGGTACGCTGATCACATCTAACAGTTGTGGTCCTTTACCCTTTTCCAATATCATATTCGTTTCGGAAAGCTCCCCGGTTTCTTGACGACTGACCGGTCTAATCCAATTATGCGTCAATTGGTTATTGACAATTTCTTTACCTGCCACACAACGCTTTCCGCGTTTGCGAGAAGTTGCTAAACACACAATGGTTTTATAAAAAGTCATGACTTTGTATTAGCATTTTATAATAAGGAGTGAGGCTTTAATATACTCAGCGCGGGAATAAACTTAATTTTTTCAATAAAACAGGTAGTTTGGGTAAAGACCTGCCAGGTTTTAAAAACATGGCAGGTCTGACGTGGCTATATTAATTTTTGTGAGTTGCTTGTAGAGGCATTCTTTAGTGTTTCTCTCATAAAACTACGAGATCGCGCTGGGATAGGAGCCAAGATGTTTCAGCAGGGAAGTATGCTTTTTCAAAGCTTGCATCGCTTTGCTAATTGACGCATCTTCAATGTGTCCTTCAAGATCAATAAAAAATACATATTCCCAAATGCCCTGCTGAGTTGGGCGAGATTCAATGCGTGTCATGTTGATCTCATTTTCGCTGAATGGCTCAAGTAATTGGTATAACGTCCCTGGTTTGTTGGAATTAGAGAGCAATAATGAGGTTTTATCAGTATCCGTTGGCGGTACGTTTTGTTTGCCAATTACCGCAAAGCGGGTAGTGTTATTAACATTATCTTCAATACGTGAAGCCACTATTTGTAATTTATAAATCTCTGCGGCGGCAATGCCAGCAATTGCAGCAACTCCTTCTTCAGTAATAGCGCGTTGCGCCCCTTCAGCATTGCTGTTGACGGCGATGCGTTCTATTGAGGGTAAATGACTATCCAGCCACAAGCGACATTGGGCGAAAGATTGTTGGTGGGCATAGATTCGCTTAACTTGCCCTAATCCATCGTTCATGGATAGAAGACAATGATGAATCGGTAATTCAATTTCCCCACAAATTTTTAAGGGAGAATTTATAAAACAGTCTAGGGTCTCATTAACGCCTCCTTCAGTCGAATTTTCGATTGGCACAACGCCATACTGAGCAGTATCGGCTTCAACTTCCCGAAAAACTTCGTCAATTGTTTGCTGTGGCACAGTTTGCACAGAATGGCCAAAATGTTTAAGCACAGCGGCTTGGGAATAGGTACCGGCTGGACCTAAAAAAGCGACATTAAGTGTTCTTTGCAAAGCTAAACAGCCCGATATAATTTCCCGAAATATTCGGGTTAATACCTCATTTGGCAAAGGACCTTGATTGCGTGCTATAACATTATGCAATACTTCAGCTTCACGGCTTGGTCGATAAATTTTCAGGCTTTTCTCTTTACCTTTAGCCTGTGCCACTTGTTTCGCTAAATTAGCACGTTCTGTAATAAGATTTTGAACTTGTGCATCTAATTGATCAATACCGATACGGAGTTCATTTAAACTTTGATTGGTAGCCATAATGTTTTTTGATATTTAATCTTCCTAAAAATAAATTTCACAGAGCGATAACGAAAGTTCGCACTATGAATAATATCACATATTAGAGGAGAGGAAATGATAAAAATCCTCACGGTTGAGTTTGAATAGAGGTTATTTCAGCACTCTCTAGCAAAGGTAATGTTGAACTGGAAGTATCTGCTCCACCTTTTAATGGACGCATAGCATAGCCAAATCCCATAACATTTCCAGCGATTTCACAACCAACAGCAGCGATAACGCGCATTTGTAAGAAAACGGCACCCGTACTAATTAGAGCAGCTACACTGCCCAACATAGCTAGGATTCTTGTCGTATCGACTGATAAATTTTCAGCCACTTCAAATAAAGTGGGCAAATGAGATATGTTGCCATCCATTAATACAATTTGTGCGAAATCTTTTTTAACCGCACTTGCATCAGAAAAAGAAATTGACACATTTGCTTGCTTTATTGCAATGCTATCATTAACACCATCACCAACAAAACAAACAGTCTTCCCTTGTTTTTGCAGATTTTCTACTATAGTCGCTTTATCCTGCGGGAGGACATCATGAAAATAACTATCTATTTCCAATTCTCGCGCTAACTTTTGAGTCGATTGTTTATGATCACCGGAAACGATACCAATATGTTTAATTTTGTGTTGCCGCAGATTATCTAGCATCACTTTTATTTCTGGTCTCAATTGCGGTTTTATTTCAATAGCACCTTTGATATGTTTATTGACAGCGACAGCCACTAAAAAATGTCCTTGTCTATGCCAATCGGCTTGGGTTTGTTTAATAATCTCAGGGAGACTAATACCTTCCATATCCATAAATCGCAGACTACCGACTTGGATAATGTCGTTTTCCTTATGAACCGTAATACCGTAACCCATTTGATAATGGACGTTTTCTACTGGAATAGTTGTTAAGTCATTATCTTCTGCATGTTTAAGGATGGCGCGGGCAATTGGATGGGTGAGTTTATGTTCTGCTGCTGCTGCATAGTTTAAAACCTGTGTTTCACTTAGCTCATCACAAATGATCATTTCTCCTACTATAGGCTGTTCTATAACTAAAGCACTAGTCTTATCAAATAAAACCGTATCGACTTTACGCAATTCTTCAAGTGCTCGTCCATCTTTTACTAAAACCCCTTGCTTTGAGAGAAAAATTAAATAATTAAAGGTTTGCAAAGAAGCAAAGGTTTTCATAGCATTGCCGGGACTGCTATACAATAGGGCAGTTGCTGGTAAAACGCCAATAAATGGCAACAATACAACAGAAGCACCTATTAATGGTACGGCTAGGTTGTCAGCCCATTTTTCGCTACGTGACTGGAGAGAGGTTTTATACTCCGCCGTATCCTTTAAAATATCACATACTTGAGCCGCTGTTGTATCAATGCTGGTGTGTTCAATTTTTACTAAAATTCTACCATTGACAACCAATGTTGCAGCAAGCACATGATCACCAACGGTTTTCTCTGCTAATACAAACTCACCCGTGAGTGCGTGTTGATCAATCATTGCGGAACCGCCAACAATTTTACCATCAACCGGGACGATATTGCCAGTATTGACAACAATAATATCATTCACCTGAACGATTTCTATGGCGGTTTCGACTTCGCTACCATCCTGAGTCAATAACCAAACTTTGTTAGGCTGTTGTTGGCAAACATCGTTAATTATTGCATTGGAGCGGTTTTGCGTTTTTATAACCATTTTATCGCCAAGGTGATATAATCCGGTAACTAATGCCGCTGTAAAAATTTGCCCGGTTCCTATACAAACCACACTGACAATGGAATTGAGCAAATCATTTTTAACCTTTTTTTCAACCAATAGGGATTTTTCTGCTTCCCTTATAATAGGAACGGCACTGTAACTAATTAAACCTAAAGCAATTAATTTAATGGGATAAAAAATATAGCCGATCAGTATTGTTGCAATTCCGACTATATTTACCTTCAAATAATGATCAACCTGTTTTTCATCTTGACTCACTTCAACAGGGTTGATTAAAGCATTTTTCTTGACATCTTTAACCGGCTCAGTTTTTTTAGCGCGTTTTTTTTCAATAACTCTTTTTACGATATAAACGGCAGCTAACGTTTCAAAACCTAATAGTATCATAATTTTAACTTAATATTCAGTTCTTCTTAGAAATACTCTTTTTTGAAAAAATAGTATTTCTTTCCATTAAAGTAGTTAGCATTAAAAATTAAAAGAGCATATCCTTTAACGATTTTTTCTTTTGTTCAAGTTGTTTTAAAGGATGCATAGCATGAGCTGTTCCAAAACTAAAAGCTATTGTAAAAAACAATATTGATTTGCTAATTCCTAACCCTAAGAAAGCATTGCCCGCAATATTAATTGTTCCATATCCAGCCCAAAACAATAAATTGTGGCGCAAATTAACATTCAATTCACCTGAAATAGCAAAAATATCTTCAAGATGAGATAAGCTACCATCCATTAACACTACCTGAGCCATATCAGTCGCAATGGATGATGCGCCCCGTAAAGAAATGGAAACATCTGCCTTCTTCATCGCAATCACATCATTTATACCATCTCCAACAAAACAGACCTTACGCCCTTCTTTCTGAAGCTGTTCAACAAGGTTCGCTTTATCTTGCGGAAGGACTTGAGAGTAATAGCTGTCCAAACCAAGTTCTTGTGCCAACTTTTTGGTAGGCTGTTCATAATCACCGGATACAACTGCAATATGTTGAATACCACGTTGGCGTAAACGCTTGATAACTTGTTTCACTTCAGGACGTATTTGTGGACGTATTTCAATTGCGCCTTGGACTTGATGATTGACCGCAACCATAATCAAGGAATAACCTTCCGCCTGTGAACGCGCCATAGCGACTTCTATTGCAGTTGGTAAAGTCATTCCTTCTGAGATGATAAAACGAGCACTACCAATCTTGATGACTTGATGATTAAGGGTCACAGTCAGACCGTAACCTATTTTATAGTTAGCATCCTCTATTTCAGGTAGACGCAACTGTCGTTCCGCAGCCTTTTGCAAAATGGCGTGAGCAATAGGATGTGTGAGCCTATGTTCGGCAGCGGCGGCATAAGTTAATACCGCATCTTCTCCTAATTCGCCACAAAGAATAATTTGCCCAATTTCTGGCTGACCATGGGTTAATGTTCCCGTTTTATCAAAGAGCACGGTATCTATTTGTGTCAATCTTTCAAGAGCCCGTCCATCTTTGACTAAAATCCCCTTGCTTGCAATCAAACTGAGATGGTTAAACGTATGCAGTGAACCTTGCGCTTTAATTGTATTAGTAGGGGCACTGAAGAGAATAGCCGTTGCTGATGACATACCGATAAACGGTGCTGATAATACACTTGCTGCAAATAAAGGAGTTGCCACTTTATCTGCCAGTTCTTCTCCTCTCAATTGCAAACTCGTTTTAAAGTCTGCCGTATGATTCAATATTTCCCCAAGTTTAGCGACAGTGGTTTCAACCCCGGTTTTTTCAACTTTAATATGTAATTTGCCACTGACTATAATTGTAGCGGCGAATACTTGTTCACCAATACCTTTTTCTGCCGGTATAGCTTCTCCAGTTAAAGCATGTTGATCAATTGTTGCCATACCGTTAACGATAATGCCATCAATTGGAACTATCTCACCCGTTTTCACAACAACAACATCATTGATATTAAGAGCTTCCAATGGGACTTCGATTTCTATATGCTCCTGTAATATCCATACTTTATTGGGTTGCTGAACAAAAACATCTGTGAGCATTTTAGTGGACATATCTTTGCTTTTATACACCATTTTATGAGCTAGGTGATAAATCAAAGCTTGAACAGCGCATGTTGGATAATAAACCATAGCAAAAGTCAAAATATTGACGGTAGCCGTTAGAAAGTCATTATTAATGCGTTTATTCAATAACGCATTTTCGGCTCGCTTGAAAATGGGAAAACATACATAAAAAAGTGTCGTGACACTTAAAATAGTTAAAAGAGGAAATAAAATAAAATAATTGGTCACCGTTAAACCTAAGGCTACAACACTCACTTTATAATAGTGCTTACATTCTTTTTCAATATTGTTGTTGCTCGTATTTTCAAGATCAGATTGGATTAGTTGATTATTGTCGTTATCTTTAACGACATCTTTCACTGGCGAATGTGGCGTTTTTTTAATTGAGGATTTGTAACGTTCAAATAGCCTAAATCCAACATAAGCACCAAGTATTATTCCAATATTAGCTAACATGTATAAGTTCCTGTTATTGTTATGGAGTTCAAGTTTTTGCCTGGTAAAAATACAAACTTTTGTACGCCTACTAAAAGTGTTCAAAAAAATAATTTCTGGCTCAAACCTGCCAGGTTTTAGAAACCTGGCAGGTTTTGTGAAGTGATTTATGTGAAAAACGATAGATGCGAAAATGCATCCTCGCCCTTTTGCCTAAATATCTATGACACTAATTGATGACAAATTTTATCTATGTTATTGTTTTCCTTAACAATTAAATCTTGCGCTGACTTTTCCAAAACCATAATATTTTCTTCAGTGGTATTATCAAATCCGATATTTTCTTCCGGTAGCTTAACTTGAAAGCGATAATAATGGCTACCCGGTTTGGCTGAAAAAATTTCATTTAATTGGTAATCCACCATATCGTTGCTGCCCTTTATCATCAGCCTGAACAAAGGACGAAGCCATAGTGCTAATCCCCAATTAACGGCACCTTGATAGGAAACCTTTTCACTCCCTGTACCCAAGGAAACCATCAAAATATCTGAACGTTTAAGTGTCGTCGCTTCGGTAAAAGCACACATCGCTGGATTATTAGCAACAACGCCACCATCTATTAAAAAATGATAAGTTTTATGATCAGCCATGTTTAAAAGTTTAAAAGGCTCAAAATAGCCGGGTGCCGCAGTTGTCGCACGAATAATATATTTCATCATAAAATTTTTTCTCACCCATTGTTTCGCTAATCTGCTTTTGAAGAAAAAGGGCTTATTTGTGTTTAAATCATAACTTACTAGCAATATGTCTGTTATAGCGGATTTTAATTCAGTATCCCCACAATATTCTTTCAACACTTTTTTAAGGCCCTGATGAGAGTATCTTTCATCAAGTAGTCCCAAGCCCGTCATAATTGAGTGCAAGGTTTCCTGTAAAAATATCATTTGCCCTCGGTTTTTAAATAGTTTGACAAAATCTTTAGCTGAATAGGCGGCTTTTCTAGTTTCCTTATCAGGAATGTTAAGACCCGCTGCGATAATACCCCCAGTTGAAGTTCCAGCCACTAAGTCGAACAATTCACTAATAGGCTTACCAGTGCGCTTTTCAAATTCTACTAATATCAATGCAGGAATAAGCCCCCGAATACCACCCCCATCAATGGATAGAATTTTATAGGGTTTATTTTCTTTTGACATGATTTTTGTATTTTTGTTTATAATGGTGTACAAAAAATGCTATTTTTTTAAAAATAGTATTTCTGATGGCATTTTCTAAAAAATTGGAGGAACAAAAAACATGAAACACACTATAGTTTTTTATGAAAATAAAAGTTATCAGACCTGCCAGGTTTTCAAAACATGGCAGGTCTTAAAGCCAAAATATTTATCTGAACATCTATATACCCATGTTCAGCCACCTCCCATTTTTTGAAAAAAATAGTTTTCCATTAAATGCTGAGTCACGCGATGGCTAGATTATCATCAGCAGATTTCTGACTAGCTACTTCCTTAGTTTTAGCGACTTTTTTACTAGCCACTTTCTTTGTTAGTTTTTGTTGTTCTATTTTTTCAGGTTCCGCATTTTCAGCCACCAATTTAAGAATAATACCGGCTAAAGGTGGCAAGGTAATCGCTATCGAATAGGGGCGCTCCATCCAGGGCTTATCTTCCGTTTTCAAAATAGCAGCCCCATTACCCACATTACTACCCCCATAACATTCCGCATCAGAGTTGAGGACTTCTTTATAGATACCTGGTTTAGACACACCAATCTGATAATTATGGCGAGGTATGGGAGTTAAATTAAGTGCGATGACTAATTCATCCTGCTCACTTTTACGTAAATAAATCAGCACCGACTGTTCAGCATCGTGACAATCAATCCATTCAAACCCATGCCATTCAAATTCATGTTGGTACAACACTTCGGTTTGGTGATAGAACCTATTTAAGTCTTTGACGAGCAGTTGTAAGCCCTTATGAAAAGCATAATCAAGCACATACCAATCTAAGGTATTAGCACTATTCCACTCAATACCCTGACCAAATTCCGTCCCCATGAAGAGCAGTTTTTTACCAGGATGGGTAAACATATAAGTATAAAGTAGGCGCAAATTAGCAAAACGTTGCCACTCATCCCCCGGCATTTTATTCAGCATGGAGCCTTTACCATGTACCACTTCATCATGTGAAAAGGGCAGCAAGAAATTTTCCGTAAAGGCATATAACATACTGAAAGTCAGCATATCTTGGTGATGTTTCCGATGAATTGGCTCTTTAGACATATAAGTCAAACTATCATTCATCCACCCCATATTCCATTTGAGGCTAAAACCTAAACCATCAACATCAGTAGGATGCGTGACTTTGGGCCAAGAGGTAGATTCTTCAGCCATAATCAATACACCAGGATGCTCTCCATGTGCTACTGTATTAAGTTCTCGTAGAAAAGCCATCGCATCTAAGTTTTCACGTCCCCCATGCTCATTTGGAACCCAATCTTCACGGGAATAATCTAAATAAAGCATAGAAGCGACTGCATCCACTCGCAAACCATCCATGTGCATTTCCTCTAACCAATATAAAGCACTAGACAGTAAGAAATTTTTGACTTCATAGCGGCTGTAATTATAAATCAGCGTTTCCCAATCTAAATGTTCACCTTGACGAGGATCTTCATGTTCATAAAGGGGGGTGCCATCAAAACGAGCTAAACCGTGTGCATCTTTAGGAAAATGAGCGGGGACCCAGTCTAAAAACACTCCAATATTGTGCTGATGACAATAATCTATGAAATAGCGAAAATCGTCAGGCGTACCGTAGCGACTTGTCGGTGCATAATAACCGGTAGTTTGATAGCCCCAAGAACCATCAAAGGGATGTTCAGTAATGGGCAATAATTCAATATGGCTAAAACCCATATCGGTGACATAATCCACCAAACGCTTGGCTAATTCGCGATAATTAAGAAATTCACCTTCTGGTCCTCGTTGCCAAGAACCAAGATGTACTTCGTAAATGGACATAGGTGCGTGCTGCCAATCCCATGTTTTGCGTTTTTCCATCCATGGCTTATCGGTCCAAGCATAAGGCTTTTTATCGGTCACAATAGCGGCGGTATTGGGACGTACTTCAAATTGTTGTCCATACGGATCGGACTTTTGAAAAATATCACCGGTTTGTCGATTGCGAATTTCAAATTTATATAAAGTGCCGGGGGCAATATTGGGAATAAATAATTCCCAAATACCGTTACTGCCATGGGTTCGCATCGGATGAGCGCGTCCATCCCAACGGTTAAAATCCCCTACGACACTGACACGCCCCGCATTAGGTGCCCACACTGCAAACAATACACCCCCTACGCCATTGACTTCATGGACATGCGCCCCTAAAAAGCGGTAGGTATGCCAATGTTTGCCCTCACTAAATAAGTGCATGTCAAAGTCGGATAGTTGAGGCGAAAAACAGTAAGGATCATGGGTAATATGTTCACGATGATCCTTATCGCGCCAAATCAAGCGATAACGTTCTGGAATTTTAGTGGTGCCTTGCCATTCAAAAATATCTGTTCCCTGTATCCGTCGCATGGACAAATTGCCCTCTACGATGGCAACTTTTTCTGCATAAGGAATATACACACGTACCTGAGTACGTTTATTAACGGTATGTTTGCCAAGCACCGAAAAGGGATCATGGTGACAGGCATCAACTATTTTCTGTCGATCAGCATCAAGCTTTGGATTATTCATTATCAGTTGTCAGTTATCAGTTATCAGTTATCAGTTCCCAGTTCCCATAATGTCAAAGCAAATTATAGAAACCGAGCATAACTGGGGGCTTGATATTTTTCTTAATCTGAAAATTGTGCGTCTTCCAACCATTGGATGGCACCTGTGGGACAACGAAAAGTCGCATCTGGACGGGCAGGTCCCCCTGCAGTGTAATCAACAACGGGTAGATTGTTTTCCATGTGAATTAAACCAGGCGCGGCATCCATCACACACCGCTCACAGCCATCACAAGCGGTAGCACAAAGTACACGCGCCGCTTCACCTTCAAGGGGAATGAAACATTGTACAAATAATTTATGATTCAGCGGCACAATTTCAAATAAATCACGCGGACAATCGGCGACACAGTCACCACAGGCTGTACATTTATCAATATCCACTACCGGTATGGCATTATCATTCATCTGAATCGCGTCAAAGGTACAAGCTTTTTCACAATCAGCTAGTCCTAAACAACCCCATGCACAACCTTTACCTCCTCCAGAAACGATGGCAGCAGCATGGCAACTTTCAAATCCCTTATATTCTGCGATTTGATGAGCTTGAGCTTTGCCGCCGGCACAATGTAGGCGGGCGACACATTTTTCCTGTTTACCAGGATCAACATCAAGCACGTCAGCAATGATTTCAATGACATCTGGACTTGCCACAGTGCAACCACTCGGTTGCTGTACACCTTGGGCGATGTTTTCCGCAAAACCGTGACATCCCGGTTGTCCACAAGCACCACAGTTAGTGCCAGGAAGTAGGTTTTCAACCTGTTCAATACGTGGATCTTCTTGTACTCGCAAAAAACGGTAAGCTACTGCGAGAATAATACCAAAAAATAAGCCCAACCCGGTCATAATCGCAGGGGCTACAAAAATGTCTTGCATAAAAATACTCCGTGATATACTTATTTATCTAAAGCAAAAAATTTTATTAAAACTAAATAATAAAGTTTTTTAAATTTTTTTGGTAAAATTTGAACATTGAATAATAACTAAAAATCCGATGACTACCAAACGTCTTAAAATTCCCCCTACTAAAAGTACCTTATTGATTCTTAAGCGCAAAGTCGCTTTTTTAGAAATGGGTGCCAAACTACTTGAACGTAAAAAAGAATTACTGACACGCTTAGTCTATGAGCGTCTCAAACAATACCGTGCCCTTCGTCAAGAAGCTAAAAAGGCTTTGGAAACCGCCTATTATTGGCTTGGTATGACTCATACACGCATGGGTAATCGTTCTTTACAGCAAGCAGCACTCGGTTTAAAGCCACCGCTTGAAGTTAAAATTTTGCCACGTAGTAGTATTGGTGTACAATATCCGGCAGTGACAGCGGCACGTCTTCCACTTCAACCTGTAGGCTTAATGGGGACCGATAGCAGTTTTGATGAAACGCGCCGCCATTTAGCCGATATGGTTGTTCTTTTTGCTCGCCTTGGAGAAGCTGAAACTGCCCTATGGCGTTTATTGGAAGAGCAACGCAAAACACAAAAACGGGTTAATGCTCTTAAATATAATGTCATTCCCAAATATTGTACGACTATTCATTTTATCAAATCGACTCTGGAAGAAGAAGATCGTAATACATTATTTCAAATTAAGGTATTACGAGAACAGCGTGATCAAAAGGAATTATAAAACCTATCATGTATCCTTATCAACGAGATTTTTTAGAACTTGCGATAGGACAAAATGTCTTACGTTTTGGTGATTTTACCTTAAAATCTGGCAGGCAAAGTCCCTATTTTTTTAATCTGGGTTTATTTAATACAGGCAAAACTATAGCAAAGTTAGGGCAATTTTATGCAGAGGCAATACAAAAGTCAGGTATAGACTTTGATGTATTGTTTGGTCCAGCCTATAAGGGCATTCCCATCGTAACCGCGACAGCTATTGCTTTAGCTGATTATCATCATCATCCTATTCCCTATTGCTTCAACCGCAAGGAAATGAAAGATCATGGTGAAGGCGGGAGCATTGTTGGGGCATCTTTAACGGGTAAAGTTTTATTGGTTGACGATGTGATCAGCGCGGGAACCGCAATACGTGAAGTGATACCTATTATTCATGCCGCTGGAGCACAATTAGCTGGTGTCGTGGTGGCGCTTGATCGTCAAGAGTGGGGGCAAACGATAGGGCTTTCTGCCCTGGGTGAAATTGAACAAACCTACCATATTCCTGTGAAAAGTATTGTCAATTTAGATTATTTAATCAGTTATCTTGAACAACAACCGGATAAACAGGAAATTTTGAAGACGATTCAAGCGTATAGGCTTGTTAAAGATGGGCGTGGCTAAAAAAAACTATCCTACGTTCGTTGTAAACCTGCCATGTTTTAAAAACCTGGCAGGTTTGGTTTTAACATTTCGGAAATTATTAAAACCGTTATCCGATTAGAAATCCGATTTTTTCAAAAATCGGATTTCTTCAAAATAGGCTATTGCACCTCAAAATCAAGAGGCTCGATTCCATTAAAAATAATATCTCCATTTTCTAAACGATAGCCTACATAAATAGTAAACTGAACGGGAAAATTTAGTCCCAATACGGAAAATGGACCACTATAAACAATTGTTTCCAAAGTTTCAGGTAACGCTTTACTTTCCACGGCAGTCAATAAATCCATTTGAAACCCCCAATCTTTCCAATCCACATCATCACGCATAAATTGCACTTGACTCGTACCTTTTTTGTACACCGCTACAATTAATATATCCGCCTCTTTCCCAACATGAGATGGATCAACTTGGATAGTTGCAGAAAGCGTGACATTATCAGTTTGAGCAAACGTCAGATGATTACCAGATAAACCACTGTCTGTCTTTATTTGGCTGATAAAGTAGGTATTAGTGTCGAAAAATACACCAGTTGGGTGAATCCCCATACCAACTACTGCTGATTCATCCAATTCATCTGGATCATCCAAATCCGTGGCGGATGACGCGACGGTGACATTAAAGACTAAAATATCGTTTTCTGTCGGCTCGTTTAGTAGCAGATGACTGATATTGATATAATAAGTTTCACCAGCCGTGAAAGTCATGTTGAGTTGTGATTGTATATTTTCTTCTTCAACTTCACCATCATCACTATCATTACTATCATCATCATTACAAATGAGTTCCTTCTTCAAAGGGTGCTTTTTCCCAATCCATACCGAAAGCACTGTATCATAGTTAGAACCAAAAGTATCTAAGACTAACGTTTTCTCCTTTTTTGGTTTGTATTGATACCATACACTATTGCTGCTATTTGTCGCACACTTTGATAAAAGCTCTTTTGGTTCAATGCTTGCTGTGTTGGTTTGTTGACGATGGCTATAGGGAAAGGTATCGCCAATATTAATAGCTTTCGATAATTTATCGTTGCTTAAAGGTTCAAGCACGTTTGCATGAAATTCCAAAGTACCTGTTTCATTATTAAAACCATTGACACTGATGAAATAGTTTGTTTCACCAGTGAGCGTCGTATTGAGTTGGGATTGTGAAATACCATCCATCCCATCATCATTACACGCGATTTCAAATAATGGGTGTTCATCCCCCTCCCAAATCGCAAGCACAGTGTCATAATCGGAATCAAAAGTATCAACGACAAAATTTTCATCTTTAGAGGGAGTATATTGATACCAAACACTGGCGCCACTAGCTGTACAAGAAGCAGATAATTCAGATTCAGCGACAGTTGAGGAAGTAGTGCTTTGAGTATGATTGTAAGGAACGACAATTTCAATCGCACCCGTTAAATCATCATTAGCAGGTGGTTCTGCATAAACCACTGAGATAAGTGGCAAAATCAATAGGAAAATCAATTGATTGTATTTCATAAACATTTTCTCCATCGTCAGGCGATAAAAACTAAAAAACCAAGCTTCTTCTTCAAGAAACTTGGTTTTTTGGTACAACTTAACAACTTATTGGGTAATTAGCCCTTGTTAGAAATACTATTTCTTGAAGAAATAGTATTTCTTTTTATTAGGGCTGAGTAGTTACATCCTCAGGAAGGCAAGATTCCTCCCAAGTGATACCCTCAATATCATAGTAATCGTCCGTTTTGACATAGATTTCATCTACTAGCTGACAATCTTCATCAAGACCATTAACCTTCCAAGCATGAATGTTCAAGTCTGAATTTCTATGGAGAGCAAACAACAACACATTGCCAGTGTACATATCCAGAGCTTCAGTCGCACCTGGCATGGTGAGATTGTCACAAACTCGCCCAACTTCTTCTTTTTCACTGTCCCAGGCATATAAAATTCTATTAGCAGTACCATAGAGTACTTTACCTTCGATATCCCAAGCCAGTGCTTCAATAGCCAGATCCGACTCAGCTATCAATGTTCCTTTCCCAGTTTCCAGGTCGATTGTTAGCAGACCTTCACTATCAGCCCAAGCCCACAGTACCCCAGTCTTTGGATGGAAGGAAATGCCGGAGACTTCAAAAAATTTCTCCCCACTACCAATACCACCTTCACCAATGGGAGTTATTTCACCCGTCTCTTTATCAACTTCATACAATTGACCTTTTGGATGTTCTTTATCGGGATCATCACCTGAAGTGGCATACATTATACCCGTGACTGGGTGTATATCTACGGCTTCAATATCATGACCTTCGTATAGAGGACCAAGTGGTGACACCTCGAATTCTATTTCATCATCAACAGGAACCACGGTGAAAAATTGGGTATCATTCAGCCCTTCATCGTGCAAAGCATACAATTTAAGCTTTGGACATGATGCTATTTCATTATGGAACCCAAAGTCAACTGTCAAGTCAGTACGCGCTTCTACATCCAACGGATCGCTAGGATTACTGAGATTCACGACTGCCGTCACAACACCAATCTCCTCAACCATTGCCTTTCCATTATCATCATGGTCAACATGATTGTTCGGATCAGATGCGCCTTCACTACTCACCAAATCAGCTAAGGGCTTACCAGTCTCGAAATTGCTGGGATCAATCTGAACAATATAATCACCTTCAACAAGTTCCTTAAACAGGTAAAAACCAGGCACACCACCATCAGTATAGGTCTGCGTACTAGTCACTGACTTATCCTCACCCTGCGTATATTCACCATCACCATTGACATCCCAATACAGGTTGACTTTAACTTTATCAATACCCTTTTCTTCGCCAGCATCATAAATGCCGTTTCTATTCTCATCCAACCATACACGGTTACCTAACGCGAGAACACTTGGCTTTTTAATGATGCCTGCATCCCAACTAAGATCATTATCACCTATTTCCAGTGAGATTATTTCCGTCACACCATCATTGTCTGGATCAGAATCAGCAATATCTGATGTATCAGTCGCATTTTGAGTAGTGAACCCGTCGGCATTGAGAGGCAAATCACTAAACTTGACAAAGTATTGCCCAGACTTAATATCATCAAACAGATAATAGCCAGGATAACCATCAACGTTGTTTTTCGTCAATGTACTCTTAACCATATCACCGTTATTTTCGTATAGGGTTACCTGTACACCATTTATACCATTATTAGCACTTTCATCTTGTTCGCCATTTTCATTGCGATCAAACCACACGTAGTTACCCAATGCAGCCGTGCCTTTTTCTATCAATCCCATATCCCAACGACGATCATGTTTCAGATTTTCCAAGAAAATGATTGGAGTCTTATGCGTTTTAGGATCAACATCAGAATCATTACTATCAGTATCATCCTTACCAGTATCTTGATCCATCGGCGAAATTTTATAACCGGTTGGCGGGAAAAACTTCAAAATAAAATTCCCTTCGGTTAAGAACGAGAAAATATAATAACCAGGATTCTCGTTTTCATCGTTGGCAGTAAGTACAAATCTGTCAAACACAAACTTATCATTTTTGGCTTGCTTGTATAATTCAACTCGCACACCATTGAGTCCCACTTCTTTTTTATCTTGGATACCATCTTCATCTTTATCAATCCAAACATAGTCTCCTAAAACAGCCGGCTCAAAGTCATTCACCTCAATACCCACTTTAATCGGCTCTGAAGATAGCAATTTCGTACCAGTATCTACACGAGTAGCGACATAACCAAAGGAATTCCATGCTATCGTTCCGACTGGCGCGTTTATTGGGGCATACATGGGCCAGGTTAATTCTAATTTATCACCAGGCTTAACCACTCTGTCACCAAAATCAAAGCGTAATGAACGCACTTCAGTAATAGGTTCTGGCAAAATCGTACTCCATGCAGGGTCTTTGCATCCCCCAACCGGTGCTTCTTCGTCGATCCACACTTCAGTACGGCAAGGCCTTTCCTCAGTGCTATATTTTACAATAATACCATTGCCCGCTTGTACTGCCCCGATCAATTGGGGTTGCCATTTTGAATGGCGTTCTTCGTTAATAGTGACCGCTATGTCAGAAATAAAGGGTAAAACATCTATAACTACCACATTCGTCATAGAGACATTGCCCGTATTTTCAACAACCAAGCGATAATCTAAAGTACCTGATCTTGCCGTTTTTCCAGAATCAGGATACTTGTGCCAGCTAGGATCCAATTGGCCTTTCACCCACTTGATGGATTCCATAGACGCTAGGATACCTGCAGTCACAATGGTTGGTTCACTCGCGCAAATCAATTCCTTACTATCACCATCACCATCAATGTCATCCACGTCTGCTACATTAGCAAGGCATTTGTTTGTGCTAATAGTCGTACTCGGATTCTTAGCGAGCACATAAGCCGTGTTAGTAATCTGACCAGGAGCTGTCGTTGATTTTAGCTTTGTAACCAGTTTTACTCGGAGATATTTTCCAGATGCAAGCGAATAAGCAGACCATTTCCAAGATAATACTGTCTTACCAGCACTGTTTTTGCTTTTAAGAAAAATTGGTTTAGACGCACCTGATGCGTTTCCTCCCAAAAATTCCTGACTGTCATACTCTAAACTATCGTCTAAAATGTCAACAATAGTCGGTTCATCAAGAAGGGCACTTGAACCCCAATTATTTAAAAGTTTGAGTTCGTATTCCACTTCACCGCCAGGTGTAATCGCGCTTTCCCCAATAATAGTTTTCGTTATTCGTGGAACGGCTGTACCATATACCACTAAAGTCTTTCTAGTCGTCGTATTGTTTTGGGTGTCATTTTCGTAGGTGTATTCAGCGGCAGCTGTGTTTACAATCTCGTCACCTACCTGTACTGGAGCACCATTATGATCATTTGACAATACAGTAACCGAAAAACCATTTAAATCAGTTGTTTTAGTACTATCGGAACGGAATCCTTTTGGTACATTGGGCAATGTCCAACGCAATTCAGTAATGTATTCATTGGTATCCAATCCCAAGTCGGACACATTAACAGACTGACCGGCAGGGGTGGCAAAAGGATTACCAGATAATGGGAGCCATACATCACTCTTCGTATTAGTCTTGTAATCAATGTTAACCTCAATTGAACCGTCGGCTTGATTATTGTTACCAGTACGCAGACTCGTTACGACTAATTGTGTTGGTACGGTATCTGTGATAACCATATTTGTCAGTTCGACATTGCCGGTATTCTTGATTTTAAACCCATAGTCAAGCGTTCCCGCTGGCATAACTTTGCTGGTACCCTGCTTAATAATACTGAGATTAGGAGTGCCAGCACCCAGACCTTTTCCGAAAGTTCCAGTTGCCCCCTTAGTATAAGTCTTCTCCACCTCGCCAACAGGCGTACCGGTAACTTCAACCGTATTGGTTAGTTCACCTTCATCGAAATCTGTTGATGGATATTGCACTTTGACATCATAGTAATTAAGACAATTTCCAACCGATAAATTTTTGGTAGGCCAAGTCACCTTATGCGTGACTTCATCGTAAACGCCATTTTTTGTTGCTGAAATAAATTTTGCATTTGGCAACAGAGGATCAACGATGGTCACATTCTGCAAGTCTAGCTTGCCTTCTCCACCTTCATTGCATAGCGTAATTCTATAGGTGGTATCCACGTCTAGTTTAGGCGTACTGTCCAAAAGTTTCTTAGTTAGAGTCACAACACTTTCAGCCGTCACAGTAACAGTCGTCGTATTGCTGACCACAGTCTCCGCATTGGAACCTTCAATTTTGGTTTCGTTGCTTACTTCAGTACCATCAGGACTTTGACCATTTTCAAGCCTAACGGTCAGGGTAAGTTCACCGGTGGAACCAGCCGGAAGCACATTAGCGGCAAAACCTTCAACACCGCCAAAATGCCATGTCACGACATTCCCTTCCACTGTAACGGAATTAATGTGTTCGTGTTCAGCACCGGTCTTTCCCTCTACTATGAGTATATCGACTATGCCAGGGGGCAATGTGCTTGTCAGTTTCGCATCGTAGCAATGTTCTTCAATGCCAGCACACGAATACTTCAAGTTATACTTGAAAGACTCGCCTGCTAAAACCGTCGTGAGATCACCGTCAACGCTTGATTCAAGCGTTAGTTGTGCTGCTTGGATATTAACTACCATACCCAATGCCATAAATACTCCTACCAACCAGGGTAGTAAGTATGAATTAGTGCTTCGTCGAAGAAGCAAAAGGATATTTTTCATAATTTTACTGCTCCTCAATTTATTCAGGCAGTTACAATGGAGCAAACATAATATTCAAAAAAACTGAGAATGAAATGCCCAACTTAAATTGAGCGTTTTCAAACGCAAGTTTAGAATATATGTTTACCCGCCATTAATATTCAATTTTCAGAATAAATAATTTGACAAATGTAGGTGCAATCCTTTATGCTTCTTGCCCTTATGTGTCTGCAAGTTATTTTTTTGAACACCTATACTTGGTTTAACTTTAAAATCATTTTATTCAATTTCAAAAAGTTAATCTAAATGACTAATCAAGATTTCAAGCATATCGTTATCATGCAAGTTCCTTTCCAAAATATAAGTAATTGTTTTTATTAATTTTATTAATTATTAAAGGTGGATAGATTGCAAAATGCAATGCAAAAAATATTAGCAAAAATAAAAAAGAAGGGCAGATACGTGTCAATTCGGATTCGGATTTATAATATACCAGCATTTTTATAACACACCACTCCGTTTAATTTCCAAATACCGATTTACCATCTTCACGGGCAATTGCTCCGGCTCAGTATCTAAATAGATAATTCCATGTTTTTTTAAAGCATCACGGGTATCTAAGCGAGCATTTAAATAGTCAAGCGTCGCTGCATGGCGCAAAGCTTCTTGAAAAGTATAAACTGGTTGTTTGAGCATCTCGTTAAGGATACGTTCTTGTAAACTAGCCAGTAATACCAGATGTTTTTTACGGAGCAATTTTAAAGCCGGTAATAATTCATCACTATCTTCATCGCGTAAATTAGAAATCAGGATCACTAAAGCGCGTTTATTATGTCTTTGCATCAGTTGATTAGCGGCATTTAAATAATCACTGCTTTGAGTTGTCGCTTGTAAATCATACACTGTATTTAAAACGACATTAATGGTATTCATGCCCTTGCGCGGTGCCAGCCAACGTCGTTCACCGCTAAAAGTCATCAATCCTAGCGCGTCTCCCTGTCGCAATGCGACATAAGATAGTAATAATATCGCATTTAAAGTATAATCAAAATGGGATAAAGAGCCATCTTGTGCTAACATGCGCCGCCCACAGTCAATTAAAAAAATAATTTGTTGATCGCGTTCATCCTGGTATTCTTTTGAAATCAATTTTTTATGACGAGATGTCGCATTCCAATCAATTTGACGCAAAACATCCCCGGTACGATATTCCCGTAATTGATGAAATTCTAAACCTTCGCCTCGCCGTTGTAATTTGCGGATACCTAATTGCCCAAGCCGATTTTCCGTTGCAAATAATGCATATTTAGTCACCGTCGCAAAATTCGGGTAAACTCGTATGGGTGTTTTAAGCTTAATATAACGATAATGTTTCCAAAAGAACCAAGGTGAATATAGCAATAAATGCACTCCCCCAAATTCGGTTGCTCCCCGCTGTTGAGGGCGGATACGGTATTGTGTTTCTATCTCAGCTGTGGCTGGGAGAGTTAATTTTTGCGGTTGCCCTTGTAAATCACTATTAACAGGATAATCATCAAATACTTCTATTATATAGGTAGTAGAAGTAGGATTATAAAGGCGAAGGTTCACGAAATTCCATACCCCTAAGGGCAAAGAGCCGGATACTTGGCGTTGTACCTTCATCCCAGGTAATCGCCAAACGCGCCAGGCATCAATAAGGGCTAACCCTAATAAAATCATGCCGGCGAGTTGCCAATAAACTATCAGAAATGGGCGCAGACTAGCTGCAGTGGCTAAAATAAGCCATAAAAAAAGAGCCAAAAAGGCATAAGGTGCAGGTTTCATTTTCAGTTTTCAGTTATCAGTTATCAGCTAACAATTCCCAATTCCCAATGTTTTATTTTATAATCGCTTCAATCTTATTCATTACCACAGGTATTATTGGCATCGCAATGGGTAGCACCGATATACCTATCACTATTGTATTACAAATATTAGCTTCAAAAATTTTGCCCAGTGGCTGGATAGAAACATCGGGCATCACTGAATCACAACAGGTGATTATTTGGCTTATTCGGACCCCGCGTGTGATTGTTGCAGCCCTGGTAGGTGCTGCCCTTGCCATAGCAGGTGCACAAATGCAAGGCTTGTTTCAAAATGCCCTTGCTTCCCCCAGCATCATCGGAACAAGTTCAGGCGGTGCCCTGGGGGCAGTCATTGTTTTGGCAACCGGTTTATCTTCTCGTTCCTGGTTTTATATTCCCCTTTTTGCATTTTTAGGTGCTTTTTTAGCCCTGTTTACTGTTTATGCCCTGGCGACACGGCGTGGTAATACCCCGGTTGCTACCTTATTATTAGCCGGCGTTGCCCTGAATGCCCTGATAGGGGCGATGACTTCTTTTGTTATTACCTTGGCTTATGTAGAATATGAAGTGGCGCGGGAAATTATTTTTTGGCTAATGGGAGGGCTTGATAGCCGGACCTGGTCCCATGTTTGGATAGCCTTGCCTGGTATTCTGTTAGGAAGTTTTATTGCCCTTTTTTATACTCATGAATTAGATATCTTACTAATGGGAACTGATACTGCTTATTCCCTCGGTGTTGAGGTTGAGTCAGTTAAAAGAATTATCTTAACCAGCACCGCGCTATTAACGGGAACAGCAGTCGCTGTCAGTGGCGTAGTTGGTTTTGTCGGATTGGTTATTCCCCATATTGTTCGCATCATGGTTGGACCATTACACCGTTATTTAATCCCAGCCAGTGCTATCACCGGTGCCACTTTTCTCATTTTAGCAGATTTATTAGCACGTACTCTACTTCGCCCTGAAGAAATACGCTTAGGAATTTTAACGGCAATTTTCGGTGCGCCTTTTTTTCTTTACTTGTTAATGCGACATCGTTGGGAAATCTAGTAAAGGGGCAGAAATCAGATTTTTTGTAAAAATCGGATTTCTACATACTAATTCTAACTATCACAATCTTCTGTCGGTGAAGGAAGCGAAGATGATGGCATAACAAACAATTCACCATTGTTGACAAGAAGTAGGGTATTAATTGTGATTTTTGTATTTATGCTAATTTCAATTTTATTATTTTCAACACTTATTTTTTCTATATGCACTTTGGTATCGACAGGTATCGAATTATTTGATTCGGGTTGACTCGTTTCTTGCGCTTTATAACCCGCTTCTTCAAGCCATTGACAAATACTGCGCCAATTTTCTATCCTTTCTTGCTCTCGGTTGACGATTGTTTTAACGTACTTATACAAGTTTTTACACAAATTAACTTCAAGCCCTCTCACATCTCGGTGGAGTATTCCCGCAATTTCAGCGGGGCTATAGCCACATAATAAGCCACGCAAATGAAGTTTTTCAATTCGCGTGATATTTTTTCCTTTAACGACAGTCAAGTCATTATACAAACGCTCTAAATCCCAATTATTCTCCGCTTGGGTAAATTGTTCATCGGTGTGTGCTGTCACTATTATGAATCCTTATAAAAAATTATAATGCAAACTAACGTACAAAATAATAAATATTAGTTGTATTAACCTAAATTTTCAGGTAAAATGATCATCCAAGATTGGAATCACATAAATTAATATTTATTATAACATAGTATAACAAATTTTATAATTTTTATTAGTTTTATTTAAATATAGCATATTAATAATCCAAGAAATTATTGATATGTATAACTTTTGAGGAAATGATATATGCGTTTCAAATCTCAATTACTATCAACAATTATGTTGTTAGTATTTTTCACTGCCCCTGCGTCGGTATTGGCAGAACCACTTTTTTTCCCACCTATGGAATGTCCTACTTTTATTAATGAAGTGAACATTACTGATATTAAAGATTTTTATAAGGTGGGAGATAAATTAGACATAGGTGTACATGTAGCCTTTGATAGTGACAGCTCATATAAACAAGTTAATTTGTGGATTGTCATTAGTATGCCTGGTGGTTTGTTGTATATGACAGGTGACATGATTAGTCCATTTTCACCTACCCCTATAGCATTCAGAGAATCTGTAGAACGCTTGAAAGACGACTATGTGGTCTTTAGTAATTTTGAAATACCAGGAGGGCTGGGTGGTGATTACGTTATTTTCGCTTTCTTTACTAAAGAGAAGGTAAAAGATTTAGATAATGTTTTTATGGCGATTGTATCCAATATAGCATCTGCAAATTTCACAATTAGTAATAATTGGTGATTTGGTGATAATGTAGTATTCCTAATTTCGTGTGGTAGAAACTACCACACGGAATTACTAAAGTAGAAAATCATTATGAAAAAACAATTCATTGATTTATTTTTGCTTAGTTTAGTTTTTTTTATGGCATTAAGCCCGTTAGTAAAGGCTGAAGAAACCCTATTTGATGAACCACCACCTCCATTTTTACCTCCGTTTCCGTATGATGATTTTGAGAAACCAACTATACTTGATGAAAATGGTGAACCTATCACTGGAGTAAAAAAAGAATGGTTTGAAAATGGTGAAAACTATGTCATGGATAACCCATATATGTATGGTTTGTATACATCTGATGACGTAGATACAAGCTTTTCTGAGGGTATTTATGAAGGTGTTAATAATCCTCAAAATTATGAGTGGTTAGTGGGTAAGCCAGCAAGTACTGGATTAAGTATAACAGATTATAATAAAGAGCCAGATGATCGTGATGTGACACATTATTATGCTGGAGAAACAATTGATATCAGTGTTCGTGTACCAATTGACATGCCCTACTACAAACAAGTTGACTTGTGGGTTATTATTAAATTACCTTCTGGTGATTTTTTATATAAGGTTGACGATCCGTTTAATCCATTTGTATTTGATCCACAAACAGCATTTATGAAATCAATACAAAACGTTGATGAAACTTACCAAATATTACAGTATCCTGTATCATCAAACATAAATGGGAATTTTACGATTTATGTTTTCTTCAACAAGGAAAAAAGCGGGCTTGAACATTTTTTTAGCACAATAAAGTCAAATATTGCTGTTTTTAAATTTACTATTATAAGTGATTTTTAAATCACTCATAGCGAAACCTACCACATTGAGCAGTTTATACCACCGCCTCTTGCCATTCAATTGGTTTAATAAATTGATATCTCTGATGTTTTTCTTTGTCATTGATGATATGCCATAAATCAATTTTTAATTGCATGTTTAACCAATATTCAACACTGGTACCAAAAAGTCGGCTTAAACGAATGGCAATATCAGGCGTAATCCCTTCTTGGCTATTAACAATCTCATTAATCCTTTGAACCGGCACATCTATCCTATCAGCCAGGAGTGAAGGGGTTAGGTTAAGCGGTTGCATAAACTCTTCAAAGAGAATTTCACCAGGCGTAAAAGGTTTGCGTTTAGTGATGTTCATAACATAAGCTCCATTTTAATTATACTTCAAATTGGAAATTGTCATTAATGATATTGCTCCAGTGATACATTATAAATGTCACCTTCAGACCATCGAAAGATTAAACGCCAAGGACCATTGACTCGTATAGCCCAATAGCCCTTTAGTTCTCCTGTCAATTGATGAAGATGATTGCTTGGAGGATTTCGCAAATCATCTATACAAGTGGCTAAATCCATAGAGTCAGGTTTGATTCATAGAGTGTGACATTCATTTAATCCGTGTAATCCTGTTCAAAACTATTCTCCCGCCATAAACGCCTCAATCTCCGCCACCGTTTTCGGCAAATCTGCAGTTAATACTTCATGCCCTCCTTTTGTAACCAATATATCGTCTTCTATGCGAATACCGATATTCCACCATTTGTCAGATATATCATCCGCAGCCGAAATATAAATCCCCGGTTCCACCGTCAATACCATTCCCGGTTCTAAATCTCGCCAAGTTTCATCCACCTTATAATTGCCACCATCGTGGACATCCATGCCTAACCAATGACCGATACGGTGCATATAAAAGCGTTTGTAAGCTTCCTCTTCTATTAATGGCTCTAATTTACCCATCAATAATCCTAATTCTAAAAGCCCTTGAGTGACTACTTTTATTGCCGCTTGATAGACTTCAATCCACTTATTGCCAGGGTAAATTTTATTTAGAGCAGCCCGTTGTGCTTTGAGAACGAGTTCATAAATAGCCTTTTGCTCGTCCGTAAAGTGCCCATTGATAGGAAAAGTGCGTGTGATATCAGAAGCATAATGATTCAATTCCGCCCCCGCATCAATAAGTACCAATTCGCCATCGTTCAGCACATTATCATTTTCTATATAGTGAAGCGTACAAGCATTCTTACCCCCTGCCACAATCGCTGGAAAGGCGGGAGAACGACAACCACTTCGCAGTAATTCATGGACAATCTCTGCTTCCAATTCATATTCATATAAACCAGGGCGACAATATTGCATAGCCCGTTTATGAGCGTGGATAATAATTTTAGCAGCAGCACGTATGGCATCCACTTCCACTTCCGTTTTACGCAAACGCATTTCATCTAAAACATAGTCTAAAGCGACTATTTCATGGGGTGGAACAACACCTTTGCGAACATACCCACGAAGTTGGTTCACCCATTCCATCATTTTCTCGTCAAAATCTTGATAATAACCCATTGGATAGTATAAACGGCGACAACTTTCCATGATGCCAGGCACAATATCATCAATGTCAGTAATGGGAAAAGCATCATCAGCACCATATATTTCACAAGCCCCTTCTAAGCCTGCACGGTTACCATGCCAAGTTTCTTTCTCCAGGTCCTTTTCACGGCAAAATAATAAATATTGCCCTTGTTCACGGTGCGGCACAATGACAGCCAATGCCTCTGGCTCCGGGAAACCAGTCAGATAATAAAAATAACTATCCTGATGATAAGGATAATGTACATCACGGTTACGGATTTTTTCAGGTGCTGCCGGTAAAATGGCGATACTCTCTTTCCCTAAAATGTCAATTAATTTTTGACGACGGCGTTTAAATTCACTTTTATCCATTTACTTCACCATTTATTTCACTTGTTTGAGTTAGCTCTTCATATAAGTTTATAACTCCCACTTTTATATATTCAACCACTTGCATATAATCTTCTTCCAGCTCTTCCTCATCAGAAGCGGGTGCAATTTGTGAAATAGAAATGACATCATTAACAAATCCTCTGGTATCCTCTTTCAAAGTTTCTGTTTCAATGCCCATTAGCCCTAAGCCAAACAATAATCCTTCACACCATCCCCCTAATGCCTGAGTTCGCTCCGATAGGGAAATCTCATCAGCCGGCAATAAGGGCATAAATTCACAATTAAAGGAATTTAATTGTTCTAACGTATAATTTTTGACTAATACTAACTGTTGCTGGCATTGAGAAGCTAAACCATCATTAACAGCCGTTTCACCCAGCACATGTTTTAGCCATATATCAGAAGAAAAAGGCTGCGAAGTACATAATAAACCACATAAAATGCCATGTGTTTCTGCGGCTGACATTAAAGCACCAACGTGCTCTAGGGATTTATTCAACAATTCATAAATTTCATCCATATTATATTACCTTTTTTTCCAAAAAATCAGCTAAAAAAATCCGATTTTTGGAAAAAATCGGATTTCTAATTACCAATTAATGGGTTGTTTATCATATTGTTCCAAATAATAATTGGTTTGACTGAAATGCTGGCTACCGAAAAATTTTTTAGCCGATAAGGGCGAGGGATGAGCCGTTTTTAAAACCAGGTGTTTCTCTTCATCAATAATCTTGCCCTTTTCTTGAGCATAATTGCCCCAGAGTAAAAACACGACTTTATCTTTTCGTTCGGAAATCAAACGAATCACGGCATTAGTAAATTGTTCCCAACCTTTATTACGATGCGATGCGGCTTTATTCGCTCTAACAGTCAGGATTGCATTTAGCAATAATACGCCTTGTTCAGCCCAGCGTTCTAAGTTGCCCGATGTTGGCATTTCTTGCCCTAAATCGCTTTGAATTTCCTTGAAAATATTTTTCAAAGAAGGCGGTATTTTCACACCCTCATTGACGGAAAAACAAAGTCCATTTGCTTGCCCTTCACCATGATAGGGGTCCTGTCCAAGAATAACGACTTTCACCTCATCAAAATGGCATTTTGAAAACGCATTTAAAATCAATGGGTTAGGTGGATAAAGGGTTTGTGTGTTCGCTTCTTCATCAAGAAAAGCAAGCAGTTTTTGAAAATACACTTTTTCAAATTCGCTCGCTAATTCGTTTTTCCAAGATGGAACAAGTTGTGTTTGTATATTCATCGTTGTAAAAACTACGTTTCCCATTCTCCATTCAAAATTAGAAATTTTTTTGACAAATACTTAACAAATGTTCTTTAAACGCTTCGCGTAAATTTGGATGTTGTAAAGCATAATCAATTGTCGCCGTCAAATAGCCCAATTTATTGCCGCAATCATAACGTACACCTTCAAATTGACAAGCTAACACTTCTTCTTCTGCTAACAATAGGGCAATTGCATCGGTTAGTTGAATTTCCCCGCCTGCTCCTTTTTCTATTTTTTCCAAATGGTTGAAAATCGCTGGTGTGAGTAGATAACGTCCTACCACTGCCAGCGTAGAAGGGGCTTTATCCGGTGACGGTTTTTCAACAATGCTATTGATTTTCAACACGCCTTCATACAACAAGTTAGGTTCGATAATACCATAGCGGTTAGTTTCTGCCTTTTGAACATTTTCAACCGCAATCACGCTACAATGCTGTTTTTCATAAACATTAACCATTTGCGATAAACAAGATTGTTCTTGTCCATCAATTAAATCATCAGCCAAAATCACGGCAAATGGTTCATCACCCACCACCGGCTTCGCACAGAGTACCGCATCACCTAGCCCTAATGCCTCTTGTTGGCGAATATAAATACAGGATACACCTTCGGGTACAATATGCTTCGTGAGGTCCAACAAATCATATTTGCCACGCCGTTTTAATTCATCCTCTAGTTCTTGATTTTTATCAAAGTGATCTTCAATCGCACGCTTACTACTACTTGTCACGAAAATCAATTGTTCAATACCAGCGGCAATAGCCTCTTCAGCAGCATATTGAATAAGAGGCTTATCAACAATAGGTAACATCTCTTTAGGGCTGGCTTTAGTCGCCGGTAAAAACCGTGTACCTAAACCAGCTACCGGAAAGACGGCTTTACGAATGTTTTTTCTGAATTTTTTCATGATTAAATCTTTTCTGTTTTTCATCAAACCTAATATCTACATTTTTGAATCATGCCAACCTAGCACTTAACCATTGACTAATATCAACGATTTCTGCGGCATTGACACTATGTTGCATACTATAACTATGCCATTCTACTTCATAGCCCAGTTTTTCTAGCTGTGCACGACTACGTTCCCCATGGCTAAAAGAAATAACGGGATCGTCTTGTCCATGAGCCATGAAAATAGGAATTTGACAATTAGCGGTGTGCATTTCTTTTTCCACCGTATCAGCTAATGGCAAATAAGCAGAAAGTACCATAATACCAGCGAGTGGAAAGGCATATCGTAAGCCCGTATGCAATGCAATGACCCCACCTTGAGAAAATCCTGCTAAAACAATACGTTGCGTTGAAATACCGCGCTCAATCTCCTGGGATACATACTGACAAAGGATTTGTTCAGAATCATGTATACCTTGGGTATCTTGCCGGGCAGGCAGTTCCATTGCAATCACATCATACCAACCTGGCATCACCATACCACAGTTAATAGTAATCGGGCGATGTGGCGCGTGTGGAAAAATAAAGCGCGTGTGGCGCGTAAGTGTATGCGACAATTCTTGAACAATTGGTTCAAAATCATGCCCATTCGCCCCTAAACCATGCAGCCAAATCACACTTGCATTAGCCGGTTCAGTGGGTTCTATAACGACGGCATTCGTATTATTCATATTAGTTTTAATTTTAAGCTTTTAGGAGTGACGCACCCATTTTTAAGAAATACTCTTTTTCAAAAAAATAGTATTTCTAAATAACTTATTTTTGAAATCATTAGCAAAAGTTATTGTCTTTAAAGTATTATATTTTATTCTATCATATTTCGTAACGACTCAATCTTACTACTCAACCTTAGCGTATTAAAAATACTATTTTTCAAAAAATAGTATTTTTTTACATAAATATCTTAAAAAAAATGAAAACGCTCGCTTTAGTCGTTTCCTATAATGGCGAAAAAACAATTTGCAGTGCATTAAATTCATGCCTCACGGATGAACATGTATCTGATCTTTCCCTATTAATCATTGATAATGCCTCAACGGATGGCACTATCACCGCAATCCAATCCCTTAATCTTAATCAACTTAATATTATCCAAATGCCCCGCAATGTTGGGGTAGCAACCGCCTATAATCTAGGATTAAAAAAAGCTAAAGAATTAGGTGCCAAATGGTTATTTTTGCTGGATCAGGATAGTGTTTGCTTACATTGTTGCTTAAATAATTTGTTGGAAGAAGCTAATTTGCTGGAAAAACAGGGAAAGCCAGTCGGTGCGGTATGTGCAAATATACAGAGTTGGTTCTTTCCTGATTGTACTCACTTTCCATACTATTGGGAGGGCAATTCACTGGTAACGGCGCACCAAAGTATAGAATCTTCATCTGAAATAGTTATTCCCATAGATTCATCGCTCAGCTCCGGCACCCTTTATAATGTGGAAGCACTAAATGCAATTGGGGGATTTCGAGAGGATTATTTTATAGATTTTGTGGATCATGAATGTCATATACGTTTACACCAGGCGGGTTGGAAACTTTGGTGGCATAAACATGCGATACTTTATCATCGACTAGGAATCTTTCAAAAAATGACGGATGAGGGATTATGGATTGAACATCAGCCCTATCGTTATTATTATATGGCTAGAAATATGTTTGAAGGGCAGCGCCGTCTGGGTGGAAAACCAGCAGCAGCGCGTTTTGTCAAGCGGGATTTGTTTGGACATATACAACGTCTGTGGCGATATGGAAAAAGTCCATTGAAAAGTAGTTTTTTTCTGATAAGGGGTATCATAGATGGATTTTTGGGCAGAATGGGTCCACGCTAGATAAATTTGATATACTTAATTGCCCTAACCTAAATTAGCAACCTCGTTCAAGCCATTGACAAAGGCAGATAAACTAGCGCGTGGCATCATTACCAACTGCTTGGCATTGTGTTTACAATAGCGTTTGACTTTATTCATCGCCTCGTGGCTGATACAATCCAGTGGACATAGCACCGCATCTGCCTGACAAAGATTTGATTCTAATTTAAAATGACTTTCTTCGCGCCCACCATCGTGATAGATAAAATGACCGTTATATTGTTCAACTAAATGATTGAAATGGCGGGATATGCCTTTTCTACCCCCGACAAAGAGAATACAACGACCACACAAATTAGGGCAGTTTTTGCATCCCAAACATTCAGAACATTCCGTATTTAATAGATGAGATAAACTGGTTTCTAAACTATCACGTTCTTGGCAAGTTTGCTCCAAGGCTTGTTCTAAACTCAAATGACGATCTTCGGCAGATTGGGCATAAGATTTCCACTGTTCTACCCGATTTGCCAGATGTTTCGCCTGTATTTGCTCAACCGTCAATTGAGTGGCAAATTCCTTCACCTTTTTCCTGAGTTGTTCTACCAAATGCTCTTTTTCATAAGCTTCTAATTGCGTTTGAACATGCTGTAACTTATTTTCGGTTGCGCCCGCCGTTTTTAAACGGTTATTTAATACACAAATCATCTCATCTTTTTCATTTAAACGCTTTTGGGTATTGACACGAAGATCGGAAACCTGCTTTTCTAATTCTTTAGTCCGCTGCCGTAATTGGCTAAGTTCCAACATATCCACACGAATAGAAGCACCTGATAAGTGTGAGAGCATATGTATTTCACCATAAATTTCATCCAGCAACTCTTTAGAAATAACAGGGTGTGTCACCATAGCCCAATAGGCACCAGCCACTTCGCCACTTTTAAGGGCTTCTTGCCAGTTCGTTTTTAAAATTTCTACACAGCGTATTTTAGCAAATCGCCGAATGACAGCTTGGTGCTTCTTATCAAGATATTTTTGAAGCCGCCGATTAGTATAAGATGATTCACTCGCAATATTCACAAAAACGCTATGCAAATCATGATCACTCGAAGTTGACTTGATAGACAGTTTTAACTGGCGAACCATTTTTCGCAGTTCATCTAAAGTCAAACAAGTACCAATCACACTGCAATGAAAATGTGTCGCTAATTGGTTTAATTTGGTACGCTGTGTTTGTCTATTTATTAGTAAGTTCATAACAGATTTTAAAAAAATAGGATTTCTAGCATATCTGACAAGCAATATCTAATTCTTTCTATTCTTATTAGATGAACATCTGGAACAATTTTCACATTGACCGGAACAAGCATGTTTATCATTGGATTTATGTTGTCCATTAGCCAATTTAATGGGTTTGATAGAAACCGTTTTTCGAGTACAATCAGACATCATAAAAATCTTCTCTTATGTTAAAGAAATCCGATTTTTGGAAAAAATCGGATTTCTAATTAATTAATGGCTAAAATAGTGCCACAACTCAGTTAGCGGCACTTAGCTGCGCTTTTTAACCAACTTTTGCTGCTCAGTTGCCATTCGTTTGATCTCCTTGTCCATCATGAACAAGCGCTTACCGCTACCCTCAGTAATCAACTCAATCTTTTTGACAATGGAATTGAACAGATGTTCTTCTTCATGTTGTTCAGCAACGTACCATTGCAGGAAGTTATGCGTGGAATAATCCGGTTCTTCCAGGGTTAAACGAACCAAGTTATTTATCTCCTTGGTAATGTAGCACTCATGTTCATAAGTTTGCTGAAACACATCAACAACAGACTTATATTCAGTGGGGGGTGCTTTGATTTCACCAATCACCGCCATATTGCCTGTTTCGTTGATGTATTTAAACAGGTGGTGCATGTGCTGTATTTCTTCATCAGCATGTTGCCGCAAAAATTGGGCACAACCCGGCAAACTGTTGAGTTCACACCAAGAACTCATTTGCAAATATAAATTTGCGGAATAATATTCCAGGTTAACCTGGTGATTCAAACGTTCAACCAATTTTTCGCTTAACATCATTTTTCCTTATCAGTTAGGTAAAGATTATTCACTCCAAATTCATTTTCAGATAATCATTATAAATAAGAATCATTATCAATTAAATTTTGAAGTATGCTCATTGTATTACAAATGAGAATCATTTGCAAATAAATTTTTTGAGCGCAAAAAAAGAATCGGTGAAATTAATAAATTAATGATATAAGTTATTGATATATAACAAATATTAAAAAAAATGGTTGATACCCGAATTTAAGACTTGACATTTTATTTATTTTTAGAGTATACTGAAATATTTTTTATTTATTTTTAAAAAGGCCAATCTGGTGGAAAACCAGGTTGACCTTTTTAAGACGCGGAGCGTTTTTTCAGGCATTCCGTCAGTTTGGGAACGAGAAAAATTCAAGGGCTTGTGATCAATTGACATTCTCTAATGTTAGCCTGTCCATTTTTCTATCAACAATTAGCCGTCTGTGCTTAAGCCACTGCAATCCCATTAAAACGTGAGTAAACTCATTACCACCAATCACTTCAATAGCGAATTCTTGTTCATCAAAAAAAACGGTGCCAGCATAAAGATTAAATTCAATAATTCCGTTGGCGGTATACTTTTTTTGAGTCTTGATAAATGCCCAGCCTAAACTCTCTACATCTTGAATATTCATTGCTATCCAATCTGTGAAGCCTGTGTCGAGTATGGCATGCGTGAACATAACCGATTTATCACTGGCTATTAAACCCATCTCGAAAAATAGTTCGCCCTGACTATTAATGTTACCTCTAATAATCATATTCGACCACACGCCCCGGTTTCGTTTAAGCACATTTCCATGATAACGGCAGTTGGATGTTTCTGCTTCGCTTTTTGGAAAGCCACTTTTGGTTCTGGATCAATAAAATAGTCACCACTGTCTGGTTCAATATGAATTGACCAACCATAATGATCAGCTTTTAATTGAGGGGCCACTTTGTCAAAAATAGCCTGACAACGTTGACCAAAAACCTCATTTTTCGCCTGACGTTTCGCGATCTCTTCTTTAGAAAGTCGCTGTCTATTGGGGAAAAGAGGGCTACCCGGGGGGACTTTTCTAGATTTAGGTTTGGTTTCCATAAAGTTATTTCTCCCGTTGTTTTACCACTTGCTTTTAAATATCAAAAATACGATTTTTTGAAAATAGTATTTCTAACAGACTAATGGATACAAAAATATTATATCACACACCAATGGGCGGAAAATAAAAAAAAGGCAATCTGGTGGAAAACCAAGTTGGCCTTATTAAGACGCGAAGCGTTTTATCAGGCATTCCCAAACACAAACTCTGGAAACAAGGAAAGCTACGCTTTAATATCATTTATGCCTATTATTTGAAGAACCTGAATCAGCCATAGTGGCAGCTAATCGGTTTATTAAATTATATCCACGCCCATGTAGATTATGCTTATTACCTCAAAGGCTTAGTCCATTTTGATCTAGACCAGGGTATGTTAGCTCGTTTATTACCACTGGATCGTTCGCAACGTGATCAAAGTGCTGCTATGCAGTCATTTCTGGATTTTTCTGAATTAGTCGCCCGGTTTCCTAACAGTCAATACAGCAAAGCAAAAATAGTATTTTTAATGGTTATATCCATTTCGGAGTTCACAAAAAAACTTGAACCTCAAGTTTTAAGGCTTGTTATTTTGGAATTAAGCCTTATTAATGGGTATTTTACGGTAAAATCTGTTCTTGGGGTTGTTCTTTCCCTCTTTTCGCTTATTTTAATCTAACTAATTGATTATAACAATACCTTCGCCAAAATGTAAAAATCGTCAATTTCGAGCAGCCGTCAATTTGTAACTTATTGATTTTACTAAAAATAAAAATCAGTATTTTTTGGGAAATGGCTAAAATTTTAAATTGGCGAAGGTATTGTTATAAAGTAGAATATTTTTTAAAATCTAGCCATTTGCGATACACTATTATTGTTAAGAAATGGGAAATTATTTCATGAACATTCCTAACGCAATATCAGGGGCAATCCCTTCGCGCAAGCCGTTGATTGGTATATTATTTTTTGCGAGTTGCCTTTTTCAAACAAGCTGTTAGGATTACTACACCACTTTGGAGGAAATTTATGCACTTTTCTTTTGGTAAACGGCGATTCTTACGTCGTTCCCTTACATTGCTTTCATTGCTCATGGTGATACCATCATACATGGCTTTCGCCCAGGCACCTTCGGAATCTACTGAGCAATTGAATGTCAATGATCTTATCACCTTGTCAGGTGGACCACTCAGCTTACAGCAGGTAGCCCTTATTACCCTGGACAATTCACCTAGTCTTTTCCAGGGACAACTGGGGGTGGAGTCTGCTATAGCCAGTGCCCGGATTGCGACCGGGGCATTTGACATCAACACTTCTGTGTCTAGCAATGTCAAGAACAACAGACCAACCTCTAGTAATGATCAAGACACACAGAGCCTAACCTTTTCGTTAAACGAACGCTTCAGAACCGGTGTTAGTGCCTCTGCGAGTGCAGGTATCAACCGAACTGATGACCGTATTAAGCCTCAAGACACAAACAATCTCTCTAACCTCAAGTTAAATATCACTATTCCCTTACTAAAAGGCGGAGGTTACGTTTCAGCGGCTGCCGGTGAAAATGTCGCTTTGCTGAAAAGTCAGGCTGCGGAATTGGGTTATTACCATAGCGTTTCAAAGTTATTGCTTAGTAGTACCAATGCTTATTGGAATTACAAAGCCGCAGTAGAATCTCTCAAAATCCAGCAAGATTCTGAGCAAAGGATACAAAGTTGGGTTGATGCAGTGAAAGAGGGTGCCAGTTCGCAAGGGGGAACGCCGGATGAAGCTAATGTATCTCGCGTCAAAGGTTACTTAGCCAGTAAGCAGAAAGAAACGACCACCGCGGCTCAAGCGGTGTATAGTACTAAAAGTGCTCTAATTGTCGCCATGGGCATTTCTAGTGAAGAAGTCGACAACATAGGTGAACCTTCTGAAAAATTTGCGGTTGGTTGGAACGAAACTGTGGCGAAACTTGAACAGCAATCGCTGCAGGCTAAATGGATTGCTGAGGCGAAAGAAAAGCGCCTAGATATCCAAGCTGCTAAACTGACCCAAGAGTCCACAGCAGTTAATTTAGCCAAAACGAGGCATGATGTGCTACCCCAGCTTAATTTAACTTTGAGTGCCAGTCGTAGTGCTATAGAATTAGGCGATGGTTATAGTCGCTATGTTGATGCTTTGAACGGTGATCCTCGTGGTAATGATGTCGCGGCGACGCTCACGCTTTCTTATCCGTTGGGTAATAATGTTGCGAAAGGTCAACGTGACGTAGCCAATGTCTCCAATCAACTTAACATTATTAAGTTGAATGATTTGATAAGGACAATCAGAGTGCAAGTCGGGGTTGATGCAAACGATCTGATGCGTAGGCTAGATGAAACCACAGCAACATTAGAAGCGGTCGAGCTTTATAAATCTTCTTTAGATGGAAGCTATAATAGCTCTCGTGACAATTTGTTAGGTGATCCCCTTACCATCTTTAGTTTGATGGACCTCGACGAGAAGCTTACTGAAGCAAAAAATGACCACCTTACTAGTTTACAAGAGTTGGCTAAAGCGACAGCCCAACTCCGTTATCAGACAGGCACAATTCTTTCTAGCATGAGTATGGATACTAAAAAATTAGTATTGGAAGATATGTCAACAATACCTGGTATTGATTAATAATGTTATTCTTGTACTAATGTTCTGCGATAATGCCATGCTGTAAGGATTTTCCTGTGTGTAGGCGCACACTCAGATTGGATAACTTTTTATATTAGCAAATATCTATATAAAATGGCACAGGGAATTAACGTGGTGGGTTCGGTTATTACCAGACCTATTATTTCTGCGGCAATCACTTACGCAATAGGTAAGCTTTTTGTTAAACATTTTGAGTCCGGGGCATGGTTAAAATAAGATTTCTCCCTAAATAACATAAGTAGTTGAAATATAACACAAAAATTCACTTTTTTTCATTGGTAACGACAATTGGAGGTATTTATGACAACTGAAACCACCCCTACTGGCACTGAATCAAGTCACATAGACAAAACCACAACCCTTTCCTTGGAAGGGAAACTTCAAGAACGGGTTAATAGAGCTGAAGAAGCCCATAAGACGGTCAAAAAATACGTCTTGGGTACTATGGCACTAGCGGTAGTGCCATTGCCACTGGTGGATTTGGCAGCAGTAACGGCTGTCCAAGTCAAAATGGTACATAGTATTGCTAATCAGTATGAAGTACCATTTTCTGAAAATGTGGTGAAATCACTGATAGCTGCTCTAACCGGTGGTGCGTTAACGTTCACAACGGCTACACCAATTGCCAGTTTGGTTAAAGTGGTACCGCTCATTGGACAAGTCGCAGGCTTTATTGGTTGTGCTGTAATGTTCGGTGCAACCTCTTATGCCATTGGTAGGGTATTTATTGAGCATTTTGAATCAGGTGGTACTTTCCTTGATTTTGATCATGAAAAAATGAAAGTGCATTTTCAAGAGCTTTTTGAAGAAGGACAAAAGTTAGCAACGGCTAGCAAATAAACAGTTATAGAATCCCCGCTTTGCATCGGGGACTTTGGCACTATCCCAAAAATAATATACTTATCCCAGTTTTTCAAAAAAAAACGTAACGACTCAGGGCTTGAGTAAAGGATTGCATCTACAACAATATTCATAAGTTTCGTTCAGAAAATATTCATACGTAGGTGCAATTTGGCCTGTCGAAATACAAAACGATTATTTCTATTTTTTTGCTTCAAGATTATTCCAAGAGGCGTGTCCCTACATGGAATCCTGCGATTATGAGATTTTATGATATAAATCATAATGTTACACTCCATTTTGACTGGAAAATGGCTTGAATAATAGCTCAATTATAAGTAGTTATAAGAGGTTAAGGTACGCAATCATTTATAAAAAACAGAAATTAATTTTTACCTAAAAATGGCAACTGTTTTGTAAAATAACAATAATAACAATAGGTTATAAGATTTTGTCTTCATCTAGCTAAAATATTTTTTATCTCTTATTTTCAATAAGCTACAATCTAATTGCCATTTTTAGGTTTTAATCCATTTCGACAGGCTAGGACGATACCCTATAGATTTTCAGATAAATCACTTCACAAATTTAAAATATTATCCTTTATTTTTCAATAAGCTATAAATATGCAATCGTGAATTTATTTATATGGAATCATCAACTTTGGAGCAGTTAAAGGGCTACCCCCTCACCACGCTACATGTATACAAATTTGCCCCGCCACTTGAAGTTATGTAGGGTGTGCAAGTCTTTTTTTGCCCACCAACCGTTTAAAAAAAAGTCCAAAATTTACCCGTTAGTAGTATACTCTATGCACACATCATTCGCCTTAGAATAAATGTGCATAGAGTAGAAGTTTTTTGAGGGTATAAAAGAAATACCATTTAAAAAAATGGTATGCCCTTTTAAATTTAGGCTATTTTCTGGAGTTGCGGCTAAATAAAATACCCCTTATCAGTAAATCAATCCCAAAATTTCTCAAAAAATTTGGGTTTGAAATGGGTATATTATTTTCACGCTCCTCCCTAAAGATATAGCATTTCCCTTTTGAGTGAAGTACATCTTTTGTAGGGGCAATCCCTTGTGGTTGCCTTTTTTTGTATCTCACCCAAACGAAAAACGCTATATCCAACTTTGTCGTTTAACTTTTTAGGAATAATTTATGATTCTCGAAATGTTGGTTTTAAGTGGAATTTTTTATACAGGATATTCAAGCCTTAAAAATATGCCATCTGCGAGAAATCTCCAGGTAGCCATTGCAAATAGTAAATCAACACCACTTATTGGGGAAAGGGCTCAACTCCAAAAAGTCCAAAAACCGAATTTTAGGCTAGAAACTGATAAAGAAGCCAAGCATAATATGATAGCGGCTTTGTTAGGACTGGTACTTGCTACAACGGGTGCCATTTTTTATTGGCCATTAAGTTTCTTCAGTATTCCTTTTTTTGTTTATTCTAGTAGGCTGGTTTATAAAAATACTTATGAGATGACTAAACAAGGTAAAGTCAATGTTAATAGCTTGGTAACTATTACCATTGCCGGTTGTGTCATCCTTGGGCGTTTTTTTATTGCCAGCTTAATCGTTTTTTTAATTAAACTGGCTACCAAGCTCACCACAATGGTCGTTCAAGATTCCAGACAAAAACTGCTTGATGCCTTTGGACAACACGCAAATTTTGTTTGGATTCTGGTTGAGGGTACTGAAATAAGGGTACCCTTTCACGATTTACAGATTGATGATGTGGTGGTGGTACATGCAGGTGAAATTATTCCTGCTGATGGTACTATTGTCGAAGGTATGGCAAGTATCGATCAACATATTTTAACGGGGGAGGCAAGGCCCATAGAAAAAAGTTTAGGAGAAGAGGTATTTGCAGCAACGGTTATTTTATCAGGAAAGATTAACATTAAAGTGGAAAAAGCCGGTGAAGAAAGCACCGTAGCCAAAATCACTAATATTCTAAACAACACTGTTGATTTCAAATCATCAGTTCAGTTTCGTGCAGAAACGTTGTCTGAAGCGTTGGTTGTTCCAGTACTGCTTGCTGGTGGAGTGGCATTACCTATGTTAGGTTTTGCAGGGGCGTTAGCGGTCGTTAATGCCCACCCCAAAAACAAATCAATGATCATTGCCCCCCTTACCATCCTGAACTATCTAAACTTGGCATCCAAGCAAGGTATTCTTGTCAAAGATGGGCGTTCATTGGAACTGCTTCGTCAAGTAGATACTATCGTTTTCGACAAAACGGGTACTTTGACCGAAGAGCAACCTCACATAGGCACTATTCATAGTTCTTCTAGTTATGAGCAAAACGAGATTCTGGTTTATGCGGCGACGGCTGAATATAAGCAGAAGCATCCTCTTGCTAAGGCTATCTTGCAAGAGGCTGAAAACCGTCAGTTGAGTCTGTTATCAATAGAAGATAGTGAATATAAATTAGGTTATGGGATAGCCGTTTATGTAGATGGGAAAACCATTTATGTAGGCAGTGAACGTTTTATGGATGTGGAAGGCATTACTATTCCTTCTAGTATAACACAACAGCAAGCTTTTTGCCATGAGCAAGGATATACTTTAGTCATCGTTGCGATTGACAGTGAAGTCATCGGAGCGATTGAGTTGTTGCCTACTGTACGTCCAGAAGCAAAAGCGGTTATTGATAGTTTGAAACAACGCCCAAATATCAAAGCAACCTACATTATTTCTGGCGATCACGAAATACCGACTAGAAAATTAGCCCAAGAGTTAGGTATCGATCACTACTTTGCCGAAACGTTGCCTGAAAATAAGGCTAATATTATTGAAGAATTGCAACAACAAGGTCATTTTATTTGTTATATCGGTGATGGTATAAATGATTCGATTGCGCTAAAAAAATCCGAAGTATCCATTTCGCTACGTGGTGCCTCTACTATTGCCACCGACACGGCAAATATTGTCTTAATGAATCAAGGTTTAAGCCATCTTAATTCACTATTTGACATTTCCATGCAGTATAATGCCAATATGAATAGAACGTTTGCCATGATGATTATACCTGGTATTATCGGTATAGGTGGTGCTTTTCTGTTAGGTTTTACTATTGTCCAAACGCTTATTTTAAACATAATTGGTTTAGTTCTTGCGGTAGGCAATGCCATGACACCTTTGTTAACCGCACCATCTTCTAGCAAACCGACAGAAGAGCAGATAAATTTGATAGAGCATTGAAAACCTACTCTATGCACACAACCCGCTTGGAAATTATCTAACTAAGTATGTAGGTCGGGTTAGCTTATCAAGCGCTTTGTTATAACGTAACTCGACATTTACCTAATAAAATAAATAGCCCTTTGTCGGATTACGTTTTTTTGCAGCGCAAAAAAATCTAACCCGACCTACTTAATTTAGAGAATTATGTGCATAGAGTCGCATTGAAAACGGGCTATCCCTACAAACCAATGATAAAAGAAATGCCATTTTTTGAAAAAAGGGTATTTCTGCTCTTCTTAAATCCTAACAAGTTTTATTTATAGATGTCCAGATAAGTTCCAACCAAGACCTGTCAGGTTTTTAAAACCTGACAGGTCTTGGTCCTGGACAAAACTTTTCTGGATAGCTATGTAACCGCGTTCAGTAAGAATAATTGGGGTTAAGAATAATTGGGATCAGAGTAAAATTCATAAGAAACAATAATGCTTGTCAAAAATTAATATTACTCTGACCCCAATTATTGCGCATAATAGGAACCATTGCATTTACAATATTAATACCTAACGTGCTGTAATATAAAAATACTGCTCCGCTAATTCCCATACCAAAGATTAAAACACCGGTTATACAAGTAATGCCAGATGCTGTGTTTAACATTGTACCTGAGTTTATGCGGTTATTTAAATCATTAGCTATTTGCAACAAATAAGGCAGATAAGCTAAATCTGGTTTTATTAACATAAGAAAATTTCATATAAATATTGAATGTTTTCAATAAGTTAAATTTATAAATATCCAAAAAAATATTTTACTTTAACCCAATTTATTAGTTACATCATATACATAAAAACTTCATGCTCTATTGTTCTGCCGTTCATTAATTTTCTGTGAGGATACCGGTTTTTATAACATAATTTAAAATTATCATCCATCCACTGTAATATCTTCAATCTTTTTTGATCTGTTGGGTTATTTGTCAAATTAAAAACAATATAAGTATTTGCAGATAATAATTTGACGTAATTTTGATAGTCATTAAGAGCAAGATGATTTGCGGCAGCACTCATAATCATGCCGTTAAATTCATATCTTTTCAGTTCGGCAATATTATCCCTTCCTAAGACATAAGTTTTATCATAAGTGTTTGGGTTATCGCGATTTAGTGCTATAATTGCTTCCTGCAAAATTTCAATGCCTACTAATAATTCAACTTTGGTTGAACTATTATCCTTTATATACTTACCCATAAGACCGCTTCCGCAGGCTATATCCAATATCCGCCATCGGTTTATATCCGTTATTTCCGATAATGGCCTCCAAAGTTCAGAATAGACATCGCACTCCAGCAATCCGCAAATTAATTGCTGGTATAAATTTGGGTACTTATACAACGAAGCATAATCCCAAATATTCAGAGTCTCTGTTCTTCCATCATCATGTTCGAGATCAAAAAATTCTTCGCCTTGGCGAGAACCGTAATATTTTGTTATTTTATACATAACTAGTTTTAATTTTATTCTGGGTTAGAAACCGAGGATCATAGATTTTAGATAGGTATTTAATTCCGTTATCGGCAAGTACCGTAACTACTACGTCCTCCCTTTTTAAACGATTGGCAACGATAGTTGCGGCAAAAACATTGATACCGCTGCTGCCACCTACGAATAAACCTTCCTTTTCGGCTAATTTATGACAAGTAGAAATCGCTTCTTGATCGGAAACTTGTAATACTTCATCAATTACTGAAAAATCTAAACACTGTGTCGGCTTTTGTTTCCCGGCTCCTTCGATGAGATAAGATTGGGTTGTGGCTACAGGTTGATATTGAGGATTGTTTTTTAAGTAGCCATTGTAGTAATAGCTGTGAATATTTGAATAAAGTGGATCCGCCAAAGTAACCTGAATGGCCTGTTTTTTTTCTTTTAAGAATTTAGCGGTACCTGAAATACATCCAAAAGTGGAACCCGTCATGACAAAATGGGTAATTTTTCCATTTGTTTCCTTCCAAATTTCCGGCCCTAATGTCTTATAATAGGTTTCCGGATTATAAGGATTATCATATTGATTGACATCAAAATAATCATTGTCTTGAGCCAGTTTTTTTCCATATTCAACATAATCGCGTTCATCTACGACAATTAATGTCGCATTAAATGACTTGATATGATTTTGTTTCTCCATGCTACATTTATCAGAAACGACGATAATGACTGAATAGCCTTTGATGGCACCAAGCATTGCAATGCTACAACCGGTATTGCCACTGGAAGAACAGACAATAGTATCATCGGGTTTCAACTGATTTGTAGCTTCCGCCATTTCCAAAATATATTTTGCAATCCGGTCCTTCATACTAAAACTGGGATTCAGAAATTCACATTTAGCGTAAAGTTGTGCTGCCCTTGTTAAAGAGGTTAAATCAACTAACGGAGTTTTTCCGATTAAGTCGATAAATTTCGATGCGTTTGCCATTTTTATCTCCTAAAAAATGAGTCCAATCTCCATGGCAACTTGCTGGAAATTAGACAATATTCACGGAAGGCAGGTTATATCCAATCTTGTCAGCATTTTTGTTCAAACTGTAGAACATATATTTTTTTATAATAACTGCCATCAATCAATTCAATCTCTCTTTCGTGAAGTTCTATTGCTGACATTTTAGCAACATGTGGATAAAACAATTTTCTTAGAAGCACAGTTTTTTTATGTTTTTTTATGACAGCCAAATTGTATTTTTGTTGAACCTCTTCCAAGAGTGAATCTATTTTCAACAAAGAAGAAACGCCCAAATATATTGTAATATTATCAAGTTGTTGTCCTGATACCCATATAAAAAAGTTATCTATCAACTTTCGTCCATTTTTACCACCATCCCGGAAAATTCTTTCACTTTCTTCTTGAAAAGAATTAATATCAACTAAATCAGTCGGTAGTTGCGGTGGGTTGAAAGTAATCGCATCAACTTGATTTGCCAAGAGATCAAGTTGCTCGAACGAGCCTTCGATAAGGCGGTATCTTTCTTTTTCAATAAGATATCGATTGAGATTTCTCTGGGCGAGTTCCACGGCATCATGCTGAATATCATTGAAATAAACAAAAGGGATTCGATTTAACAGTGCATAAATACCGATAATACCGCTGCCGCAACCTACATCAAGTAAACGTCTATACTTATTGACTTCAAAGCTCTCGCACATTATCTCGCTAAATGGCGTTTTATCCGCGATACCCGGTTTACTATCAAGATGAATTTTTTGAAATGGATATTGTATGTTCGTTTTCATGGACAATGCTTTCAGTTGGTTTAACTGTATTTGAATTGACTATTTTAACGTTTTTTCACGCAGAATAGGAACCATTGCATTTACAATATTAATACCTAACGTGCTGTAGTATAAAAATACTGCTCCGCTAATTCCCATACCAAAGATTAAAATACCGGTCACACAAGTAATGCTAGATGCCGTGTTTATCATTGTACCTGAATTTATTCGGTTATTCAAATCATTAGCCATTTGCAATAAATAAGGTAGATACGATAAATCTGGTTTTATTAAGACAATTTCTGCCGTATCGGTAGCGATAGTTGCCGCGCCGTGTAATGAAATGGCGACATCGGCTTTTTGTAAGGCAACCGCATCATTAATCCCGTCACCAATAAAACAGACTTTTCGCCCTTGTTTTTGTAGGTTTTCAACAATCAATGCTTTATCTTCCGGTAGAGTTTCAGCGTAGTAATTTTCTATACCAAGCGTTTCCGCAAGCTGTTGAGTCGGTTTTTCTTGATCACCGGAAATAATATAAAGTGTCATACCTTGTTGGCGTAATGTGGTAGCGACTTTCTTAGCATTTTTTCGGAGCGAGGGACGTAGTTCAATAACGCCCATCAGGTATTGATTTTCCAAAGCAATATAGATTAGGGAATGGCCCTTTTCAGCACATTCAATTTGCACAGACTTTATATCATTAGGGATATTAATCTTGGCACTTTCCATAAAACGCTCACTGCCCAGCAAAATCGTTTGCACTTCTGAACCGGCTTCAGGGTCTACAAAACTCACGCGAATACCATATCCAACTTCATAATCACTATTTTCTATGGGAAAACTGCGTAAGTTTTGTTGAGCCGCTGCTTGACAAATGGCTTGTGCAATTGGATGTTTTTGCCGTTGTTCTGCGGTGACAGCATATTGTAACAATTGTTTTTCAGTAAATCCATTGCAGGCAACGATACGTTTTACTTGGGGTATTGTTTCCGTTAAGGTGCCTGTTTTATCAAAGATAATGGTATCTACTTCAGCTAATTTTTCTAAAGCGCGTCCATCTTTTACCAAGATACCATGATTTGAGGCAATTCGCAGATAATTCAGTACGGAAAGCGGTGCTACAAGTCGCATCTGATAACCAAAACCGGAACAGGATAATGCTAGGGCCTGACTAATTCCTAATAATGGTAAGGCAGTTGCCATAGCAAGCAGGGATATACCTGCACCTTTTTCAACAATTTCTTCGCCACGCGATTGGATATGACTTTTAAAGTCAGCCGTTTTTTTCAAAACTTCCACAATCTGACCGGTGACGGTTTCTTCACCTTGTTTTTCTACTTGAATATGCAACCAGCCCGAAAGTAGCATTGTTGATGCGAATACTTTATTTTCTTGGCTTTTCTCAACCGGTTGGCTCTCACCGGTTAACATACATTGGTCAATCGTTCCCTCACCAATAATAATTTTGCCATCTGCGGCAATCATTTCTCCGGCGCGTACAACCATAATATCATTGGTTTGTAAAGTATTTAACAGCACCTCAATTTCAAGATGTTCCCGCAATATCCAGACTTTCTTAGGCAAACTGCCAAAGATATTATTTATATCCGTATGGGTACTGCGCTCCGTTTTTATAATAAGTTTACGGGCGGTAAAAAACATAGTAAAAAGAACCGCAGCGGCTAAATATTTTCCAAGTACCAGCACACCAGTAACACATAACCATTCAAATATTCCCACCATGCGTTGTTTTTGTTTAAAAATAACATGATGAGATTTTTTAAGATAATGAAAGTAATTGTAAGTCAATAAAGGAATGCCAAGTAACGTAAGAGGGGAATAAAAAATCGCACCGACACCGGTTAACCCTAAAGCGACTAGTGAAACACGTTGATAATGAGTTGCTTCAGCCTCGCTTTTTAAGATATCAGTTTTGGTTGGAGTAGCCGTTTTTACCAGTGAATTTTTTTCAGGCAATGTTGAAATTATATTTTTTGGTCGGCGCGATAGTTGCTTATCTTTCCATACGGCAAACAATATACCGCCAATTGCTAAAGAAATCGTGATTAAGGGCATAAGAATAAATGGGTTTAGAATATAATTGTTTATTATTCAATAGTTCAAACAGTTTTTGTAAGTTATTGTTATTATCTGTAGGGTGCGAACCTTTGTTATCGCCTTGGCTTAATATAATGGCAGTGATGTGTTCGCCCTCCTTCCTTTAATTTTCAGGTAGATTAGTATGAACCGGCAAACGCATAATAAAAGTACATCCCTGTCCCAATTCACTTTCAACGACAATATCCCCCCCCATAATTTGACAAAACTGTTTAGTAATGGCTAATCCTAAACCACTACTACTATATAGGTGTGTATGGGTTGTATCAGCCGGTATGAAAGCTTGAAATAATTTTTGAATTTGCTCCTTTGTCATGCCAATACCTTGATCAGTGATGCGGAATAAAATCCAGTCCATAAGATTAACCGATTCTCGGGTGACGGTTATTGAAATCGTACTTTGTTTAGAGAATTTGGTCGCATTACTCAATAAAGTGAATAAATTGCGCCGTAATTTCGTTAAATCTGTGGACATCGTACCCAACGCTGAATCGCAATTTACTTTCAAAATATTGGATTGTTTTTCCAATAATGGTGCAATGGTACTTGCAACATCCTGAATCATGGGGGCTATATCAAAGGTATCTATATATAAATCCATTTTACTTGATTCCATTTTAGACAAATCTAATAGATTATTAATTAAATCCAACAAATGGTAGCTTGCCCCATGAATTTTTTGTAAATCAGGCAGAAAATCTTCCTGTTTTTGCTCTTTCGCATCTTCTTGCAACATTTCCGTATAACCAATAATAGCATTCATTGGGGTGCGGAGATCATGACTCATGTTTGCCAAAAAGTGTGATTTTACCTGGTTGGCTGTATCACTTTGCACTTTAGCACGTTTAGCTTCTAATTTATATTTTTGAATTTCTACTCGTGCTTTTTGGATTTGTAGGCGTGCTTTTTGTATTTTTTCATGAGCATTTTGCATTTTACGCCGGTTTTTGACTAATTGACTATGGTATCGTTTAATTTGCTCTTTTTGTTTAGCCTGAATTAAACGTGACGCTTCCAAGTGCATAAGATATTCATAACTTTCGCTACTGGTTTTAAGTATATCGCTGGCTAATTGTCTGAAAACTTTAGCTAACAGGCGTATTTCAGTGACACTTTTTCGACTAACCAATACTTTGCTGGGAGATTGGCTAAGCCCTTGAATGGTATTGAGTAAATTTGATATAGGCAAAATCAGAGTTTTGAAGAATACCCCTACCATAATCATTAAGCTTATGAAAATAATAGTGCCACTGATGATAAAGATGCCATAAAAGTTACCCTGTTTCAATTCGCTTGTTTGTTGATAACTCACTAAAGTCCATGGCAAAGTCCCTAATTTTTTAGAAGATAGACTATATAGGTTCCCATTTCCATTTTTCACTTCTATATAAGAAATATTTTGGTTAAGAACCTTTTTCCAAAACGGCTGTTTTAAATAAAAATATTGACGTTCTGTCGCATTGATAAAAGAAAGTTGCCTACTGCCTATTTTCCCGATTTTGCTTAATAACAAACCTTTTTTGGAATCTACTAGCAACATTCCCCCAGTTTCCCCCAATTTTTGGTTTTCAACTTCTTCAAAAAATGGATCAGCCAGTATGCTGATACCAACGACACCGGTAAAGGTTTGCATAAGCTTAAATCCTTGGCTAATACTAAACACAGGCACATTGTTGGTATAATCCTGATCAAAATAAATGGGAGTAATTTGCATATCAACTGGAGCCTTGCCCTTGGTTTTAAAATGATACTTGCTCATGTAATACCAAGCATTTCTAGGATTATTGGCATAACTGGGTTCATTAAATGATTTCTGTAGCATATATTGCGGATTGTTATATTTTTTGGTATTATGCAAAGCTATATTTTTGTAAACTAATAACAATTTGCCCCGATGATTAAAGAGTCGTTGCGCATGGTATGGTTCTATGGCAATATAATGACTATAATGATTTTTTTCAAACTGTAGATTGTCAGCCATCAAGTTTTGAAGAAACGCTATTTTATCATTCATGTTCTCAGATTTTGAATCCAAAATAGATACATACTTTTTAAGACGATAAACATTTTGCTTACCTAATTCAATTTCTTTATCTAATTGCTGTGCTAACGCAGTGACAGATTGTTCAAATTTAAAATAAGCAAATTGATTTTGTAATTGGCTATGTTTATTAATAAATAGTATGATAGAACATAAGACAATCAACGCGATAACCACCACAAAAAATAATAAAATATTCTTTATATTCAATAAATTATAATTCATAACCATTCCTTTTTTGGCATGATTTAAAAATGATGAAACAGACTTTTTTTGGTTGATTGGCATCTTAATAATATACTACAAACGACTTCAGAACATTTTTGCTTCAATACCCAATTGGGAAACGCTATAGTCATTGAGTCGCTTTATTAAATAGTTTGTAATGTGGTTAAGAAATTTGGGAATACGAAGTCGATATAAAAATGTAAAGTCATGAAAAAAAAGTGATGAAAAAAGCTTAACAATATCATAAATGGGTTGAATGGGAAGAACAGGCGTATATCGAAAAGTATCCTGATTTAATGACAGGGATTAGTTGTACAAAACGACTGACAAAGTCCGTCTTCCTTTGTACCATCGGTTGGGACTGCTCAACCAGGACTCTAGTTGCAATTCTTCTGGATTATCAACAGAGAGCGAATTACATATTCATAGATTTGAGTAGATTTATAGGAACAGATGAACCAATACAGGTTTACAGTGAACTGCTAAATAAAAAACTTCTGTAAAATCATATAGTTATAAATAGGCACCTGTCCTGTACAAAGAATTTTTATCATAAAAAAAGCTGAAGTCAGCAATGATTACTGACGACAGCCTTGATAATCTTTGAAACGCGTGGGTTTCCTTTTAGGAGTGAGAATAAGCTGTGCTGCTAGCGACCCTATTTTTACTGAGTATTATAGTTAGGGATAAGACGATATACAGCTGTTTCACCAAAAGGACTTCGCCTGTTAGCAAAGCGGCGCCAGCAAAATGATTTCTCCGACCCACTCTCTCTATTCCTTTTTAGTAGATTGTGGTGTTCGCAAACGAATATGCAATTCTTGTAATTGCGTTTGACTCGCTTGAGAGGGGGCAGAAGTGAGTAAACAACTCGCCGTTTGTGTTTTGGGAAAAGCAATGACATCACGAATAGAACTTGCACCGCTCATGAGCATCACTAAACGATCTAAACCAAAAGCAATCCCCCCGTGAGGTGGACAACCATATTTCAGTGCTTCAAGCAAAAAGCCAAATTTTTCATGCGCTTCTTCTTCACCAATACCCAGCATCCGAAAGACTGCCGATTGCATCTCTGGACGATGAATACGAATTGAGCCGCCACCAATTTCTTCACCATTCAAAACCATATCATAAGCACGCGATAAACAGGTACCCAAATTGGCTTCAAGGTTTTCAATATCTGATTCATTCGGTGCTGTGAAAGGATGGTGTAAGGATGTCCAACGTTTTTCTGTTTCATCCCATTCAAACATAGGATAATCCACTATCCACAAAGGTTTCCAGCCTTTTTGGACTAATTTCATATCGGTGCCGATTTTTAAACGTAACGCACCTAATGCTTCATTAACAATTTTAGCTTTATCCGCCCCAAAGAAAATCAAACTGCCCGAAGTCGCTTTGGTGCGTTTTAAAAGTGCCTCAATGGCGTTATCCGGTAAAAATTTGAGAATGGGAGATTGCAAGCCGTCACGCCCGGTACTTATATCATTCACCTTTATATAAGCTAAACCCTTGGCACCATAATTTCCAACAAAACCGGTATAGTCATCAATTTGTTTACGAGATAATGTTTTACCATTAGGCACATAAAGGGCAGCAACACGCCCTTCAGGATCATTGGCTGGATTAGCAAAAACTTTAAATTTAACTTCGGTCATTAAATCGCTGATTTCAGTGATTTCCAAGGGGACGCGCAAATCAGGCTTATCTGTCCCATAGCACTGCATAGCCTCATGATAGCTCATGACTGGAAATGGATCGGGCAACGATTCATTAAGCATTTCTTTAAACAGCAGACGTATCATAGATTCCATCAAATTTTTAATGACGGTTTCATCGACAAAGGACATTTCAATATCCAGTTGGGTAAATTCTGGCTGTCGATCTGCCCTTAAATCCTCATCACGAAAACAGCGTACAATTTGATAATAACGCTCCATACCAGACATCATCAACAATTGCTTAAATAATTGTGGCGATTGTGGCAGAGCAAAAAACTGTCCGGAATGGGTGCGACTGGGAACTAAGTAATCGCGTGCGCCTTCGGGGGTTGCTTTGGTCAGCATGGGCGTTTCTATTTCTAAAAAGCCCTGTTCATCCAAAAAGTGACGCAAAAATGCGGTGATTTTCGCCCGTAATTGAATACGCGCCAACATCTGGGGACGACGTAAATCAATATAACGATAGCGTAATCGAATTTC
>QNES01000008.1 GCA_003645255.1 Gammaproteobacteria bacterium
AGAAATAGATAAACGCCCTATTCTGAAAAATCAGTTTCAATTAAAAAGCAAACTGCAAATGTACTATTTCAATTTGATGATAAAAGTGCCTTGGAAATTCAGGGTTAAATGTATGGATATTCTGAGGAAGCTATTGATTTCGTATTAACCAATGAACATATTAACAATTCAAACAACAATTAAAGATTTATTAACTAAGTTAATCATGTAATTTGTATAATAAATCTTTTTTTATGATAGGTAGAATAAGAGCTCTATTTTGGGGAATGTTTTTTAAATACCTTGGAAAGGGTACCACGATTGCTCATTCATTTATAGGCTCTTTACCACACCTCATATCTATAGGTAATAATACTACTATAGGAATCAGATGTATTTTTGGTGCTCATGGTAATGGTAGTATTGAAATTGGTAATAATGTTGCGATAGCATAGGTGTTCGGGATAATTTGTAAGAAGTTGAAAAAGAAGGTGATTTTCTGATAAAATAATTAATATTAAAAAATAAACATATCGAAAAATCACCATGAATGAGCTTAACACACTAGAAAAACTTAAACGTAGCATCAGCATTAGAAAATGAGTGTTCTACTCTTTATACAGAAGATTTACAACATAATCAATTAATTGAAAATAAATTAAGGGTAAAGCGGCTATAATTATGCTTAATCTTGTTTGAGTATCTAAATCTTTACGTCTTGTCAATTTATGGAATATTTCCTTAGTGATTTTGTGGAAATTTATATTTTATCATAAAAAATTAGTCAAGAAACTGGAAAATGAAGGGTGCCACTTATAATGAAGATATCAAAATATTTTTATATCATTTCGATTAATATTTTATTAACAATAGTATTATTTATAATTGTTGATTTATGTTCTAATCTATTTCATGATGTTAAAATCAGCTATATTTTAGAAAAAATAGAAATACGACAAAATTACCTAATCTCATTAGAAAAACAGTCAGGTAAAGTTAATAAAATTTTTTCAGGAATTGCATTGCATCCTTACTTTGGTTGGATAAATGTGCCTAACAAAAAATTTAATGAAATAGATACTGTATTGAATAGGATTGATCCATATCATAATACGTATTCTACAAACAACTGGGGGTTTCCAAGTTCATTTGATTATCCATATATAAGACAACCTGATGATTTTTTAGTGTTTATTTTGGGCGGGAGTGTTGCAGCCTATTTCGGTATTGTAGAAGGCAGTCATTTTGTAAAAAAATTAAAGGAGATTGGAATAAAAAAATCAATTAAATTAATAAATCTTGCTTCCTTTGGTTATAAACAACCACAACAACTTAATGTATTTTTACATGCCATTGTTTCAGGAATGAAACCAGATTTGGTAATAAACATTGATGGGTTTAACGAAATTGGGCTAGGTTATTCTAATAAAGTCCATTATTCAATGAATCCAGTCTATCCATCAGGACATCATTGGTTTTCAAATATTTTTGAATTATCAAATGAATTGGGTTCAAGAAAAGATATTGTAAAATTATTAGCAAACAAATATTCATTAAATGAAATGGAATTAAGGCTGTATAAGTATCTGACAAAATTCTCGGGTTCAAATATAGTAAGGATTGTATTGCTAACCATTTATGATTATATGAAAGTTCAAGAAGCTAAAATTGAAGAAAGTATATCAATAAAAGCTTCAAGTTCGTCAAATATAACTAAAAATTTTTACAGTTCTGTGTATCAATCTGATACGAATTTTCATAGTTCTTGTGAGTATTTGGTATCTATATGGAGAAATAGTGTCAATCTTATTGATAATGTATGTGATAAAATGGGATGTTTTTTTGTTGAGGTTGCACAACCAACTTTCTCTTACAAATATAGCAAAGATGTTTTAACAGCAAATGAAAAAAGCTCTTTTTCTCATGGAACTTGGGATCAAGGAATAAAATCTTGTTATGGTATTCTTGAAAAAGATATAGGTATTATGAAAACAAAAGGCTTAAATACATTAAATTTGATAAGAGTATTCAAATCAATAAACAGTGATATATTTGTAGATCAAGTTCATTTTAATAAAAAGGGATATGATATTTTTTCAAATAAGATAATAGATTATCTTTCCTTGAGAATTGATCATATTAAGAACACTAAATAGCTGTAGTAAAATCTATGAAAAGTATTATTCCACAAATCTCAATTATAATTGTAAATTGGAATGGGAAAAAATGGATCAAAGACTGTTTTGATTCGATATTACTCCAAACCTTTAAAGACTTTGAAATAATCTTTGTTGATAATGCTTCAACAGATGATAGCATTGAATTTGTTAAGGCTAATTATCCAAATGTAATTATTGTGTCTAACTCAAGCAATTTAGGGTTTGCAGGCGGAAATAATGCTGGCTATAAAGTTGCTAAAGGTGAGTATATATTTCTCCTGAATACTGATACAAAATTAGAACCAAATGTTTTAGAACTAACACTAGAAGCTTTCGATAAATTACCAAAAGTTGCTGCTGTACAGCCTAAACTTGTGTTAATGAAAGAGCCGGATTTAATGGATTCATGTGGTTCCTTTTGGACAGATACAACAATATTATATCATTATGGATTAGCAAAGAATGTACATTTAGAAAAATACAATGTGCCATTGTATGTTTTTTCCAATAAAGGTGCAGCAATAATGCTACGTAAAAATATCATAGATGAAATTGGTTTGTTTGATGATGAGCAGTGGTGTTATTATGAGGAGAGTGATTTATGTCACCGTATTTGGATTTATGGGTATGAGTGTCTTTATTACCCGAAATCAACTGTTTTACATGCAGTTGGAGGTACATCAACTCAATTTGATAACTCATTCGTACAATTTCACAGTTTTAAAAACAAGCTCCATAGCTATTTAAGCAACTTTGAGTTACTAACATTGTTAAAAGTTGTTCCAATGCACTTATTGGTGGTGATGGTTTCATGTATGATATGGATTGCTTCTGGAAAGATCAGTTTGGCTTTTGCAGTTTTGAAATCTATAGTATGGAATATAAAAAATGCTAGGGGTATATTAAAAAGACGAAAGCAGATACAATCAATTCGTAAATGTAGTGATTCGGAGGTTTTTGTCAAAACTAAAAGGAATCCTAAACTAGCTTATTACCGTTTAATGATGTCTGGTTATGAGGGGCTTAAAAAGTATGAGGATGAGTGATTATTATGGATTCAAATGTTATTAGATTAATAGGTATAGACATTGAAAGAGCGATAGTACTTCTTTTTTTCGCTTTTGTTGTTTTTATTTTGCTTAAAATCTTTGGTACGATTTATAAGAAAAGAAAATATCGTTGGTTTGCAGCTCCTTTTTTATTACTGTTCCTTCTTTTGTCATTTTCTGAGATAGTAACGAGGAGTTTTTTTTATTTAAAATATGATGAACTGGGGATGTTGATTTATCCCTTACGAGCATATACAGAAAATAATCTACGATTAATTTGGACTCCACCGCATAAGTTGGAAAAGAATGGTTTGGTAGAAACTTCAGGCGATTCGTATGTAAGATTTATGACAGGGCTGAACTATGTTAAAGCCTTTCAAAATTCTAACAGATTTCGTTTTAAACCACCTATTTCTAAACAGGATGGAATTAATATTTACTGTCTTGGTGGTTCAAGTACATGGGGACCAGTTTCTGATGGAAAAACTTACCCAGATATTTTGCAAGTTTTATTGAACAATGAAAAACACATAGTTAATGTTTGGAACTTGGGAAAACCTGCACATTCGTCTCCTCTATTTATACAAAACCTTCAACAAAGTGGGTTGCTATCTGAGCAAAAACCGGATATTATTATTTTATATATAGGGCATAACGATTCTCATGAGATACTTTTAATGCATGAATCCTATAGTAAAACTAAAAGGGAAGTATTTTTGTCAGTTAACAAATATCCTATTGTAAAATACTCTTTTTTAGCAAGGGCAATATGGTTGGTTTCTTTACAGGAAAAACTCAAAGATATTGAGAAAAGTGTTCTTTCCAAAAAATGGAATCACGAAGAGATAGAAAAAGAAAAAGGAATTCCTACTCATCTTGCTTTGCAAGAGAACCTTCAAAATAAGCTCGTTGAGTTAATAAATTTTTCTAAAGAGATTAATCCTGACATAAAAATTGTTTTAGTGCCGGAATATTCTCAATACATTATGCCGATTACAAAATTCAAGAAAAGTTATGATTTTTTAGAGTTAAAAAGCATAATTGATAAACAGGAAAGAATAGAGGCGTACAAGATCATTAATTTTGCGTTTTGGGCAAAAGAAAAAATAATGCAAGATATTGCTGCAAAAAATAGCAATGTTTTTTATTTGGGTAATGAGTTTTTTGATGTATATGCCCCATCGAGTTTGTTATCTGATGAGGTTCATTTAACTGAATTTGGAGATGATATTTTGGCAAGAAATATTGTTCAATTTCTTAACATGAAAGGGATCATTGGTTCTCCTTCTAAAGGTAGTATCATATTAAAATGATTAACAATTATCAAGATTATTTTAAAGAACACTATAATTGTAATTTTAGTATTCAAGATACTAATTTACAAATGAATTTCTTGTATTCACAACTCCAATATTCGCTGGGGTTAGTTAATAAACCATTAACAAACCAAAAAGTTTTAGAAGTTGGTTCAGGTATGGGAGCTTTAGCAAAATTGATTCTTCAACATGATGTTAGTAAATATATTGGATTAGAATTAGATAAAGACATCGTTGACTTTTGCAATCAGAATATCTCAAATAATTTTATTAATCTTTCTTTAACAGAGTATATTCTGAGCGGTAAAGAGAAATTTGATTTGATTTTTGCTTTTGAAGTTCTTGAGCATTTTGAAAACCCATTAGAAGAAATAACTAACATTTATAATTTGTTGAATGATAAAGGCATTTTTATTGGTACTTCTCCATACCCGTTTAAGAAAAATGTTCTTGCAGACGAAACACATTTGTATGTTCTTCATCCATTGAATTGGAAACGCTTGTTTGAAATGTCAGGGTTTTCTGAGGTTAAAATATATCCTATGACATCTCTACCATATATTTGGAGGATAAATAAAAAATTTAATATTATTTTTCCTTTTTATTTTCCAGTGAAGCACTTTATTTCTACAACGTTGATTGTTGCCAATAGGGATTAAATTTATGGTCAAGCTAATTAATAATTACAAACATAAATATTATTTGTATTTTCAATTTTTCTTGCGATATCCTAGCTATAAGAAATATAAAAATGTTATAGTTAGTCTTTATGAGCAACATACAAATAAATCCAAATTAATAAGTATGCCTTGGATTATCTCTATTGATCCATGTAATAAATGTAATTTGGCTTGTCCATTGTGTGCAACAGGCAGTGGAAATTCTTCAGCAAAGAAAAAGCATTTATCTTTTGAAAAATTTAGGGAATACTTTGATCAAATAAAAAATTATATATTTTTCGTTCGCTTATATAATTGGGGAGAACCGTTTTTCAATAAAGACATTCTAAAAATGATCGAATATTCACATAAAAACAACGTGGGTGTTGTAGTGAATTCCAATTTCACTGTTGTCAGTAAGGATATTATTGAACAAATTGTTATACAAAAACTGGATTATCTGATTTTGTCAATTGATGGAGTTACTCAGGAAAAATATGGTGTTTACAGAAAGAAAGGGATAATTAGTAAAGTATTTGAAAACTTAGAATATTTGGTTGCCATGAAAGTTAAACATCAATCAAAATATCCTATTATTCAATGGCAATTTTTGCAAAATGGTTCTAATAAATCTGAGTTGAAATTAGCTTATGAGAAATCAAAAGAGTTGGGAATTAATGTATTTTCGGTGTATTCTCTTAGTCCCTTTACTATAATTAACCAAAAAGTAAATGAGAAAATATACGATGAACTTGGGATTGATCCAAATCAAAAGGTTTCTTCTATTTCAAACAAGAAATGTCATTTTCTCTGGAATTCTCTTAACATAAAACCTACTGGACTGGTTGATCCATGTTGTGCTATATACAATGATGATGATAGTTTTGGAGATTTAAACCAGCATAACATTTTTGAAATTTGGAATAATGAAAAATATCTAAGAGGTAGAAATTTATTTCTAACTAAAATCAAACAAGATAATCAAGCGGTGATTTGTGATCGTTGCGATTTGTTTACAAAATCCTAATACAATTCTTTCTAAAACAGGGGATTAGGAAAAAAGATAAATATGAAATATGATGAAGATAATGATCTGGTGCTTAACAGTGGAGAAATTCCATTGCGTAGTGACGTAAGTTATAAAAAGATAATAAAAATATGTCAATCTTTGGAATTAATGATATGCAATGAATCCTTCAATAGCTTCCGCTTATATACACCGTTAGTGTTATTAAGCAGGTTAATAGGTGATAAAGCATTTCCCTTTTTTAATCCATTTCTAGCTGGCTTAATTTATTCAGAAAGTCTTTTCAAATCCATTTTGAAAAACCAGTTTGAAATATATTTGATTAGTGTAATAAAAAAATAATGAATAAAGATACTAAATTTTGGATAATACTGAACATATTATTTACCATCATACTTTTTGTTATACCATTTTTTTGGTTCAAAAACGGAGAAATGGATTTAGGAGGAGACTCTTCCCGTTTATATTTCCTTGATCCTATGGCATGGAATGAGAATATAGCCTATTATTTAAACAACTCTTTTGCCCCACTAGATGGATTTACCCCAAATTCAATGATAATTCCCTTCAACTGGTTTTTAACATTGATAAGCAGCTTAATTGGTAAAGGAGCGACTTTAAATAATTTTATTAATGGGCTACTTCTTTGTGGGATGTATATTTCGGTATATCTTTCCATCCAAGAACTTTTTAAAGGTTTAAAGATAAAAATTACCAAAAATGAGATTATTTGTGCTTCCTTAGCGGGGCTATTTTATGCACTTTCTCCAATATTATTTTATGAATCATTTTATAAAACATTGTATTCTGTTTACGGGTATGCCATTTACCCTATTATGTTTTTTTTGTTTCTTCGCTTTGCCAATACTGAGAAATTTTTATATCTTGCAATAATATTACTGATAAGTTTTGTATTTTCTGTCAATTTCAGTTTATTTACTGTACCTTGGTTTGCCGCATTTTTTTTATTTATTATTCCATTTGTGATTATTTATCACTATCTACAAAATTCATTTAATAAAAAAATATTAGGTTACTACGGATTATTTATTTTTTTAGCTATATTGATACATATTTTTTCATTAATACCAGAAATTTATTATCTTTCAACGCCTAAATTAGGCGTAGTCAATATTCTATCTGAAGAATCAAGTACAAATCGTGGGCTTGCTTATTTTCTTTCTGTTTCTCCTTATATCAAGTTGATTTACAATTTAACGAATCAACCCCAATATCTTATTTCCAGTGGTTTCCATCCTCAAGCTCACCTTTATTGGGATTATGGAATACGTTTTCATTTCATATATTTTATCTATCCCTTAATTATAACTGTAGGAATTTTACTGGTTTCTCAATTACGTAATAGTTTAGAAAAGAAAATTTATATACTATTAACTATTTTTTTTATTATCTTCTTATTTTTGATGACAGCTAATATTGGAGGGTTATTTTGGTTGTATGAAAGTGCATTTTCAATTCCCGGATTTCAAATGTTTAGAAGCTTTTATACAAAATTCGCTGCTGTTTTTGTATTTATATATGCCCTTCTGTTTGGGATGTCTTTAAGACTTATTTTTAAGCATCTCAATGTTTCAAAGATAATTATAATTTTGTGTTTATCAACAATGATCTTATTCCAATCAATTCCTCTGCTGACAGGTAAGTTTATGAATGAAGTACCTCTTTGGCTATCAAAAGATGTACCTCTGCCTAATAAATTTAATGAGGAATATAAAAATCTGCTTAGTTCAGTCAAAGATGTTCAATTTGAAACAAGCTTTATGTCATTTCCCTTAACGAATGAGCAATATAGTGTTATAGCGGGTGAATATGGGGGTGCGTATTTTGGACCAACACCTTTGGCTTTTCTTGCTGGGAAAAAAGATTATAACGGACTTGGTTCTTTTTTAATGTTTAGAACTACCTTAATCAGAGCTATAAATGAGAAAAATTATAATTTATTCAATAATTTAATGGCTATATTGAATATTCGTTATTTTATTGTTAGTACCGATAATAACTTCTATAACCGTTTTCCAAGTTATCCTTATTCTAGTGAGGTTAAAAAGTCATTTCCTGATACTCAATCAATGCAACGGTTTTTTTCTTATGGAAAATATCAAAAATTAGTTGACAATAAAAGGTATGACATTTTTGTGTCTAAGCATCAAGAAAAAATATTACCTCCGCTGTATATTGCTGATGATATTATTGTTAATAATTCTGTTAAAAAGATGCTTAACTCTCAAAGGGTTCTTCAAGATAAGACTAATATTGCATTTGTTCACCTCAAAAATGCTGATAGCACCTTGTCTAAAAAAATTAAACATAGTGATGCTAAAAATGCTACCATCGAATTTAAACGAATAAATCCAACAAAATACAGAGTTATTGTACATGGCGTAAAATCTGATGTTTTCCTATCATTTCTTGAGTCATTTTTACCACAATGGAAAGTATTTCCAATTAGTTATGATAGTTTGAATGGATATTATACGGATAAACCTTGGAATCAAAAGTCCATACTCAACAAAATTAATAAGGCTGGCAGTGAAGAACTTGAAAGATATCATAACAAAGGTTTAATTAGTGCGAGAGGAAACGCTTTTATTTCAAAGCAATACCGGCGAACTATTCAAAATAATAACCTTGATGATGGAAATATATTTACTACATTTAATGTCTTACCACTAGATGAAAAATATCATTTTCCGGTTAATAATTATGCTAATGGATGGCTCCTCGACTTGGATTATTTGACAAAGCATTACCCGGAATCAATTAGTAAGCGGGCTTCAGGTTTATATGATGTTAATTTAATAATAGAATTTGAGGCACAAAAAACCCTCTATTATTCAGCAATTATTAGTGGAATAACGGTATTAATACTATTAATATATGTGTTATGGCATATTGATTTTAAATTATGGATAGTAAAATTTAGGCATTTTTGAGAGGGAATGGATGGCTTGTTATGAACAACTTACTTTCAATTACTGAAAGATTAAAGAATCCAAAGGTATCTAAATTAGAAAAATTGGTAAGGATAGAATTTATAGATGTTGTGAAAAATCTCAATATTAATAAAGTACTTTCCATAAGTTGTGGTGATGGTACTTGGGAGTATTTAGTTTTTCATCATGCAAAAAGCATAAAAGAAATCATTGCTACCGATATTGTAGAATGCCCTGTATCTAAATCTGACCAATTGTTACTAAAAGACTTAGGTAATTGGAGTTTTACTAAAGTGGATGCATCTGGTATTTTACCTTTTGAGGATAACTATTTTGATTTTGTGTTTCATCAGGATGTTGTTGAACATACAGATAAACCATACACATTTCTAAAAGAACAATATAGGGTTTTACGGGGGGGGGGGGACATTATTATGTGGCACTCCCAATCTATTTCGCCCTGCTAATATAATTAAATTAATTACTGGACATTTACGGTTTCCAGTAAAAATCGGTTATAACAAGCAAATCGGTGATTATATTCATGTTCAAGAATTTTATGAACAACAATTAAAATTGATATTAGCAGAAATTGGTTTTAAGGATATACAAGTTAAGCATTGTTTTTTTGGTTTTCATTTTGCGAATATATGTTTTTCAATGTATCCGACAAGCGATTTAGGTAAAACACTGAGTCATTTTTTGGTATTTACTGCTAAGAAATAAAATTCAGCGAGCGTAGGGTGGGTAGAGCGTCAGCGAAACCCACCTAAACCACCTTTTGAATTGATGAAAAAACATCAATAAGAACAGGTAAATTATATGGGATTTAGCAACTTCAAAACAGAAATAGAAGTGGCAAAAAGGTTTAACTTAAAAACAGATAGCAAACCTTTTGTAAAAACATTACCTCTCAAAAATATACCAGATTACAAATTTGAAGAAATCCAAGAAAATTTCAAAGATCCTTTAAGTTTTCTATCAGAATCTGCTACCTGTGAAGATATTATCAAACCAATATTAAAAGTACTTGATAAATGTTATCCCAACTTTCGTGTTTGGTCGCATGTTAGCTACAATGTTGACCCTGATAACGACCTTTCTGGTACGCCAGACTTTTTAGTAGCCCCAACAACTCAAATACGCGGCGAATTTGGTATTCCCCCTCTTTGTGTAATAGAAGCCAAAAAAGCGGATTGGGAACAAGGTTGGGCACAAGCACTAGCTGAAATGTATGCGGCTTCAACACAAGGAGCAACAATGTGCTATGCAGTCGTTACCACTGGTGAAGACTGGCAATTTGGTAAATTTGACAAAAAAAATACCTTATTCATAAAACAGTTAAATAAAATATCAGTTTTAGATGATAATGATGAACCAAGCAATCTACAAAAATTATTCGATGCCTTAAACTGGTTGTTTGATAAAGCGAGTAAAGTTAAAATTATCTAATAATGTTTTCATCTCATGCGAAGCTAAAATCAATTTGATGCAATGATTCTAAAACGAGTTCAAACGATTGTTGATAAAATTGCCGAAGAATGTCACCGGCGGTTTGGTGACGAAGTCACTCTTATTTGGTTTGGTTCATGGATAAAAGGGAATGCATATAAACAATCAGATATTGATTTAGCGATTGAATACCGTGATAAATTGAATCAAATTGAAATAGTTGCTTTTAAAAATTGGTTAGAAGAGTTGCCAACTCTGTATAGTATTGATTTTGTTGAAATAAATAAAGCAAATCATTTATTGAAAACAGAAATAAAGCAGTATGGAAAAATATTATGAGTAATAAACCTAAATTACAGAGTTTTAGAAAATCGGTTGCTAATCTAAAATCGATTTTAGTTGAGTCAAAAACTGGGATTGTACGTGATGCTGCGATTAAACGTTATGAACTTTGTTATGAATTATCTTGGAAATCTGTCCAAGATGCATTAAGAAATGAAGGATTAGAAATTTGTAAATCTCCCAAAGGTTGTTTTAAACAAGCTTTCAAACTAGGTTGGATTGAGGAAGAAGAGGCTTATGCAGACATGGTGCAAAACCGTAATCTAACGACACATACTTATAATGAAGACTTAGCAGACGAAATTTATAATAATCTTGGCGAATATTTATCTTTATTTGAATCTTTGGTGGTCAAATTGGAAGCGCAGCGAGCGTAGGATGTCCAACCTATTTAATATTTCAATATTGTTTGGTTAAAAAATTGGCAATGAGTTGTTTTAAAAACAATAAGGATAGACACAAGTCTGTCCTTTTTTTTTGTAGGCAGGTATATTTATGAACGCTTTATTATTGAATCGCTTAGTTGGCTTGATAGCACCTATTATTGCTTATATGGGTTTGGTACTATCAGGCTGGGAAAATCTAATGGTGGCTAAATCGGTATTGGCTACTTTACTTATTTTATTACCAGGGGTGGTTTGGCAAGAGTTAAGAATGACAAAATCATTGCAGCACCGTTTCAAGTATCCGATAGGGTTTTATCTGTTATTGGTTATCGCTTGGAGTGTTTGGCGTGCCTTGCATTTGGAAGAATGGTCTCATAATCCAGAGGTTTTATGGTATTTATTGCCCTTAACGGCGCTTGGTTATTTTTGGATACACTATATATCTAACTTTAAAGTGTTAAAACTGGTTTGGAACCGACACTTGCCACAAATGATTTTTTGGCTAATCATTGCCAATTTATTATATTGGCAGGGCTTACAACACCTTTCTGGACATCGCGAAAATTATTTCTTTACTTTTGGTGGAATTGCAGTGGTATTTGTTTGGGCTAAATTAACCCAATTGGTAAAGCCGGTGCTAACCACCCATTGGCGCAAAATGGCTGATATAATTTATGGGGGCGCGGGTACGCATTATATTGTTGGTTTTATACTGATTTTAATGATGGTAGCTTTGTTGGTGGTACTGAAATTGGAAATAATGGCAGAACAGCTAGCTGTCATAGGCTATTATATGTTAGTCGTTGGCGTTATTTTAGAAGCATGGGCTTTGCGTACAGATGAAAAGATTTCTTCGTAACAATTTTCTGATTCTCATCTTGATGAATCTAGGCAACGTTTTTGCCTATTTATTCCAAATGGTGATTGGGCGAGTATTATCACCGGATGATTTTGGTGCCTTTAACGCCCTCAACTCACTAGCAATTGTTATCTCTGCACCGATGGCAGTCTTGCCACTCGTATTTTCCCGCTATACCGTTCAGCTATCTGCGGATGGACTAGGGCAAGTCAAAACCTTACTGATAGATAGTTTTCGGATACTGTCATTGCTGGCAGTGGGTATTTTTGCTCTCGGACTCATTGCCCTGCCCTTGTTGAAAGACTACCTGCATTTGCAAGAGTCAACGCCGATAATCATTATGTTAACCCAATTACTGTTATCCTTATTTGTTCCCGTTTTATTAGGCACTCTTCAGGGATTACAGCGTTTTGTTTTTTTCGGTATCGGATCAAGTGGCACTGCATTTTTACGATTAATTGGTGCAATACTCTTTGTCTATGTGTTGGGATGGGGCGTTAATGGTGGATTATTGGCAAGCGTTTTTGCAACCTTTGGAGCGATGCTGATCTGCATAATGGGTTTAAAAGATATTTGGCAACAAGAACGTCAACTATTGCCGGTGGGACTTTACCGCGAAATGGGAAAATATGCTTTACCGGTACTGATATTCACCTCAATGATGATGGTATTAGGTAATCTGGATATCGTTTTAGTGAGACATTATTGCTCCAGAGAAGAAGCTGGACTTTATGCCACCGCCGCTATTTTGGGTAGAATTGCTCTTTTTCTGCCCGGTGTTTTATTAGTTGTACTCTTTCCAGAAGCAGCAAAAGCCAAAGATGAAAACAATGAAGATCAACGCATTTTATGGTTAAGTATAGCAATGACTGCCCTATTAGGAGGCGGATTTGCACTGATTTGTTATCTTTGGCCGGTAGAACTAACTGTTTTACTCTTCGGCACGAAATATCAAGCCGCCGCCCCCCTGTTACAAACCATTAGTTTAGCAATGGCCTTACTAGCAGTGGCAAATGTTATATTTGTCTATAGCCTAGCCCATCATAAATTTATATTTTTATTCCCCCTTGTAGGAGGAGTTATAACAATGCTAAGTTTAGTTTTTGTTTACCATGACAGTGCCATGACGATTGCTAATATATTATTAGGTGCTATCATGGGGATTTTGGTAATCACATTGGGGCTAAAAACAGTTAAAATATTATAAGTAGGTACACATAAATATTTTAATATTTTTGTTTTCTGCTAAAGCACTGATTATTAACGGATTTCTAAAAATAGAAAATGTTAAAAGACTTTTTAGTAGCTACTTATCTATATTAAAAACAAGATGCAAAAACGTGCCGCTAATCGTAGACAAAGGAGAGCAAGACTGTGGTATAGAAAGAGGCGGTTTAATAACCGCTCATCAAGCAAGCGTGCTTTCAGGTTGCCTGTCTCAATCAAAGCTATAGTTTTTCAGATAATTAATTTTACCAGGGCGAACACTTATGTTCGCCCCTACGTCAAGTATTTTATTGTAGGGGCAGACCACCGCGAATGCCCTTTAGGAAATTATTTATCTGAACATCTATAATGTAGAAGAGGTTATTAGAACGATAAACCAATTACCTTTACCGATTAAAGCGGTTGTTATAGAAGATGTGCAGATTGATATTGCGAAACTGAATGAGACCAAGTTAAACGGTAAATATTATCAACAATCAAAGCGCAGCTCAGAAAATCTCAGGCTGGCGACTTTGATTCGTGATACTTCTACTATTGTGGAGTTTAAACTGATAACTAATAACTAATAACTAATAACTAATGACTGAAAACACCACCCATTTTGGTTTTACCCAAGTGCCATTGAAAGAAAAAGTCCACCACGTTGCCCAAGTATTTGATTCTGTGGCAAGCCGCTATGATTTAATGAATGATCTAATGTCTTGTGGTATTCATCGTTTGTGGAAACGCTTTACGATTGAATTATCGGGCATACAGCGTGGACAAAAAGTCCTTGATTTAGCTGGGGGAACCGGCGATTTAGCCACTAAGTTTGCTAAATTAGTGGGAGAGCAAGGGCAAGTCGTTTTAGCTGATATTAATGCGGCTATGTTAGAAGTTGGGCGTGATCGCTTGCTTAATAAAGGTATATTGGTTGACTATGCACAAGTCAATGCAGAATCCTTGCCCTTTGCCGATAATTATTTTGATCTCATTACGATAGCTTTTGGGCTGCGTAATGTGACGGATAAGGAGGCTGCTCTTCGTTCAATGTTACGGGTTTTAAAACCGGGCGGACGTGCTTTAATATTGGAATTTTCAGAATTAAAAATCCGCCCTTTAAAACCGTTGTATGAACTGTATTCTTTTAAAGTATTACCCCGATTAGGTCAATGGATAACTAAAGATGCTGAAAGTTATCGCTATTTAGCGGAATCCATTCGTATGCACCCCAACCAAGACACTTTACTTGAAATGATGCAAAAGACGGGTTTTGATCGCTGTGATTATCATAATTTAAGTGGTGGTATTGTTGCGGTGCATAGAGGCTATAAATATTGATAATTGAGGGCAACCACAAGGGATTGCCCCTACAAATGGATAACTAATATGATTACGTCTTTGACCGAATATGCAGGATTTTGGCGACGCGCCTTGGCGCTCTTTATAGATATACTCTGGATAGCTCCCCTGTTATTGTTTATATCTTATATGCTTTATGGTAGCCACGAAATTAACAGTGGCACGCTACCCATTGAATGGCAGAGTGTCTTTCTTAAAGACTTCTGGCAAATATTTTTGATTAATGAAGTTTTGCCCGCCCTGTTGATTATTTTGTTCTGGATTAGCTACGGGGCAACGCCTGGTAAATTTTTATCAGATTGCAAAGTTGTTGATGCCCAGACTGGCAAACCAATTACACCCAAACAAGCCCTATTGCGTTATCTTGGCTATTATCTTTCTGCCATTGTATTCTTTTTAGGTTTTTTATGGGTGTTGTGGGATAAGCGTCAACAAGGTTGGCATGATAAAATGGCTGGCACAGTGGTTGTTATACACGATGAAGCAACGATTCCTTTACATCAACTGGAGAGTTACCATTGATCAATCCAATCTCTGCAAAAGTGTTAGAAACACTGATCAATCAAGCACTACATTGTGATCCCTCTAGTTTAGAGGCTTTAGGTCAATTATCTGGCAAGATTATTCGTCTTGAATTAACTGATCTTGATCTGAATTACACTTTGTTTCCTGATGAACAGGGCATTATTATATTTAGTGACTATGAAGGTGAAGTGGATGTCCAGATCACGGGGGCACCTTTTACCCTTTTACGTTTATTGCTACAACGCGGGACCCAACTGTCAAATGAACCAGATATCACCCTCAACGGGGAAATAAACCTTGCTCAACAAGGGTTGCTCATCTTTCAAGGATTAAACATTGATTGGGAAACACAATTCACAAAATGGTTCGGGAGTCAGTTCGCGCATAATTTAAGCACCGCACTTCTACAATGTCAAGACTATGCTGATGGGCAATTCAATACCTTACAACGCAAACTCAGCGAACACTTGCAAGAAAAAACTCGCCATTTACCTAGGCGTACTGAAATAAATAGCTTATCGAATGCGATAAATACATTGCGTGACGATCTTGAGCGTTTAGAAAAACGTGTAGAAGTTTTAACAACAGCTAATCAATAATCATAACTGGAAAATTCTCAATTTCCAATTCCAAATTTCAAAAAAAAATATGAAAATTTTTCGTCAGATCATGCGTATGCTGACCATTTACCGTATCATTGTGCGTTATGGGCTTGATGAGTTACTACTGTCCACCAAGATTTTTCGCCCACTACGCTTATTAGCTTATTTAGTCCCTGGCTATTGGTTACGCCCGAAAGACCTTAGTCGGGGAAAGCGCATTTTATTTGCTTTACAAGAACTGGGTCCCATTTTTGTCAAATTTGGTCAAATTCTATCAACTCGCCGCGATTTATTGCCGGATGATATTGCCCTAGAATTGGCAAAATTACAAGATAAAGTCACCCCCTTTAGTGGTGAAGAAGCCCGCCAAATTCTTGAAAAAGCTTATGCGCGTTCCTTAGATGAAGTCTTTGCCCGTTTTGAGATGACACCAATAGCCGCAGCTTCAATCGCCCAAGTTCATGCTGCTCGTTTACATAATGGGCGGGAAGTCGTGGTTAAAGTCTTACGCCCTGGTATAAAACCCAGGATTCGTAAAGATATTGAATTACTGTTTTTATTCGCAGAACTTGCGCAGCGTTACTGGGCTGATGGTCGTCGCCTACGTCCCATGGAAGTCGTCGCAGAATTTGAGAAAACGCTTTACGATGAATTAGATTTAGTACGAGAAGCCGCTAATGCAACTCAGCTCAGGCGTAATTTTAAAGATTCTGACTTGCTTCATGTCCCCGAAATTGAATGGGATTATACCTTATCTAATGTTATCGTGATGGAACGTATCAGTGGTATCCCCATTAGCGATATAGCGGCTTTAAAGCGTCATGGTGTCAATTTAAAATATCTTGCCGATGCAGGCGTTGAGATTTTCTTTACTCAAGTGTTTAGAGATAACTTTTTTCATGCGGATATGCACCCAGGCAATATTTTTGTCGATATTCGCAACCCTTATCGTCCCTCTTATATTGCAGTGGACTTTGGTATTATGGGGACGCTTAGTACTGAAGATCAACATTATTTAGCTGCCAATTTCCTCGCCTTCTTTCGCCGCGATTATCATCGAGTTGCGGAATTACATGTCCATTCAGAATGGGTCCCACCCGGTACGCGAATAGAAGAATTTGAAGGCGCTATTCGCAGTGTTTGTGAACCCATTTTTGATAAGCCTTTGAAAGAAATCTCATTTGGAATGGTACTATTGCGCCTATTTCAAACGGCGCGGCGTTTCAAAATGGAGGTGCAACCCCAATTAGTTCTGCTCCAAAAAACCCTCCTGAATATTGAAGGTTTAGGGCGACAACTCTATCCTGATTTAGATTTATGGCAAACGGCTAAACCCTTCTTAGAACGATGGATGGATGAACGAATCGGGTTACGCGCCTTTCTCAAGGGCATCCGAACTAATTTACCCAAATGGGCAGAAAGTTTACCCGAAGTTCCAATGCTAATCCATGAAACACTCGTTCAACACCAAGAAGATTCGGCGCATATCAAACGCATCAGCCAAGAAATTAGCCAACTACGTAAAGAAATGCACCTATGGCATGAGCGTTTCATACATATCTTAGTTGGCAGTGCCCTCATTATTAGCTCCAGCATCATTATATCCTTGAAAATATACGGTTTTTTCAATATGAATATGCTCATATTAGGTGTCATCTTGGGAACGATAGGGAGTACCCTATTGTTATTGGCATGGAGTTCAGAAAAATAAATTAAAATCGGGCAGATAAACTATAAAATTTCATATCTAAAGGATTCGATAAATATGGCTAGAACAGCTTCTAATATGATGCCATTAGGCACAACTGCACCAGATTTTACTTTGCTTAATACGGTTACCAACGAAATGGTGACACTTAATCACTTAAAATCTGATACCGCCACTGTGATTATGTTTATTTGCAATCATTGCCCTTATGTTAAACTTGTGCAAGAACAATTAGTCAAATTGGCTAATGATTATCAAGCAAAGGGCATTTCTTTTATTGCGATTAGTTCTAATGATGTTGTCAACTATCCTGATGACTCGCCGGAAAAAATGAAGGAAGCCGCACAACAGTTGGGTTATCCTTTTCCTTATTTGTATGATGATACCCAGGAAATTGCTCAAGCTTATCAAGCAGCTTGTACGCCTGATTTTTATCTATTTGATGGGGCACTAAAGTGTGTTTATCGGGGGCAATTGGATGATGCACGACCGCAAGGTGATGTCCCCGTAACAGGTAAGGATATACGCGCCGCTTTAGATGCGATATTGACAAATGAGCTGGTAAATTCAGCTCAAAAGCCTAGTTTGGGTTGTAATATTAAATGGAAAGTCTTATAAATTAAAGGATTTCTACTGAAACCTCAAAAAGTTAATAGGATATTTTTATGAAATTACGTTGGTTATTTTTTGTTTTAATGTGTTTACCTTCTTGGCTTTATGCCCATGAAGTTTTGGATAAATTTTTACGAGAACTGCATACATTACAAGCGCAATTTGTACAAAAGCTCTATAATGAAAAAGGTAGCTTATTGGAAAGTTCGCAGGGTAAAATGTATATGCAGCGTCCTAATCGGTTCCATTGGGATTATCAACAACCCTATAATCAATTAATTGTTGCCGATGGGGAGAGAGTATGGATCTATGACAGTGATTTAGAGCAAGTGACGGTGAAAAATTTAGATCAAGCATTGGGTAAAACGCCTGCTTTTTTACTGAGTAGTAGCCGTCGTATGGAAGAGGATTTTTTTATCAATTTGCTATCCTCTAAAAATGGCGTAATGCGTTTTGAGCTAATTCCTAAAGACGCACAAGCATCGTTTGATAGTATGCGTATCAACTTGAGTGGAAAAAAGATGTTAGGGCTTGAACTGATAGATAATTTGGGACAAACAACTTTCATTACTTTCAATAAAATGAAACAAAATCAAAAATTAAGTAAAGAATTGTTTATATTTACCCCCCCAGCCGGCGTGGATATTATTACTGATGATAATTAGTGTCCATTCAGGGTATGGACATCTATAAAAGTTTTGTCCCTGCTACAAGACCTGCCAGGTTTTTAAAACCTGGCAGGTCTTGGCTAAAACTTATTGCCCTTCGTCAAAAATATATTAATTGTAGGGAGAAACCTGTGTGTTTACCTTCCCATTATCGCTTATCTGGAAAATATTCTGACCAATAAGCGTCGAAATCAAAATTTTTCAATTTAAAAGTAATACCAAATCTGCGTTCTTTTTTGCCCTTTTCTTGAGTCGTATCACGGCTCTGCTCAACATTATTAATATGCGACTGCTGGCTTAATATTTCTATCAATTGAGTCGGATTGGGACTATATCCTTCAAGCTTGATAAAGCCTGTTTCTATCTTAAAACTGATAATCCAACTGTCTTTAGGAATCAGTTTATTCAAAGTTTCAAGAACAGGCACAACTTGTTGTTGAGGAAAATATTTAATGGGAGCAATGGTTTTTTCTATAGCTCCAACTTCAGCACGTAATTGATTGATATCGAAAGTACGATGTGTTAAATCTACCAAACGTTGTTTGAGACGTTTTTCATAATCAATCGCAAAGTAAATGCCCCCCATGAGAGCAGCGACAAACAATAGCATAATTGCCATTAAACGTAATCGCTTTTTTTGAAGCGCTTCTTGTACCATACGCAATACCGCACGGGGTGGAAAAAAGGCATAATCATACGCTGCCGGGGGTGGAACCGGCAACTCTTCCCAATCCTTCACACTCGTTTTATGCACATGTTCGACATCATCAGTGAAGGTTGATAGCACTTCATCCAACTGTTGATTAAACTCAGCTTCCTGACAATCTAATTTAGATATATGCAAAAAGCGTTGGATAACGTTACCTGACCATTGAAGACAAGTGATGCTGTTGTCATCTTCATCATACACCTGGTAATCACTGACCGAAGTGTGTGGTAAAACCACTAAAGGACGTGGTAGAATACACGCTAAAAATAACCCTTCCTTATCAAAAGCTTGCCATAATTCTTCCGCCCGTTTGGTAGCCATCCACAAAGCGTAAGTTTGTTCCCCATCGATGGGTGCTTGTACAGCAAGCAGTAATGGTTCTGTCAAGCCAGGCAATAATGTTGGCAATTGTAGATTGACAACATTTTTAAGATTTTGCGCAGTAATAGCCACCGGTGGTAGCTTTAATTGAGTTGCAACAAATTCTGAACTGGGTAAAGTGAGTGCAATCCGTGATTGTTTAGTGGTTCTAGGTAATAAACGTCGCGCCGCCGCCGCCATTTCTGTCGGTGTCAATTTAAATACAGATTCATCAGGTTGTGCGACGAGATTAGTGTGTTTGGCATGTAGTAATGTTGTACCATATACGATTAGGCAAATATCGCATGAAACCTGGTTTTTTCGTCGTTTTTTAATTCGTGTTTTTTTGACTCGCTTGGTAAATTTAAATTTCATGTTACACTTTTAATATACTATAATTGGAAAAATTTATTCGTCATGAATTATACAGGTACAATTGAAAAAAATGAAACAAAAACGTCAATTTTTTGGGACAGATGGAATACGGGGTACTGTCGGTATTCCACCGATTACACCTGATTTTATACTTAAATTGGGTTTTGCCCTGGGCAGTGTTTTAAAAAATGGGTATAGTAGAAATAAAGTATTAATAGGTAAAGATACCCGTATTTCGGGTTATATGTTTGAATCTGCTCTGCAAGCTGGGTTATCTGCTGCAGGCATGGACATACGTTTGCTTGGTCCCATGCCAACCCCGGCTATTGCTTACTTAACACGGACTTTCCATGCTGTCGCCGGTATCGTTATCAGTGCCTCACATAATTCTTTTCAGGATAATGGAATTAAATTTTTTTCAGGGGAGGGAAGCAAATTACCTGATGAAGTAGAATTAACTATTGAAGCTGAAATGGAAAAACAAATGCGAACCGTTGCCCCAGATCGGTTAGGCAAAGCAGAGCGTATTGAAGATGCGGCAGGTCGCTATATTGAGTTTTGCAAAAGTACGATTCCTTATGATGTTAGCTTCAAAGGATTAAGAATCGTAGTTGATTGTGCTCACGGTGCGACTTACCATGTGGCACCCAGTGTTTTTCGTGAATTAGGTGCCCAAGTTGAAACCATTGGTACTCAACCAAATGGCTTAAATATCAATGCAGGTTATGGTGCTACCCAACCCCAAGCCCTACAAACTGCTGTTTTATATCAAAATGCTGACTTAGGCATTGCTTTAGATGGTGACGGTGATAGGGTTATCATGGTTGATGCCAAGGGCGAAATAGTGGATGGTGATGAATTATTATTTATTATTGCCCAAGCTCGTCATAAAGTCAATACTTTACAGGGATGTGTCGTTGGTACCGTGATGAGCAATTTAGGACTCGAACAAGCTCTTGAAAAAAAGGGGATTCCATTTAAACGAGCGGCGGTAGGAGATCGTTATGTCCTGGAAATGTTAAAAGAAACTGGTGGCAATCTGGGTGGTGAATCATCCGGGCACATTATCTGCTTAGATCGCACAACGACAGGCGATGGTATTATCACCGCCCTACAAGTCTTAGCCGCAAGTGTGCAAACAGGTTTACCTTTACATATTTTAAAAACGGGAATGCATAAATGTCCACAGTTGATGATAAATGTACCTATTACACCAGGATTAGATATTATCTCCCAACCTTCAATACAAAAAGCAGTCACCGAGGTAGAACAACAACTCAAAAATCAGGGGCGTGTTTTACTACGTAAAAGTGGCACCGAACCACTTATTCGGGTTATGGTTGAAGGTACTGACATGCAAAAAGTTGAAAACGCTGCCCATCAATTAGCAGAAGTTGTGAAAGTAGAAGCTAATGGTTAGGAATGGTTTCAAAATAACTTCCTGTTTTGTCTTTTGGCTTAGTTTCCACCGGTGGAACCTGTGCAATTCACATTCAACCCACTGAGGGGTTGGGACATCTAGTTTCACAATTCACAATTCACAATTTTATGAATCCTTTTATTCAAAAATTAGTCGAAGATCTCAAAACGTTTTCTTCAGAACTACTTTTGCCCGGCTTACATGCCACTCAACAAGTGTCGACAAATATGGGAACTGTCGCCAGCACGACAGCTTCGTTAAAATCAATTGATTTTTTGACTGGATTAATACCCAAATTGATAGCAGATTTACAGACAACAGGTGCTACCCATAAAGTGATAGTACATTATAGCCCCTGTCCTAAACGAGCTACTTTTTCTCGTCGTGCGAGCGATTATCAACAAGATACAGCAAAGCGTCTTTTGCCCGCACATTGGTTAAGTATTTTGCCCGTGACAGAACTGGATACTCGCCCATTACGTTGGTTAGTCCATTTGCTTGATTTACAGCAAACCGCTTTAGAAAAAGTGCATAAACGAACTATTAAATATATTGATGACTCTTTGCTAACACAACAAGGTGATTCAAGTTATGCACAAAATGATCGTGCAACCTTATTAAGTATGCGTTCACGTTTAGATGAAGCCCAAGCTAAATTAGAACATGCCAGAACAATGATGATGCGGGTAGTCGGTGTGAGATTAGTGCCTTCTTCTAATTTACCTCACCCTTATCCGCGTTCATCAGCCTGGCTTCGTTTAAGGCGTTTCGCTCAACAGTTGATACAACCGAAAGAGTTTTTGCCCTTTTTTTTACATAATCTTTTACATGGCACAGTAGAAATTGCTGATACACCTTATTTATATCAACGTTGGTGTGGAGTGAAATTGCTGCATGCCTTTGAGTTGTTAGGCTGGGTATATTATGATGATCCGACTGGGGCTCTATTTTTAGGGGGTGAAGTACGTTTGTATAAAGCTGATGTAGAACTCAGTATTTGGATAGAACCTCGATTATCACGACGTAAAGTCCATCCAAGCGGATTTATTTGTAAAGAAGTGACAGAAACACATCCTGATTACCTAATCGTGACACCTGGACCAAGTGGTATAGATGCTTTTATTTTGGATCCGACGACAACGGCTGATAAGGAAATTCGTCTGAGTAAATCAAAATATCTGAGTACCATAGAAGCCATTGCTATGGCAAGCGTTGCTGGTCTTCCCGTTGTACGTAATCCTTTGAGGGCATGGTCAGCTTCTCCATTGCATATGCCGCATTGTGACTTGGAAGATTATGAAGGATGCACCGGGACGATTCCCATGCATCCTTTAGATTGGAAACCACAGCCCATTTTGAGTTGGGTTCGAGATATTCATGATTATGCCCTAGCATGGGGAACTGGCAAAATGTTAAACGATAGTCTCAATAAGACTAATCTTAATGGTTAATGGGGTATAAAAAAATGCATTTTAAAAAAAATAGGGTATTTCTATAAAATACTATACAAAGAAATGACTTAAATCGGCGTTTCCGGATGAACACTCTCTAAGGAATTAGGATTCAATAATACCCTCGAAAACTAAACCTGCCAGGTTTTTAAAACCTGGCAGGTTTGGACATTTAAGATTTGGGTATTATTAAATCCTGACTCCTAAGACATTTTAAATATCTCATCTTTGATGAAAAGTAAATTTTTATAAATTCCTTTTAGCTCTTCAATCTTTGTGCTGTCAAAGTTTATAGAAATAAAAAACTGATATTTATCTTCTGATAATTTTTCTAATCTCACAAAATTCCAAATAGCACCAACAATATAAGCACCTTTCATTGTATTAAAATTATTTAATTCAACGCCTGCTATCAATTCAGCTAAAAGCTGTGATTCTGGATAACTGCTTTCTTTGCCTTTTTTAAATTCTTGAATAAAGAAATAGGGTTTTTCTGAATATTCCAAACCTTTTGAAATTAAAAAATCGGTTGTGCCTGTCAAAATAAATTTATCGGTTTGATAGGTTATTTTTTCTTCATAAAAATCTCTTATTTCTTTATTGATATTTCTAAAATCAATTTTATTTAAAATAGGCGCAATAAATTTTACCTTTAAGTCTTCTTCTTTGTAAATTCTAATAAAATGAAATTCTTTGTTTAGAAGTTCAGTTAAAAATTTAATTTCACTATCTTTAATAATGATTGGGTTATTAAACCAATTATCAAAAATATTATTTGAAAATTGTTGTTTTATATTAACTAATTTTCTTAACTCATAGTCTTTAATTTTGCTAAAATAATAAACAGGAATATCTTCCTTTATCATTGCTAATCCCCTCATTGACAAATACAGTGCAGCAATTAATTAATGATATGGTACATTGCCTTGATTTAAATCAATTTTATAACGACTCAGTCTTTAATGAAAGAAATAGTCTTTCTGGCTATATTCTTAATGTTAGGGCAGAAATCCGATTTTTTAAAAATCGGATTTCTTTAAATTGTATGGGCAGACCACCGCATCCCCAAATCAAATTAACTATTTTCTAGCAATTCATCAACAAAAGCAGCTAAATTCTCATATACAGGAATACGATCAAATTTAGAATGAAATTCTTTTATATGATGCAATGTCTGTTGCCCTTTACCCGTCAGTACTAAGACTGGCATTGCGCCGACTGCATTCGCCGCTTGTAAATCGCGTAGTGAATCTCCCACTGCCGGCACATTGTTTAAAGAAATACTTAAACGATTAGCCAAATCTTTAAAAAGTCCAGAACGAGGTTTACGACAGGTGCAATTTTCTTTATCGCTATGTGGACAAAAGAAAATAGCTTCAATTCTCCCATTAACATTAGCCAATTGTTTATGCATTTTTTGATGAATCTGATTAAGGTCTTCTAATGTAAACAAACCACGCGCCAAGCCAGATTGATTGGTGATAATAACCACCCAATATTCAGCTTGATTAAGACGCGCAATGGCTTCAAGACTGCCTTTAATAGGTTTCCACTCATCAGGGGATTTAACAAAATCATCCGAATCATGATTAATCACGCCATCTCTATCAAGTATCAGTAATTTTTGCATTGTTCAGTTATCAATAGAAACGACAAATCTGACAGGTTTCTAAAACCTGTCAGGGCGGTATATTATTTTTGAGTAAGTCCCTCAGAAATTATCATTAAATTAAGCGTTCGCCTTCCTTGTGAAATGATTTTTTCTGAACATCAAATACATTCGCTTAATCAGAAGAAAGTACCTTACGATCATTTAAATCTTGCAAAGGGCGTGCATTGTGAGAATAAACAGCTTGATATTGTTCCAACTGTTTGGTAGAAATCGACATCGGCTGTTTGAGTACAATCCAGTTCACCCCTTCTGTACAGGGGGGTGTGGTCAAAGAACCATCATAGTTATAGTAACTTCTATCCTTGGGTAACAGTTGATTAATATCAATCTGCACATCATGTTTTTGGGCTTCCCCCACACTTGTCGGCATAACATTCCACAAAGTTTCAATGAGGGGATTAGCCACTTCACCCGCTTTTAACAACAGTGCCACCACCGCAAGTTTGTTCTGAGCATTCTGATGGACCAGATGGAGCACCATATCAGAACGTATATTATTAATGGCACCTTCGCTAGGCGCATGGGTATGGAATTGGAGCAATTGATAGGTTTCATCACCTACTTTTAAAGTCCCAGCTTCATCAGCATTCATCTTGATAGTATGTCCATTGTTTTCAATCACCAATGGAATGGGATTATAATTAAATTCAAGCAGAGGTAAATCTGTTGTTGAACTATCAACAATATTGATAGGAGATTGTTTTTTACCAGTGGCACACGCAGCGTATTTCTCAGACAAACTTCCCCAATGTTCAGGACCTGTGTCGCCTTGATAACTCCAATGCATATCATGGGATGATTTTTTATCAACACTTTCATCCGTCTTATCATTGGCGTTGCAAATACTCATTTGTAAACCAAGTGCCGTTATTATCGCAATAGCGAGATTTTTATATAACATTAAATTTCTACCTGTTTTTGTCAATTGGAAAAAGTAAGTGAAAATATTTCATCATTTTTCAATTTATATTCTAACACATCAAACTTAAAAAATATAAACTTGATTTCCATTAATCTTTCAATTTTTTTGACAGCAGTGATCTATGATTTGATAAAAATGGTTTTTTTTATTCAAGCACAACAACTTATGATATAATGCCTTTTGCTAGGGGTACCATTGTTGGCTGAGAACACACCCTTTGAACCTGAACCAGCCTATACTGGCGTAGGGATGCATATATCTACTTATTTCTTTTGCACTAAGTGCTTTTTTTTAAAATCAAAAAGGTAATGATTACCATGAGTTCCCCAAATATTTTAAGTCAAACTGCACAAATTGATGCCATCTCAACTCAACCATTTCCCAATTCTAAAAAAAATTATATTATCGGTAGTCGCCCCGATATCCGAGTTCCTATGCGGGAGATCACTTTATCAGATACTGTATTAAAAAACGGTGTACATGAAATTAATTTGCCTGTTATAGTGTACGATTCATCGGGGGTATACACTGATCCCGATGTGAGTATTGATGTACGTAAAGGTATACCGGATGTGCGAAGCACATGGATAGAAGAGCGGGGCGATACAGAAATTTTACCATCAATCACTTCAGACTACGCTGCACACCGTCAAGCAGATCCTGAATTAAAATTATTACGTTTTGCCCATATCCGTCCACCGCGCCGCGCTAAAGCCGGACAAAATGTCACACAAATGCACTATGCTCGTCGTGGCATCATTACTCCCGAAATGGAATTTATCGCTATCCGCGAAACCCAACGCTTACAAACAGTCCATAATTTAAAGCTATTAGCTCAACATCCTGGGGAATCATTTGGGGCATCAATTCCCAAAGAAATCACCCCTGAATTCGTTCGTGATGAAGTTGCGCGGGGACGCGCTATTATTCCTGCCAATATTAATCACCCCGAATTGGAGCCGATCATTATTGGACGCAATTTTTTAGTGAAAATTAACGCCAATATAGGCAATTCTGCCACCACCTCTTCTATTGAAGAAGAAGTCGAAAAAATGGTTTGGTCAATTCGCTGGGGGGGAGATGCAGTGATGGATTTATCCACCGGCAAAAATATCCATGAAACCCGTGAATGGATTTTGCGAAATTCCCCTGTTCCCATCGGCACTGTGCCGATTTATCAAGCACTAGAAAAAGTGGATGGTAAGCCTGAAGAATTAACCTGGGCATTATTCCGCGACACTTTAATTGAACAAGCAGAGCAAGGGGTAGATTATTTTACGATTCATGCAGGTGTGCGCCTTGCTCACATTCCCCTTACCGCCACGCGATTAACCGGCATCGTTTCACGGGGCGGCTCTATCATGGCGAAATGGTGTTTAGCTCACCATCAGGAAAGTTTTCTCTATACCCATTTTGAGGAAATTTGTGAAATTATGAAGGCTTATGACGTGGCTTTTTCATTAGGAGATGGTTTGCGTCCAGGTTCCATTGCAGACGCTAATGATGCCGCGCAATTCGCCGAATTAGAGACATTAGGTGAATTGACCCAAATAGCCTGGCAACATGACGTACAAACCATGATAGAGGGTCCTGGTCATGTACCCATGCACTTGATACGTGAAAACATGGATAAGCAATTAAAAGAATGCCATGAAGCCCCATTTTATACCCTAGGTCCCTTAATTAACGACATTTCTCCTGGCTATGACCACATTGCCTCCAGCATCGGTGCAGCAATGATTGGCTGGTATGGATGTGCCATGCTTTGCTATGTTACCCCCAAAGAACATTTAGGATTGCCCAATAAACATGATGTACGTGAAGGGATCATTGCCTATAAAATAGCAGCCCACGCTGCTGACTTAGCCAAAGGTCATCCTGGGGCGCAATATCGTGACAATGCCATTTCTAAGGCTCGCTTTGAGTTTCGTTGGGAAGATCAATTTAACTTAGGCTTAGATCCGAACCGTGCCATCGAATATCACGACGAAACATTGCCATCAGAACCCGCGAAAAACGCGCATTTCTGCTCCATGTGTGGTCCCCATTTCTGCGCGATGAAAATCACACAAGATGTACGTGATTATGCCAAACAAAAGGGCATTAATGATGTAAAAATGGCTGTAGAAACGGGGCTTAAAGAAAAAGCGGCAGAATTTAAACAGCAAGGAAGTAAAATTTACTCTAAAGTTTAAAAACTTAACATAACGAATGGGGTTCCATGAATGTGAGTCGCCACCGGTGGAACCGGTGGTAACTAAAACTTAACCTTATCAGGAAACCGAGGTTGCCACTGCCAGTTTGGAGACGCTTCTTGTGCTTGATTGAGTAAAGCTTGAATATCCTTGTTGTTGTGTGAGGATTTTTCACCCAGTAGATTATCAAGGAGTTGATTGGCTAATTCTTGCTTATGAGTTATTAAAAGCAAAGCGGTATCATGCAATGCTTTCTTGACTTCTTCAATCTGTTTGTTTTTTATCCATTCATAGTCATTTAGCAGAGCATATATACTTGTTGCTTGCAATTTATTTTTTAGCCAGTCAAAATTTAACAAAAGAGATTTTAATTCGTTATCACGTCCAGCATTATGCATGTGCATACAAAGATATTCAAAAAAATAACCATCATCAGGACCACTAATCCAACCATGCTGTTTACACTGGAGACGATAGGCAGCTAACAAATGACCATGCAATTTTTCTAAATCCGACTCAGCACTGATATAATTATGTTGGGAGGTGTGTAAACTCAAATATCGCTGTGATGAAGTCTCATTGAGCTGCAACAACCCGTATTTAGCGAATTTGTTAATCAATGCTTTCGCTTGGTATTCTCGAATTTGATACAAATAACGCCATAACATAAGAACCACCGATTCAGGAATGCGCGAATAACCCCCAAAAACCGCTAACGTCATATAATAGTCACCCTCATCTCCCAATAACTCTAGATTAAGTTGCAATGCTTGCATCAAGGCACGAGGATATTTATTTGGAAATTCATAATCCTCATTAAGTAAACGATCCAGCAAAGTCTTTAATTTGGATAGTGGACCTTGACGTGCAAGGTTGGCTATCAGCTTGAGTGCCAAAGGTAAATAACCACAAGCCTGTACCATCTGTTTCATATCAATGGGAATAGAAGAAACGGTCACATTGGGTCGTGCTAGAGAATAAATAAAAAACGTTATGGCTTGCTTTTCAGAAAATGGTTTGAGCGTATAATTTTTGGCCTCTTTTATAAAATACTGAATCACCTCCAACATATTATTTTCAGTGGTCGTTACCAAAAGTTGATAACGTTCCCCTCCAACATGAAATGCCAAAATATCTTCTGCTTCCAAGACATCATCTAAAATCACCAAACAACGGCGTGTTGTACATAATTCACGCAAACGCTCGGTCGCCTTTTCAACCTCAAAAATATCACTTGAACTTCCACCTAAAGCTTGAATAAGCGTAATTTGGTGAGCGAGCACTTCAACATCAGTACCCAAATTAAACCAAAATATATTTTCTGCAAAGGTTTCTCGAATCTTAACATCTCGCACTAAAGCACTTGCCAGAACTGATTTACCTGTACCACTAGAACCTTGGAGGATAATAGGCGGTTTTGCCTGCTCAGACATTTCCATAAGTAATGCTGATTGAATTTCACTGAAAAGAAACGAATCAGGCACAAAATGCGCTGGTAATTCTGGTATTTTGTTTAACCAATCATATTGTTGCTTTTCTGAAACATTTTGTTTTTCGATCACAGTTTGAGGAGCCACTGTTTTAGAAGCCATTGTTTGTAACTTAGTAGCAGAATTAGCACTGGATTTTTCATCCTTTTCAACGCGTTTCGCCAGTGTCGCCATATTTTGCAAAAGTTCTTCAAACTGAGAATGGGATATAATGACAGCCTTTTTGTTCCCTGCTTCGTCAATAATGTATTGTAATTGTAAAGAATTTTTATCTAACATCGTTAATAGTTAATTATTAATGGTTAATGAAAAAGAATATACCAGTCTTGAAAACTATTTTTTCAATACATTTTGTAAAAATCGTCTTTCTAAATCATTAAGCATTAGACATAGCGATTTAATGTAAAGCATTAATTAAATTCGAGCATAAAGTCCCCCTGGATTGAGCGTCACTAGCCCACGTAATTCAAGCATTAACAACATGGATGACACCGAAGCGGCGGTGAATCCACATTTTTCAACTAAAGCATCAATTGATGTGGGACCAGCCTCCAAAAGATTCAATAATTGGACATCATTACTATCCAAATCACTTGGATTATTTTTGGGTTTTGTACGGACAGGTTGAGACGCGGGAGAGTCCGTTGTCGTGCTTGAAGGAACCGGGTGTATTTCGTTATTTGTATTTTGTTTAGGGGAAAAATGAGGTGTTTCTATTTTATTTGGAGTAGTCAATGAGCGATAAATCTGCAAATCTTCCAGAATATCGGTTGCCTTTTCCACCAATTTAGCCCCTTTCTTTTTAATCAACTGATGGCATCCTTTTACCAATGGATTATTAATGGACCCAGGAATGGCAAAAACTTCACGTTCTTGTTTAAGTGCATGCTTTGCGGCATATAAGGCACCGCTTCGTTCAGGTGCCTCTACAACCAAAGTTCCTAAACACAAGCCACTGACTACACGACTACGAATGGGAAAATGACGGCGTTGAACCGATGTTCCTAGTGGTAATTCTGATACTAATGCACCCGTTTCAGCAATTTTATGGGCAAGTTCACGGTGTTGAGGGGGATAAATGCGATCTAATCCGGTCCCAGCAACTGCGATAGTTTTACCCGAACCAGCTAATGCACCACAATGGGCTGCACCATCAATCCCCAACGCCATGCCACTGGTAATCGTCAAACCTTGATGAGATAAATATTCTGCAAATTCTCTCGCCGTTTGCTCACCTTCGGAACTGGGATAACGTGTTCCCACTATGGCTAATTGCTTACTAGAAAGTAATGCAGCATCACCATGTATAAATAATAGTGGAGGACGATCTGCAATTTTTTCGCTGCGCAATAGGGGTGGATAGTCTGGATGGTCAAGAGTCAGCAAATGATGATTTGGTTTGTCCAACCATTGCATATCTTTTTCAACCGCAAACCAGTCAGGATTTTGGAGGTAGTTTTGCAATTTTTCCTTCAATTTTACCTTCAATTTTAAATCCTGCCATTCTGATTGATCAGCCTCAAACACGCCGCGTGGACTTTTAAAGTGCTTAACCAGGATTTGGAAGGTGATAGGACCCACATTCGGGGCACGCACTAAAGCTAACCAATATTCTTCTTCAGCTTTGCTCAATGGATATTCCTATTTTGGTAAATGCTCAAAAAAGTCATGAAGTCTTCGATCAAACCTGAGTAGTTACAAATAAATTTGCAATTCTTCAAGTATGTCATCCACGGTTTCCACTAATTTAGCACCCTCTTTAATCAAGTGATGGCAACCCTTGACTAAGGGATTATGGATAGAACCAGGTATAGCAAAAACCTCCCGCCCCTGTTCAAGGGCAAAGCGCACCGTTAGTATCGAAGTACTCGGCTTTGGAGCTTCAATCACCAAAGTACCTAAACTCAAACCACTGATAATCCTGCAACGGGAGGGAAAATGCTGGCGTTTAATCTGTGTTCCAGGCGGAAATTCGGATATCAAAGCCCCTTTTTCCGCAATTTTATGTGCAAGAACATAATGTTGAGTGGGGTACACTTCGTCTAACCCCCGCACTGCAACGGCAATAGTTTTACCGGTTCCTGCCAGTGCGCCCCAATGGCTTGCACTTTCAATACCCACTCTCATACCACCGGTAATAGTAAAACCCAAGTAGGATAAATTTTTCGCAAATGCTTGAGCCATTTCTTCACCTTCTGGACTAGAATGACGGGTACCAACTATAGCCAGTTTTTTCAGTTCAGATAAAACAGCACAATTACCTTGAACAAATAACAGTGGTGGCGGATCATAAATTTCGCGCAAGAGGCGAGGATAATCCTGATGAAGCAAAGTTAATAAATGATGACCCGGCTGTGCCAGCCATTGCATATCTTTTTCGACCGCATACCAATTAGGATGTTGTAGATAACACCGCAAATCACAGGCTAGACCCTGCCATTCCCAGCAACCTGCCTCAAACACATTACGTGGGCTACCAAAATAATTGATGAGGCGAACAAATCTTCGCACAGATAAACAGGGAGCATGGGCAAGAGCCAGCCAATATTCTTCACCCACATTTTGGTTCAAGGGACAGTCACAATATCAAGTAAATTAATCTGCAAATAGGAGGACATCACCAAAGCATAACTGACGCGGTCAAATACACGAAATACTAGCACAGTACCCGCCCGTCGTTTTGGTAAAGCAATACCTTCCCCACTGATCTTTTCAAATTGATCCTTGCCCTTTAAAACCGCCAACAAATGACCTCTTTCCATTCCATCATCTAAGCCCTTATTAATGACCACTATTTGATATTGAGAAATCATTGAAGTGTCACCAACTACTGCAATAATGTACGCATCTTCTAACATTTTTGGTGAATGGGGATAGATATCTTCTTGAAAAACTTGTTTATTTAAGGGTAGCAACCGATCACCTAGTCGAATTTCATTAACTGCAGCAGTCACTTCTAAGAGTGATGGTTCAGCAGTCACTTTAAGTATTGCCTTTCCAATATAGATAGCCTCATAAGCCAATATTTCATTATCATCATCTTCTAAGGGACTACGATAGGCTTGACCAAGGCGTATTATAGTATATTTGTCTCCCACTTGTTCGTCATCAAGCCCCTTAACATAAATTTGACTACCTTTAGTTGAAAACAGCGATTCTTCAAGATTAGCAATAATAGAACCGGCAAACTCAATTTCTTCTTCTGTGATCAATTGGGGACGATTAAGAAATGCTCGAATCGTTTCCATCTTAATAGTAGGAATACTATGCTTCCGTTCAATAATCCGCACCTGTGGTGATAATTTTACAATACGTCCACTATCACTTAACTGCAATAACCTGACATCATCATTTTGAGCAGGTGAATTATCAATACTATAAACCATCAATAATAAGAACAGTAAAATATTTTTTTTAATCATAAATATCATTAAAAATTATAATCGCAAGGCTTCATGCATGGTAAACCTTACTTATTTCAGGCACGTTCCTAAGTAAAACCCGAACATTTTTTTTGACTACTCCACCAAATACGACAAGCCCCCTCATCAGAAACCATACAGGGTCCAATTGGACGACGCGGCGTACAAATTTTACCATAAAGTTTGCACTGATTTGGGTAGATTTTCCCAAGCACTACCTTAGCACAGTCACAGCCAGCCGGCATTTCACCTAGCCGCTTGCGGCTATTATCAGCATAAGATGGCAAACAAATACGAGCATCATGCATGGCATAATTTTCCCTTAAAACAAAACCAGAACGGGGAATAATACCAATTCCTCGCCAATTAGCATCCACAATTTTCATCACTTGTTTCAAACACCGTTTGCCGGTGGGATTACCACTATCGCGCACGACTTCAGAATAACAGTTATCAAGAAAAGGTTTATTTTCAATCAGTTGGCGCAATAGGGAATAAAACGCTGCCAACAAACTTTCTGAAGTAAAACCAGCCACAGCTGTGGGTATAGAATATTGTTCTGCAACAAAAGCCCATTCCTTTGCACCCATAATGGTAGAAACATGACCTGGGGCTACCAGTGCATCGAAACCAGGTTCATCGGAATCTAATAACATTGACACCGCCGGCCAGGTTAAACGGCCGGACATCAATACATACAAATTATCAGGCACACCTTCAGCCAGCATAGAGGCAACCGGTACCATCGTTGTTTCAAACCCAGCCGCAAAAAATACGACCGGCTGATGATGGTTTTTTTGGGCAATGTGAACTGCTTCTGTCGGTGAAGCAATAGGACGAATATCAGCACCGGCGGCGCGGGCTTGTTCCAAGGAGCGTATCTCCCGATGCGGCAAATTAACAGGTACTCGCAGCATATCACCAAAAGTAACCAAGGTCACAGATTCTTTCAAAGCGAGTTGTATCGCTTCATATATATCCTCTTCAGGACAAATACACACTGGACAACCTGGTCCTGGTATAAGACTCATATTTTTTGGAAGTACACTGCGTAGCCCCGCCTGAGTAATGCTTCGCTCATGTCCGCCGCAGACATTCATAATTTTAACGGGATTTGGCAGCGTCAAAGCCTGAATTTTTTTCAGCCAAGCTTTGGCATCAAGCAACATAGTAATGAGCCTCTGAGTGGAAAAACAATGAATTGTCCCTATTTCACTGAGTACGATTTTTATTTTGCTGGATTTCACTGTGTAACCAGTTAAACCAATCATCCAATTTCAAATCTTTTTTCGCTGAAACAGGCATCAAAGGAATGTCTTTAGCAAGTGCTCTCAGGTTTTGTTCCACATTTTCAGCACTAAAGTCGTCAAGCACTGGTAATAAATCCGTTTTGCTCAATAGCACCAAATCCGACGCACGAAACATCACAGGATATTTAGCCGGCTTATCATCTCCCTCCGTGACAGATAACAGCGTCACATTACGGTGCTGTCCCAAATCAAAACTGGCAGGACAAACCAAATTACCCACATTTTCAATAAATAAAACATCCAAATCGTTGAGATCAATTTTATGTAGAGCATGATGAATCATTTTAGCATCCAAATGACAAGCACTACCTGTCGAAATTTGTACCGCCGTCACGCCCTTAGCACGGATCCGCTCTGCATCGTTTTCAGTTTCCAAGTCTCCCTCAATAACTGCCATTGCTAAATCTGATTGTAAAGCTTCAATAGTGGCTTCTAAAAGAGTCGTTTTACCTGAACCGGGAGAAGACATCAAATTAATACATAAAACTCCCGCCTTATCAAAATGGCTACGGTTATGGGTAGCTTGATGATCATTTTCAGAAAGCAAATTTTTGAGTACAGTTACAATACCATCTTTTTCTTCAAAACGGGGTGTAATATTACATCCACAAGTGTCACACATATTATATTTACCCACCCTACCTAAAATGTTAATAAAGTTTGCTTTATTCAGGAAGAAATCTAATAATTATGTTTTATATTTCATAAACTCATCAAATTATAAAAACCTAAAAAATCAATCACTTAAGATTCAGGTTTTAATAAATCAAAAAGTTGAACTGTTAAATCTTAGTTTCAGATTTTATTAAATTCGCATTCCTTAAAATTTTTATTAAAAACGGCTTTGTACAGGACAAAAAGTTGTAACTCATTGATTCTTGGTAAAGTGCTAAATAAAAAACTTATGTAAAATCATATAGTTATACATAAGCACCCATTTTTATCCTGTACAAAGCTAAATAATTTAAAAATTGACATCAGCTCTAATATTTACGATTTTTACATTTTATCGAAAATATTGATAATGAAATTTTATCATTTAGATTAAAAATAATTGTATATATAGATGTTCAGGTAAATAACTTTCAAAAACCTGTCAGGTATTTGAATTTTTCCAGGTTTATCGTGTGAATTTATTTATCTGAACTATAATTATATTATTTTTAATTATGATATAATTATATTTTAATATTTTAAAATCATACATTTGCTAAATTGTAAAAACTGTCAATTTCTAGAATAAGTCAATTTCTAATTTTCTATGTTAATGTTTTTGCTTCGCATAAACTTTAAGCTCAAATTGATTTTACTAAAAATCAGTATTTTTTTGGAGATCGCTAAAACTTAAAATTGACGAAGGTATTTTTAAAAACCTTGAATTTTAACACTCTAAGACTGAATAATAACTAGCTAGTTAGTAGAGTGATTTTATAGAATGCCTTTCATTGATGTTAAATAATTTGTTGTGCTAAAATAAATTATTTTTGTGATCATAAAAAAACTTGATTATGGAATACTAAATTAGTATTTTATGATAAACTAAAGTTTAATTTATGAAATAGCAAACTTGAATTATCATAATAATTGATATGTTAACTAAAGGAGCTTGATTTATGAGCAAACCAATGCATGATACTCCCATGCTTGACCAACTAGAAAGTGGACCTTGGCCTAGTTTTGTAACTGGACTCAAGCGTCTGGCCAATGATGAAGGTAAACCGTATCAAGATACAATGGTTGATCTTCTAGGTCAATTGGAATTATCTTATAAAACCCGCAAGGGCTATTGGAAAGGTGGCACACTTAGTGTGCGAGGCTATGGAGGGGGTGTTATCCCGCGTTTTTCTGAAGTGGGCGATCAATATCCAGAGTCCAAAGAGTTTCATACCCTACGTATTATGCCACCTGCTGGTATGCATTATGATACCAAAATCTTGCGTGAGTTGTGTGATGTTTGGGAAAAACATGGCTCCGGTTTGATTGCTTTTCATGGACAAAGTGGCGATATTATGTTCCAAGGTGCCAAGTCCAATAAAATTCAAGATGCTTTTGATGATCTGAATGATATAGGGTTTGACATGGGCGGCGCGGGACCGGCAGTACGGACGGGAATGTCCTGTGTGGGTGCGGCTCGTTGCGAACAGTCTTGTGTCAATGAGCAGAAAATTCTCCGCTTGTTAGTGAATAATTTTTTGGATGATATGCATCGTCCGGCCTTGCCTTATAAATTTAAATTTAAGGTATCTGGCTGTCCCAATGACTGTATGAATTCAGTGCAACGATCTGATATGTCCGTCATTGGCACCTGGCGTGATGACATGAAAGTCGATCAGGATGAAGTCAAGGCGTATGTCGCGCAAAAAGGGCGTAAGTATATCGTGGATAACGTTATCACTCGCTGCCCAACAAAGGCTTTGTCACTTAATGATGACGACACCTTAGCCGTTGATAATCGTAATTGTGTGCGTTGTATGCATTGCATTAACGTGATGACCAAAGCATTGTCTCCTGGTGATGACAAGGGCGTGACCATTCTGATGGGTGGTAAACGTACTTTGAAGATTGGTGATTTATTCGGTACGGTGATTGTGCCCTTTATGAAGCTTGAGACGGAAGAAGACTACGAAGGGTTAGTGGAAATGGCTGAAAATGTCATTGACTTTTTCGCCGAAAATGCGTTAGAACATGAACGCACAGGTGAAATGATTGATCGTATTGGTTTGGCTAATTTCCTGGAAGGAATTGGCTTGGATGTGGTTCCCAATATGATATCTGAACCCCGTCGGAGTTCTTATGTCAATATGGTTGATTGGGATGAAGAAGCCCAAAAGTGGAATGATCGTAAGGCAGCTTGAATTAACTGATAACTAATAACTAATAACTGATAACTGAATTAGGAGGTTATTTATGCCACCACGGATGCCCATCGAAAGCGGTGTACCGGATCCGTTCCAATATATGCACCCGCTTATGGCGAAAAATTACGGTGCATGGAAATATCATGAACGTCCTCGCCCTGGTGTTTTATGCCATACCGCAAAAAGCGGCGAAAAAATATGGACGGTGCGTGCGGGCACGCCACGGCAATTGGACTTATATACTATTCGGAATCTGTGTGATATTGCGGATAAATACGCTGAAAGCCATGTTCGCTTTACTATTCGCAGCAATATTGAATTTATGGTTTCCGATGAAGCATCGGTGCAGCCACTTGTTGATAAACTGACATCTGAAGGTTTCCCTGTTGGCGGTACTGGTCCTTCTGTCACTATGATTGCCCATACGCAAGGTTGGTTACATTGTGATATTCCAGCGTCTGATGCATCTGGCGTTGTTAAAGCGTTGATGGATGAATTGCACGAAGAATTCACCCACGAAAATATGCCTAACAGGGTACACATGTCCACTTCTTGTTGTCAAATCAACTGTGGTGGACAAGCCGATATCGCCATTAACATTCAACACACTAAACCACCTAAGATTAATCATGACTTAGTGGCTAACGTGTGTGAACGACCGTTGGTTGTAGCCCGGTGTCCGGTTGCTGCCATTCGTCCTGCATTGGTTAATGGTAAACCTTCGTTAGAAGTGGATGAAAAGAAATGTATCTGCTGTGGAGCTTGCTATCCACCTTGTCCGCCCATGCAGATTAATGATCCAGAAAATTCCAAACTGGCTATTTGGGTGGGTGGTAAAAATTCCAATGCTCGTGGTAAGCCGACTTTCCATAAATTGGTTGCCGCTGGTATACCTAATAATCCACCCCGTTGGCCTGAAGTTGCTGCCATTCTCAAAAAGATCCTGAATGTTTACAAAGGTGATGCAAAAGATTGGGAACGTCTTTCTGACTGGGTAGAACGAATTGGGTGGCCTCGTTTCTTTGAATTAACCGAGTTGCCGTTTACCAAGTACCATCTTGATGACTGGCGTGGTGCCCGTGATAGTTTGAATGCTTCGGCACACATTCGTTTTTAATTGTGAATTGTGGATTGTGAATTGTGAATGATTATGAATTGTGAATTAGTCATTCACAATTTACAATTCATAATTAAATAAAGGAGTCTTATATAATGAAGTTTGGTATTTTGGTCAATGAAGGGCCGTATCAACACCAAGCCTCTGATTCTGCTTATCAATTTACTAAAGCAGCCTTGGAAAAGGGACATGAAATTTTTCGTGTTTTTTTCTACCATGATGGGGTTTATAATGCATCGCGCCTACTGGTGCCACCGCAAGATGACCGTCATATTGCTAACCGTTGGTCCGCATTATCTAAAGAATATAAGCTAGATTTGGTCGTTTGTATTGCGGCTGCCCAACGACGGGGTATGCTAGATGAGAATGAGGCTAAACGTCAAGGCAAAGATGCTCATAATATTGCCGAGGGGTTCCACATCTCTGGTTTAGGTCAGCTGATTGAAGCGGGTATTCAATCGGAACGTTTAGTGGTATTTGGAGACTAAGGGGAATATAAAATGGAAGATGAAGTAATCAAAAAATTCCTGTATGTCAACCGCAAAGCTCCTTATGGTACTATCTATGCGTTAGAGTCCTTAGAAGTGGTGTTGATTGGAGCTGCGTTTGACCAAGATGTTAGTTTGGCTTTTATTGATGACGGCGTTTATCAATTGAAGAAAGACCAAAAAACATCGGTCGATTCTGGGATTGGTATGAAGGATTTTTCAAAAACATACCTTGCCTTGGGTGACTATGATGTCAATAAAATCTATGTGGATAAAGCGTCCCTAGATGAACGTGGTTTAACGGCTGATGATTTGATGGAACTGGTGTATGAAGATGAAGATGATGATTATAAGGAAAAATCTTCTATTTCAATAGTCAATCAAGATGAATTAGCCCTGTTAATGGAACAACAAGATGTGGTGTTAAGTTTCTAAGTGGGAGAATGGATATGTTACATACGGTCAATAAGTCACCGTTTCAAACTAACTCGCTAGAAACTTGTTTGCGTTTTGCTCGTGCAAGTCATAGCGTTTTGCTGTTTGAAGACGGTATTTATGGCGCACTCAAGGGGACACGCCTTGAATCGCTTATCACCGATAGCTTAAAAAGCTATAGTATTTATGTGTTAGTGCCTGATGTTGAGGCGCGAGGTATGAGGATAGGTGATGTCATTGATGGTGTCAAGCCCGTTGATTATGCAGGTTTTGTCGATTTAGCCGCTGAGAATACGGTACAGGCGTGGTTATAGTTTTTATTTTTTATGTAGGGGCAATCCCTTGTGGTTGCCCTTTGCTTTGAAAAACCGGGTTGGAAAATGGTTTGGTTTCAAACAATAGTTTGGATGGTGTTTTCGTTCACAATAAAATGAGGATTATACATAATGGCAATTGATGTCAATGGTAAAACCGTCGATCTTGACGAAGAAGGTTATTTAACTGATCTAAAGGATTGGAATGAAGATGTGGCTAAAGTGTTAGCCAGTCAAGATGAGATTGAACTGACTGAAAGTCATTGGGAAGTCGTGAAGTTCCTACGTGACTACTATGACGAGTATCAAATTGCCCCAGCCGTCCGTGTGCTGACTAAGGCAATTGGCAAAAAATTGGGTAAAGATAAGGGCAACAGCAAGTATCTGTATGAATTGTTCCCTTATGGTCCTGCTAAACAAGCTTGCCGTTTTGCAGGTTTACCAAAGCCAACGGGCTGTATCTAAAAATTAACCACTCTTTCTCTTTCCCATTTTTGATCTTTATTAAAGATGGGAGGGGGTAATAAGGAAGCACTTATGGGATTTTGGACTACGTTTTATGCGCTGTCATTTTATGTAGCAACCTTGATTTTAATATTAGGGGTGGGCTATAAAATATATCAATACACGAAAACGCCTGCCCCTTTAAAAATACCCACAACACCTGCCCCCTTAACTACAGGTGGTGTTGTTATTCGTATGCTCTTGGAAGTTATACTATTTAAAAGCCTATTTCGTTCCAACAAGTGGATTTGGCTTTTTGCAATGATATTTCATGGTGCCTTATGGGTAATTTTGCTCAGGCATCTGCGCTATTTTATTGATCCACAGTGGGTTATTTATCCAATTTGGGAATTGGTGGAATTAATTCAACCCTTTGGTAAGTATGCTAGTTTTGCCATGTTGTTTGGATTGCTAGGATTATTAGCACGTCGCCTGTTTGTAGAACGGATGCGTTATATTAGCAGTGCTTCGGATTACTTAATGCTTGTCTTATTGTTAGTGATTGGTGTTAGTGGAGTATTGATGAGTTTTGTCACGCGCACAGATATTGTACAGTTTAAAGCGTTCATGTTGAGTGTCATCAGTTTTCAATGGCAAAACTTTGAACTGTCGGCATATCAAATGCCACCTGATAGTATGTTATTGGTGCATCTCGCTGCAGTCATACTATTAATGATTGTATTTCCGTTTAGTAAATTACTCCACGCGCCAGGTGTCTTTTTTAGCCCAGGTCGTAATCAAGTGGATAATGCACGGGAAAAACGCCATGTTGCTCCCTGGGCGATTAAACAATTTGAAGCACCGCAAACTTAAGGAGGGGTTATGGCTAAAGCAAAGTTTGAAACGCCCGAATTCAGACCCTATCCGGTTATACCTGTCATCAAACCGGGTGTGATGAAGGATAGTCGCTCTTTTGTGTCGAAACCTGGGATGCAAGAGTCGTTGGGTTATCCTGGTGAATTGGTTGATAATTGGCAGGAAGTTGCCATTAATAAATTAGGTGAATTATTAACCAAGTACCGCTCCTTGCGTGTTTACCTGGATACTTGTGTCAAGTGTGGCTCATGTACAGATAAATGTCATTATTTTATAGGAACGAATGATCCTAAAAATATGCCCGTTGGGCGGCAAGATTTATTGCGGCAAGTCTATCGTCGTTATTTTACCTTAGCAGGTAAATTATTTCCAAAATTAGTCGGCGCAAAGGATTTGACTAGAGACATGCTTGATGATTGGTATAACTACTTTCATCAATGTTCACAATGTCGCCGCTGTTCAGTCTATTGCCCTTATGGGATAGATACGGCTGAAATATCTATGGCTGCTCGCGAAATATTAGATGCTGTGGGTTATGGGCAGAAATACTGTAATGAAATTATTGAGAAAGTCTATAAAATTGGTAATAATTTAGGATTACCTGGTCCCGCTATTCGCAATACTTTAGAAGGCTTAGAAGAAGATATTAAGGATGAAACTGGAGTTGATGTACGCTTGCCCTTGGATGAAGAAGGCGCAGAAGTGCTATTTGTGCCACCCTCTGCTGATTTTTTTGTCGAACCCCATGTTGATGGTTTAATTGGATATGGAAAAGTTTTTCATCAATCCGGCATCTCTTGGACAATGAGTTCTCATGCATCTGAAGCCGGTAATTTTGGCATGTTTATTGGTAGTTATGAAAACATGCGCCGAGTATCAATGCGTATCCGTGAGGCTGCGCTTGATCTAAAAGTGAAGCGTATCGTTTTTGGTGAATGTGGACATGCTTGGCGTGTGGCTTATGCTTTCTTGAATACGTTGGCTGGACCATTTGATTTTCTTGATAAGCGTTATCCTATACCGCAGCATATCTGTGAATTTACTTATGATCTGATTCAAAAGGGCGCATTAAAACTGGATAAATCCGCGAATGATCATCGTAGGGTGACTTACCATGATTCCTGTAATGTCGCACGGGCAACTCGCATGGGTCATAAGCCAGGTGGACAATTTGTGATTCCCCGCGAAGTGATCAAGGCTTGTTGTAACCATTTTTACGATATGCCGTCTGACACCATTTATGATGAAACCTATTGTTGTGGTGGCGGTGGTGGATTATTGACTGATGAGTTGATGGAAGTTCGTGTGAAAGGGGCATTGCCGCGTATGGAAGCCCTAAAACAGGTTACTGATGATCATCAAGTGACTCATATGGCAACCATTTGTGCTATTTGCAAGAGTCAATTTACAAAAGTTGTGCCTTATTATGGTTTTGATATGGATCAAATCATCAGCGTCCATCAACTGGTTGGTGATGCGATTGTATTAAATGTTAATGAGGTATAACCATTGCAATTACGAAGTATTTGCGGATGTTTGCCCTTTTTAGTATATCAATATGGGTTTAGGTAAATAATTAAGGTTTGAGTCAGATTTGTAAAAACCTGTCAGGTATTTAAGACCTGACAGGTTTAGCAAAGTGAGAGCCAATTCTAATTCAAACCATTGAGCATAGAGAGATGTATTTCGATATGAAAGCACGTTATTTAAGCATTTTAGGAAAGTTGATGTTAGGGCTGCTGTTGAGCCTAACTGTCAATGCCGCTGAACCGGTAACAAGCGGGAGTGTAACCATACCTAACCCGCCTAAGGCTAAAACAAACTTTTCTGCCGAACAGCCCTGTGTTGAGCCAATTGATGTGATGCGTCGCAGTCATGGTTTATTTCTTAAACACTCTCGTAATGATACGATGCGTCATGGGATGCGGACTTCAAATTACAGTTTAGTCACCTGTATTAATTGTCATGTGACTTCTGATGAGCATGGTAATTATCCAAGTGTCAAAGAGGGAACAGAACATTTTTGTCGTAGTTGTCATAGCTACGCTGCGGTGACTATTGATTGTTTTCAATGTCATGCCAGTCATCCTGAAGAAGTCATATCGTCTAAGGTCAATGAGGTCAGTTCGATAAAATTGGATTCATTAGGCACCCCTAACACATCACCCTAATTTTTCCATTCAGTTATTAGTTATTAGTTATTAGTTATCAGTAAAAACAGCTTCTTTGCCATTCACAAAATTTGCTTTTAATTTATAGACGTTCAGAAAAATAAATTCTGATTTATTTTCTGTGAAATTATTTATCTGAAAAACGATTTAATTGATTATACTGTGCGTGAAAATCAGTTTAGCTTCGCTGACCAGAGGTTCGTGAATATAAAATGCCCGAAATACTATAATTGGGTTAAATTTTATCACGCTCCACTGATAACTGATAACTGATAACTGATAACTGATAAGAATTGGATAAAATAATGTCAATTGAAGAAAAAGTTGAACGGTTCGCTCGACAAGTTATTAGGCATCATGGTTTTCGTTTGAACGAAGGTTTTGCTTGCCTTGTCCCAGATACGAAGTCGTATGCCCCCAATGAGGGGCTGTTTTTATGGGTTTTTTCAGTTAGGCGCAAACGCTTTGAAACAAGACTCGAAAAGTTCCATCTCGCTCCAAGAATCAAGCGAATGGAAAACATGCTTGGCTTACCAGAACAAGAATATTCAAAACTGTATGTCTCAATTGAGTCTTACATGGAATCTCTCAAAAACATTGGTTTTTCAGACATTGGTAAAGGGGTTGACTTGTTTTGTAAAGGGAAGTTGTATAACCTTCAAGCCGATGCTGAATTGTTTGAGAATAACTTGGAAGCTCTCAAGAAATTGGAAGAACTGACGATCAAAAATCCAATTGTCGATTTTGCGGAAGATTGTGGCTATTTTAAAGTGAAAAATAAAAAGACGTTAGTGTGGGATGAGGTATTTGGGACTAAATCAACCACAGCTGGTGGACAGCATAAAAAAGCCTCGCCTAAGCACAAGTCACGCATGTTTACCAGAACACCGCTTTCTGATAAACTCAAAAGACTTGCCACGCAACAACCTGTTTTGATGCCAGACTGGGAGAAAAAACAGGCTGTTTGGATCAAGCAAATCAAGGAAGTTTATAAAAAGGTTGAACTTTGGTTGTCCGAACATGTTAAGAGTGGCTATATAACTCTTAGCACTCACAAAGTTGTGTTATCTGATTCAATCAATGGCGATTATGAAGTGACATCGCTGGAGTTGGATATTGTTGGGGAACATCAAGTTGTCTTTCAACCGGTTGAAATGAATATATTGGATGCAGTGGGTCGTGTGGATTTACAGCATCGTGGTAGTAACGCTCACAATGTCATGTTATTACTTGTCGATAAGGGTAAAAACCAGTTTGGGTGGACATTATGGAAGAGTCTCAATGAAGAGCGGCAGCCATTTAATAAGGGAACGCTTGAGGCGTTATTGAATCAATGGATTGGGGACTGAGTTAGTTAATTGGAAATTGGGAATTGGAAATTGGGAATTGGGAAAAATAGAATAATAGTTAATCAAGAATTCATCTCAATTCACAATGACTATGTTTCACAATTCACAATTTTATTAAGGAACTGTATTATATGAACGAAGAATTTTCACCTACTCAAAATCGCCGTGACTTTCTTAAAAATACTGCCGTCGTTGCCGGCATAACAGTTGTTCCTGGTGTGCTGTTATATACAGGTTCGATGGCTCATCAGCCTGAGAATGCTGTCACATCGGATCGGCGTTGGGGAATGCTCATTGATACGACTAAATGTACTTCAGGGTGCGATGCGTGTGTCAATGCTTGTATAGAAGAACATGGACTGACTGAAGAGGTCCGTGCTGAAGTAAAACCACAGTGGATACGCAAAGTGGGTTTACGCGATAAGCAAACAGGTAAGGAACATTCTTTGCCCATGATGTGTCAACATTGTGAAAAACCACCTTGCGTCGATGTTTGTCCGACGGGGGCTTCATTTAAACGTGCTGATGGTATCGTTTTGGTGGATAGGCATATTTGTATTGGTTGTCGTTATTGTATGATGTCTTGTCCTTATAAGGCACGGTCCTTTGTTCATGAAACTTTGGAAAATCAAAAGCCCCATTCTCCGCGTGGTAAGGGGACTGTCGAAGCCTGTAATTTATGTGTCTATCGGGTCGATAAGGGACTTAACCCTGCTTGTGTGGAAGCTTGCGAAAAGGACGGTCAGAAAGCAATGCTATTTGGGGATCTGAACGATCCCAATAGTGAGATTCACAAAAGGTTGAAAGAAATCGGTAGTACCGCATTGCGAGCTGATATGCGACTGAATCCGGGCATACGTTATCAAGGACTATAAACTATGAAGAAAGTGAATTTTTGCGTTATTGAAGGTAAAAGTGCTGGTTTTTACGGTGGAATAGTCATCTCAACGCTCATGATTCTATTGGGCTTGTTTGCCGCTTATAATATGGAGCATCATGGACATATTATCACCGGTATGAATAATCAAATTGTATGGGGGATGCCACATATTTTTGCGATTTTTTTGATTTTGGCAGCATCGGGTGTTTTGAATGTGGCTTCAATCAGTTCTGTTTTTCGCAAAGTCTTTTATCATCCCTTGGCACGTTTGTCGGCTTTACTGGCTATCACTTTGCTGCTTGGTGGATTGAGTGTTTTAGTGTTGGATTTAGGTCGTCCAGATCGTATTGTGGTTGCCATGACTTCTTATAATTTTAAGTCCATTTTTGCTTGGAATATTGTCTTATATAATGGATTTTTGGTTGTGTGTGCCATCTATTTGTGGTTTATGATGGAACGGCGTATGCAGCGTTATTATCCGACTGTCGGGCTGATTGCGTTTATCTGGCGTTTGATACTAACAACCGGTACTGGCTCCATTTTTGGTTTTTTGGTGGCTCGTGAGGCTTATCACACCGCCGTTATGGCTCCCTTATTTATTGCTCTGTCTTTAGCTTTGGGATTGGCTGTTTTTTTAATCGTGTTGTTCATTGACGATTGTTCAGAGAAACAGTGTTCATTGGGTGAAGGCGTATTGCATCGACCAAAAACCCTGTTAGGGGTATTTATTGGTGCGGTGTTTTATTTTGTGCTGGTTTATCATATCAGTCATCTTTATTTCACGGGTCGCCATGGTGTGGAATACTTTATTTTAGCGGGTAGCGGTATTTATACAGTATTGTTTTGGGGTGGCTATTTCTTTTTGGGGACTATATTGCCACTGTTATTGCTTTACCATGAAAGGTTTTCTCATAGCCATGTCAGTATTGTCGCTGCGTCTTTCTTGACGCTTTTAGGTGGATTTGCCCTATTGTATGTGATTATCATTGGTGGGCAAGCTTATCCATTAGAAATTTTCCCAGGTATGGAAGTGATTAGTTCTGGCTTTTTTGATCAGGCTAAAATACATTCTTATATCCCCAGTGGTTGGGAGATTATGTTAGGGATGAGTGGTATTGGTATTTCGGCACTTTTGACGGTATTAGCTTTAAGGATATTACCTTTTATGCCTAGTAGTTTAGCTGATAGTGAAATTGAAGAGGCATTTAGGTGTTAATTGTTAATTGTTAATAATGGGCATTGGGGCAATCCTTTATGGTTGCCCCTAGCTATTCAAGGTAGTATGGGCAATCCCTTGTGGTTGCCTTTTTTTTGTAGTTGCCTTTTTTTGAAGTAGTTGAATAAATTTTTAGAAGCCATTCCCCATTAACCATTAATCTCCTAAATAGTTATGTTAACAACAACCTTCTACAAAGAACACCCCTTCGCACAATATATCCGTATTTTAGGTAATGGCAAAAAAGGGGTTCGCCCCCTAACGCAAGAAGAAGCCTATTCTGCTATGAAAATGATTATGGCGGATGAAGTGGAACCTGCACAATTGGGGGCATTTATGATGCTCATGCGTGGTGGATAGAACAGACTTTACGACTTATTCTTTTGCTCAACTATTTCAACTGTCTCACTATTTTAGCAACTGTGATGCGCGTTTTCACACCACTTTGACCAAATTCATTGTTGTTAATGAATATCGCATATTCATCATTCAACAGTGCGAGTCCTTCAATATTAGAATCTAAATCTGACATTTCACGGCGAGAATCAAATACCAATTTCTTGTTCAATGGTATAATACCTTGAACGGCTAAATTTGACTGAGTTTCTAAAGATAAAGATGATGAATTCGGCGCTTCAATATCCCAATTACTGCCTAAAATATTAGTGGCTGTGTCTAATGATACCCGGTAGAGTTTGGTATGCCGAATGACGCGCTCCAAAATAATTAGCTCATCAGTGTCTAAAGCGACCATTTCACTGACTTTGACATCGCTTTGTTGGTTTGTGTTATCGGCAGTAAAAGTATTCGGTTCTTCCAGAGTATAGATATATTCACCCACTACGCTTTCAAAATCGCCCTGTTGGAGACTTAGCTTAAATAAGCGAACATAACGAGAATAAGAAAATGCGCTTTCAGAAGGATTTGCCAATGGGCTTTCCATGATAAAATACAAAAACTGCTCATCGGGACTGATAGCCAGTGATTCAATACCCCGATTCAGATGACGTTTTTTCAAAATAGCGGGTAAAAATCCACTCACTCGATAATTAGCATCCACTAAACTGTTTTCTACGCCAATTGGCACAATGCGTTCAAGGATGCGTCCATTAGCCGCAACATGAACCAAACTGGGGGCATATTCTTCTGCTAACCAGAAAGTGCCATTAGACAATTTGACTATTGCCTTTGGATTAATACCGGCTGGATCAAAATCCAGTGAATTGCCCTGATTATCATAGCCGTTTTCCGTTGCCATCCCGATTGAAGGATTCGGCAATCCAGAAATGGGATTATCATCGCGATCCTTGATGGTAATGGTTTGCTTGACTTCATAACCCACCTTTGCACCGATAGCGCCACCGGTGTCAATATTAAACTTGTAAATGGTGGGCGTGAAATCGGTTGAGGCAAAGATAGTGCCATTATTATCAATATCATCAATTACCCGAACCCCTGCACCGGTCACACTACCAAAACAGAAATTTTCGACACCTACGATGTCTGTGCTGTCATCACAAGGTATATTAGGTCCCCTATCAGTGATGGTATAAAATTCATCAACTGGATCATCTTTAAAATGAAAAGCCCCACTCCCCATGTTTATATCAAAGCTCAGGGTTTTGCCCCCCTTAAAGGATACCGGTGTCATTGGCTCCTCAACATCAATCACCTCTTCACTGAGCGTAATGCTGGAGACAAGGTTACTGATCACATCTTCATCATCATCACTGCATCCAGTTAAGTTGACAATAATTGATGAAATAAGCAAAAAATAGAAAAAGCGTAAGTTCATAAATGGTTAGCTCCTTATTTAAATTTAAATTAATTCTAATTTGTTACATGAACCTATCCCACTATTCAAAAATGCGGAACCCTTCATTCCAATCGTTTGGTTTTTAAGCAAAAAACGAGGGTAAAGAAATCAGATTTTTTCAAAAATCGGATTTCTGAGCTGCAAAAATGAATAGTGGGATAGGTTCATTTAAGAAAATCAACGAGTAGGGTGGATAAAGTTTTTAGCCTTAGAATAAAGACTAAGGTATGAGATTTTAAGAACTGAAAAAATTTTCAAGCCAAACCTGGCAGGTTTAGTTTTCGAGGTATTATTTAATTTTCATTCCTAATGTAATCATTTCGCCTAAGCCGATTCATTTATGTTAACTAAAACTAACAAACATTAACAATAGCACCCATAAGGGTGGGGGAATCTCCCAAAGATCTTTGATATGATTCAAAGATCGCAGATAACAACTCAAGTTGACTTGGTTCTCGCCAATTTTAAGGATTGCCAGTTTCAGGTTTTACCAGTCTCACATTTGAAGTAAGAACCAAATACCTGCCACTTAAACACTAGCTAAGTTGACTCTAGCTGTACGACATTATACTCAAAAAATAGAATTTGTCAAGAAAAGATTTTTGTTAACTTTCGAGGTTTCTGTTTTTCTCCGAAAAACAGAAACCTCGAATCGATAAAGATGAGACTTATTTTTGTTAAATTTTATGAGTTTTTGTTAATAAAAAATTTACCTTCCCAAAAAATGTATTATACTCTGCATTGCTATAAATTGCATTTTTTTACTTTCACTTGATTTAGATTTAAGGAAATCGTTTTTTAAAGAAAAACTAAAACATCGAATTCTTGCATATCATTTTCATCCATTTTGAACACGTTCAGTATATAATGATATAGGCTTTGTTTTGGAACAAGCTTTCGAGGTTCAAGTTTTTTTATCGAAAAAAATTGAACCTCGAAAAAGTAATTTTTACTGATAACTGATAACTGATAACTGATAACTGAATATGGCTAATTTATCTTTATTAAGTGTACTCATTTGGCTACCTATTTTAGGTGGTATTTGGGTGCTCATTATTGGCGACAAACAAGCTTCTATTGTTCGTCCTATTGCATTAGTTGTGTCAATGCTGACATTTATTTTGTCGTTAATACTATATCTTGGGTTTGACACGACCACTGCTGATATGCAATTCACCGAAAAACTGTCTTGGATACCTGCCTTTGGTATTAATTACCATTTGGGGGTAGATGGCATTTCTATGCCTTTGATTATATTGACCACTTTCACTATGGTGCTTGTGATTTTATCCGGGTGGGAAGTAATCAAATATAAGCCTGCCCAATATCTAGGTGCCTTTCTATTTATGGAAGGTTTGATGGTTGGCGTGTTTTCGGCTTTGGATGCCATGTTATTTTATGTGTTGTGGGAAGCGATGCTCATACCTATGTTTCTTATTATTGGTATTTGGGGTGGTCCCCGGCGCGTTTATGCGACTATTAAGTTTTTCCTTTATACCTTTTTTGGCTCAGTATTAATGCTTGTGTCATTGTTGTACCTCTATTTTCAAGCTAATAGCTTTGGCATTTTAGATTTCCACACTTTGCCAATTTCCTTAGAGGCGCAAAAATGGATTTTCTTAGCCTTCCTAGTCGCCTTTGCGGTCAAAGTACCTATGTGGCCGGTACATACCTGGCTACCCGATGCCCATGTTGAAGCACCCACTGGTGGCTCCGTGATTTTAGCCGCTATCATGTTGAAGATGGGTGGCTATGGTTTCTTACGCTTTAGCTTACCTATTACGCCGGATGCGAGTCGTGAATTAGATTGGCTCATTATTGCCCTATCGCTCATTGCTATTGTGTATATTGCTTTTGTGGCTTTGGTGCAGCAAGACATGAAAAAACTGATTGCCTATTCATCTATTTCCCACATGGGATTTGCGACTTTAGGCTTTTTCATTGGGTTTATGATTTATGATAATACGGGTTCAATGGATGGGGGGGTGATGGCTATTGAGGGCGGTATGGTACAAATGGTATCGCATGGTTTTATTTCGGGTGCCCTATTCATAAGTGTCGGTGTACTATATGACCGCTTACACAGTCGTAATATTGCTGATTACGGCGGTGTGGCTAATGTCATGCCCCATTTTGCCTTCTTTATGATGCTATTTGCGATGGCAAACGCAGGTTTACCAGGCACTTCTGGCTTTGTCGGCGAGTTTTTAGTCATACTTTCCTCATTTAAGGCCAATTTCTGGATAGCCTTCGCCGCCGCTAGTATTATGATTTTTGGAGCTGCTTATACCTTATGGATGGTTAAACGGGTAATATACGGTGCCGTCACTAAAGATAGTGTTGCTGGCTTAAAAGACATCGGTAGGCGCGAAACCTTTATTTTGAGTGTCCTAGCGATTGCGGTCTTATTATTTGGTATTTTTCCCGCACCGCTATTAGAAGTGATGGAAGTCACTGTACAACATTTGTCAGAACACATTTTACAAACGAAAGTGCCGTTAATGTAATCGGCTTTAAACCTGACAGGTTGAAAAAAACCTGTCAGGTCTGTTTTAGAACGTTTGGATGAGCGATATAGTTTTTCAGATAAATATCTGAAAACCTATAAACGGTTACTGCGTTTCACAGAAAAGAAACCCAGTTTCTTTTCGAACCGTAGGTGAATAAAAAAATTATTTTTCTGAACCTCTACCATTCCAAAAATTCCTCAGCCATCCCAATCCCATGCTTAATACAAAAATCTTGCGCCTTAGCAACAAAACCCCCTCGTGAAAAATAGGCGGGCAAAATAATCGCGTTGGGAAATTGACTTTGATAAATTTCCACTTTCTCCTGAAAATCTTCAACCAAAGTCAAGCTGATGGCGGTTTGAGTTTTTTTAACTTCAACTAAAACCACTCGCCCACAAGCCGATTCTGCCACGATATCCAGTTCCATTGTCTTGCCATCTTCACGCTGAATGAGTACCCGTTCTTTTACTTTTTGCAAATTCAAAGGGGTGGTGTCAAGCACGTTTTTGAAAAACTGGGATAAAGCAAAACGTTTTCGACTCCGAAACGCGACGGCTAAGATATGTTCCGCGAATTTA
>QNES01000009.1 GCA_003645255.1 Gammaproteobacteria bacterium
ATACTCAACATTAAATCTAATCATTCCCATTTTTTACAAACACTCACTGGTTTTGGTTCCCGCCCTAATAAAAAAAGGGGGTTCGTTTTCGTGAGTAAAGTATTAGGGCACCGTTATCCCACTAAACCTTCAGTGATGGAAAGCATATATGCACAATTAGCAGATCAGATTAGAAACCTGTTGGATGATCAACCAACTATGGTTATCGGTTTGGTGGAAGCCGCAGCTGGACTCGGCTATGGGGTTTATCATCATTTAGGTTTATCCAATGCTTTTTATATACACACAACTTATCATAAACTCTCGCAGCCGGTTTGGTTAAATTTTGAAGAAGAGCATAGTCACGCGCCTACTCACTTACTTTATGAGCTTGCTGACAGCAAATTACGTGATTTAAGGAACCAGGTGAAAAATGTCGTGCTGATTGATGATGAATTTTCCACCGGTCAAACTTTATCTAACCTCGTCAAGCCATTACGAAAGCAATTACCACAAGTGGAGCGTTTTATTGGTGCTGCTATTTTAGATTGGATACCTTCTCAACTGCCGGGCATCACTTGTGTCAATTTGCATAAGGGCTATTATACTTTCGATTGGAAACCTGATTTACAAGTTAATAATCCTCATATCGCAAAAGGAACCAAAGTTTTAGATACTATTATTCCCTATAATTTTGGACGATTTGGTATCCAAAATCTGGGTATCACTTGTTCAAATTATATTGATATTGAGCATTTTCGCGATAAAAAAGTATTAGTATTGGGAACAGGCGAGTGTATGTATCCTGCCTTTTTGATAGGGCAATATTTGGAAAAAGGAAATGTGGAAGTTTATGTTCAAACCACTAGCCGTGCCCCTTATAATATAGATAATGATTTACAAGGGCGACTCCTTTTTAAAGATAATTATCATGAAAATATTGATAATTTTTTCTATAATCCTAATCACTATGACAGCATTATTATTTGTTATGAAACAACTGTTTTACCGGATAATTATGATTTACCCAAACAGTTAAAACACTACGCAAGTGAAGTCATAGAACTTTTTCTCACCCCAGCAACCTCATGAAAAAAAACCTGTTTTGTGGCAGTTATAATCCAGATGACGTATGCTTTTTATTAAAACCCATATCTATGGCTTATACCGAAATATGGGAAAGGGAAAGAATCATGCAGCTTGAGGGCAAACATTATAGTGAAATGATTCCAAAAGAATACTTGCCTTCTACACAATATAAGGCGGTTTTTCAGACACTTTTTGCCCTCAATAAACACAAACTGGCACAACATATTTTAGCCCTAGCTAACCGACTTAATGAAAAAAAAGAGTTAGTACTCGTATCCCTTGCGAGGGCAGGTACACCTGTCGGTGTTCTTTTGAAAAGGACATTACGTGATTTATTTAATCGCAACGTACCACATTATTCCGTTTCCATTATTCTTGATCGGGGTATTGACAAAAATGCCCTCCACTATATTCTGTATCAACATGATAAACAGGGAACAGATATTGTATTTATTGATGGTTGGACCGGCAAAGGCGGTATTGCCAGAGAATTACAAAAATGGATCAGCATCTTTAACCAAAAACACGCTACACGTATTTCCACTGATCTCTATGTCATTGCCGACATAGCGGGTTATGCGACGGTTGCTGTTACAACGGAAGATTATATCATTCCCTCTTCCCTCTTAAATGCCACTATTAATGGACTCATTAGTCGAACCATTCTCAATCAGGCGTATATTGGACCAAATGATTTTCATGGCTGCAAATTCTATTCTGAATTTCAAGAAGAAGATCTCTCTTTATGGTACGTTGATCAAATCATGGCAGAAATTAATACCATTGAAAAACCAAGCTTATGTGTTGACAATGTTAATCGGGAGCAATTACAAAAAACGAACAAGACATTTATCAATCAACTCTTGAAAAAATATCAGCTTACAGATATAAAATTGATCAGACCGGGTATAGGAGAAGCCATTCGAGTATTACTTCGGCGCGTGCCAAACCTGATATTAGTCCAAAACAAAAATTTACCAGAAATAGCCCCCTTTCTCGTTTTAGCAAATGAAAAACAAGTACCTGTTAAAGAAATGAAAGATATGCCCTATAAAGCTACGGGAATTATTTCTGCTCTATAAACCAAACCTGACAGGTCTTCAAGACCTGTCAGGTTTTTACCTATAACAAAATGACACAAAATATCTGCCTATTTATTGACTTAGACGACACATTGTTCCAAACTCATCGGAAAAATCCAGCGGGTATGATACCTGCCACTCATAGTGCTAAGACTGGCAAAGGTTCATATATGACTCAAGCGCAGTATCTCTTCTTTGAACTCTTTAATGAATCAAAAAAAATCAAAATTATTCCCACCACTGCCCGAGATTATCAACAGTATCATAACACCTTATTAAGTACATTCCCACGTATTGATACTGCCATTCTCTACTTTGCGGGCATGATTCTTAACCATAATGCAGAAGAAAAGCAATGGCAACAACATATTCAAAAAGCCTACCAGCAAATTGACTTACCCATTTCTCAACTGCTCATTCAAGTTCAAAACATTATCAGCCATCACCCCCAATTCATCGTTTACAATGTTGATGACTACTATATCACCGTCAAAGCCAAAGCAGAATGTCCAATAGCGATACGAGAAGCCTTTTTTTCACAGCTCAAAACCTTAAAAACTTCAGAATATTTTATTCACCAAAATGATCGAGCACTGTCGCTGGTTCCAAACTTTATAAACAAACAATATGCGGTTCAATATCTGATAGAAAAATATCAACCTGAACTAACAATAGGTATCGGAGACAGCCTCACAGACTTGTCTTTCATGCAGCAATGTGATTTTCAGATGTTTCCAAGCGATACCCAAATAGCCAAGTTTTTTGGTTGTGAAAATCCAAAGCTTCAGCTTCAGTAGGGTGCACAAAAACTCCCTTCCTACATATGTATGAATTAATAATTCAATTGGTAATTAGAAATTAGAAAATTTATTTGGCTAAGTCGTTAATTATTAATTATTAGTGGAGCAAAAAATAGATATTTTTGAAGTCATATTTTTGGAAAAAACTGGGAAAAATGGTATTTTTAACTTGCAGGACTAATTTTTTTTTTGCTCTAATCACCCTATTTATAAGGCAGTGAAAAAATAAATGAAAATAAATGAAAAAAAAGCTTGCAAAGTTTGAAAAAGTGTGTATAATATTCATCATACTAACTAATTGCGAGGTGGAGCAGTCTGGTAGCTCGTCGGGCTCATAACCCGAAGGTCGTAGGTTCGAATCCTTCCCTCGCTACCCATTTTTTTACCCATACATTGATATTGCTATCTATAAAGTTAGATAATAGATAATTGAATTGTGTGGAACTTGGTTACTTTTTTTCCTCCCCCCTGATAAATCTGCTCAATAGAAGGCAGATAATATTAATTAGAATAGCGCTGAAGCATAATTAATGCGACAGCGCTTTTTTTTTGACTAGTTAATTCCATTCGTTTTTTTTATAAATCCCAACCCTGTTATTCTATGAACCTATCTGGCCCTATTCGTTTTTAATTTTCCTATTTTTTGAAAAATCGGATTTCTTGACGCTTTTCTCAAAAATCAGAATATCTTTATTTATTTTTTACCATTAATTAATTGAATAGGGCAGGATAGGTTCGTTCAAAAAAATAATTTCACCAGGGCGAACACTAAAGCCCCTACAAGAACAACATAGAATAATTTCAATTAGGAACCTTTATAATGGATTATTTCATTTCATTATTCATTTTTTTGATTCTATTCTTTGGAAGTACCATGCCAGTAAAAACTCAAGCTGATCAAATAAGACTTAATGCGGCTTTATCAACTCCCGTAATGTTAGCTGATAAAAAACAAAGCGTCTATTTACGGGTAGGATTGACTGGGATTCGCCTTGAAACCGAAAAAGTGGCTCCTATCAATGTCGCGTTAGTCATTGATAAATCGGGTTCGATGCAGGGTGAAAAAATTCGCAGGGCTAAGGATGCCGCTCTGATGGCGGTTGATCAATTACGCAAAAACGATATTATGGCGGTGGTGACTTATAACCATCATGCTGAAACGCTCTTACCAGCTACTTTCGTACAAAATCAGGAAATGATAAAAACGGCTATTAATAAACTAGTCGCCGGGGGAAGTACAGCACTTTTTGATGGTGTAGAAAAAGGGGCTAAAGAAATTCGTCAATTTTTTGATAGGAAACGAGTCAATCGAATTATTTTAGTTTCTGATGGGCTTGCTAATGTAGGTCCCAGTACGCCCGAAGACCTGGGTGTACTAGGTGCTTTGTTGGGTCAAGAAAATATCGTTGTGACAACGATGGGTTTAGGATTAGGGTATAACGAAGATTTAATGACCCAATTAGCGAAAAAAAGTGATGGTAATCATGCCTTTATAGAAAATGCAACTGATTTAACTCGCTTTTTTGACCATGAATTTAGCGATTTATTTTCGGTCGTTTCCCAGGAAGTGAATGTCACTATTATTGGTGTAGAGGGTGTCCAACCCATTCGTGTTTTAGGAAGAGAAGCGGAAATTCATGATCAACAAGTATTAGTCAAACTCAATCAGCTCTATAGCAATCAGGAAAAATATGTATTAGTAGAACTAGAAGTGCCGCCTGCTAATCAAGAACGTGTAATTGCTGGTGTTGCCGTTATCTACCGTCATATTGAAACTGATGTGATGGAACGTCTGAGTAGCATGGTGAGTGCGACCTTCACTGATTCACCACAATTAGTGGAAAAAAAGACGAATGCCACAGTCATGACGGCGGCGATAGAACAATTGGCGGTGAAAAAAAATAAGCTCGCCGTTAAACTACGTGATGAGGGCAAAATAAAAGAAGCACGGAAGCTGCTCTTAGATAATGCTAATCAGCTTGCAGAAGAAGCCGCTAAATATGAATCAAAATCCTTGGAAAAACTCAAAGATATTAACCTTGATGATGCCAAGAATTTGGATGAACAATCCTGGAAAAAACAACGCAAAATGATGCGTCGTGAACAGTATAAATTGGAAAAACAGCAAAAATACTGATGAGTTGTGAATGAAAAACTTAGGGCAACCACAAGGGATTGCCCCTACAATATTGTTATTCTAGTTCCCACGCCGTCGCTTTGGTAACGAGAAAATTCCCCCATTCACAATTCACAATTCACAAATAACTTCACCCCCGCGACTTTTAAACTCAATCGCTGCAATTCAGTCCAAGGATTGCCACTTCCCATCCCTTTGATTATACGATCTATTTGTACCATTTCTTGCAAAAAATGTCGCCAAACGCTCGCTTGTGGATGTCTTTTAATGGCATTAGAAACCGCATTTTTACGTGTAGCCCATACGCGATAAGTTTTAAATACCTGCTCTTGACGTTTTCCTGTTTTGAGTGCATAAGTTATTTGAGATAAATTGCGTATTTCCCGATTTAAGGCATAAGCCACTAAAACAGGTTCCACCCCTTCAGCTTGTAAGCCCCCCAATTGACGAATAGAACGTTGTACATTACCTGCCAGCACAGTATCCACCCAATTAAACAATTCAAAACGGGCACTATCAGCTACCGCATCTAACACTTGCGCCGTGTCAATCTGACCGGCACCATATAATAAATGTAACTTTTCAATTTCCTGGGCACAAGCCAGTAAATGACCTTCAGAACGCTCCGCAATAATATTAATTGCTTCCTGGGAAGCCTGTAAACCATGCTTATTCAAACGTTTGCTTATCCATCCTGGTAACTCTGACAGGTTGAGTGGCCAAATTTGTATCACGATGCCCTGCTGATCTAAAATTTTAAACCATTTTGTTTTTTGTTTGCTGGCATCCAGTTTTGCAACGGTAATTAATAAAACAGTATCGCGGGGCAAATGATTAGTATAAGCTAACAATGCTTTAGTACCCTCATTACCTGGGGATTTATTGCCTAAGCGAATTTCGAGCAAACGTTTAGTGGCAAATAAAGACAAGGTATTGGCATGTTGATCAAGGCTGCTCCAATCAAACCCGGTTTCTACCGTTAAAACGACTCGCTCCGTAAAACCTTGAGTACGAGCAAAAGTCCGCAAAGTGTCTGCACATTCCATCATTTGTAAAGGATCATCGCCGGTTAATAAATAAATAGCGGAAAGTCCTTGTTGTTTGAGGTAATAATTAAGTTGGGCAGGTTTAAGTTTCATCGCAATCAAATCTGTGAAAATGTTGAACAGTATAGAAATCCGATTTTTGGAAAAAATCTGATTTCTAAAATTAAAAACGAATAGATAGTGGGATAGGTTCATTTATGAATTGGCTTGAAATGAACAATTTTCCCCATTTTTTTAGGCTAATACTTGATAAATTTAGTATGATACATTATATTACTTTTAATGTGGTTAAAAAAATACATTATAACAAAGGTAGTTATTTATGAAGTTGACAACTAAAGGGCGGTATGCAGTCACCGCAATGTTAGATTTGGCTATTAACCATGATGAAGTACGAACCGTCACATTATCTGATATTTCACAACGACAAGGAATATCTTTATCTTACTTGGAGCAATTGTTTGCAAAATTGCGTAGTCAAGGATTGGTAAAAAGTACTCGTGGTCCAGGAGGCGGTTATTGTTTGAGTCGTCCAGCCAAAAAAATTGCACTTGATGAAATCATTACTGCCGTTGATGAAAATATTGATACCATGCTTTGTCGAAGTTTCTTAAACTGTCATGATAGTCGTGCTATCCTCACTCAAGAACTGTGGGCGGATTTAAGCAAACAGATAATCAAGTTTTTAAATGGAATTAGTTTAGAACACCTTCTTAATCGACGTTCTAAAGATGTCACCAAAATTATACGCAAAATAGAAAAGGCGCGTCGGCAGAGAAGGAAAAAATCATGAATTTACCTATTTACCTTGATTATTCTGCTACAACACCAGTCGATCCTCGTGTGGCAGAAAAAATGATGCACTATTTGACTATACCAGGTCATTTTGGTAATCCAGCATCACGCTCACATCAATTTGGTTGGGATGCTGAAAAGGCGGTAAAAGAGGCACGGGCACAAGTAGCTGCTTTAATCAATGCCAATCCCAAGGAAATTGTCTGGACTTCTGGGGCAACCGAATCTGATAATTTAGCTATCAAAGGGATTGCGCATTTTTACCAGAAAAAAGGTAAACATATTGTCACCAGTCAAACGGAACATAAAGCGGTGCTTGACACCGCCCGTCAACTGGAACGCGAAGGATTTGAAATCACCTATTTAGAGCCGGAATCTAATGGGCTGATTGATTTGACAAAACTGGAAGCCGCTATTCGTAACGACACCATTTTAGTCAGTCTCATGCACGTCAATAACGAAATGGGTGTCATTTCTGACATTGCTCAAATAGGGGAAATCACTCGCGCCCATAAAGTATTGTTTCATGTTGATGCAGCGCAAAGTGCAGGAAAAGTGCCTATTGACTTACAAACGATGAAAGTCGATTTAATGTCTTTTTCAGCTCATAAACTTTATGGACCAAAAGGCATCGGTGCCCTATATGTTCGGCGCAAACCGCGAGTGCGCTTAGAAGCTCAAATGCACGGCGGAGGACATGAACGAGGTATGCGTTCTGGTACTTTGCCTACTCACCAAATTGTTGGCATGGGTGAAGCCTTCCGTATTGCCCAAGCAGAAATGGTAGCGGAAAATGAACGAATCAGAAAACTGCGTGATCGTTTATGGAATGGCTTAAAAAATTTAGAAGAAGTTTATGTGAATGGCGATCTTGAACATCGCATTGCAGGTAATTTAAACTTGAGCTTTAACTACGTTGAAGGCGAATCATTAATTATGGCACTCAAAGATTTAGCAGTGTCTAGTGGTTCCGCCTGTACCTCTGCAAGTTTAGAACCATCTTATGTATTACGCGCCATAGGGCGCCGTGATGAACTGGCACACAGTTCTATCCGCTTTACTTTGGGACGATTTACCACAGAAGAGGAAATTGATTACGCCATCCCATTGATTCGCGACAAAATTGAGAAATTGCGAAAACTCTCTCCGTTATGGGATATGTATAAGGAAGGCATTGACTTAGAAAGTATTCAGTGGAATGCACATTAAGTTTATTTCATAAGAATTTTCAGAAAACTTTCAAAAACCTGCCAGGTATTCAAGACCTAAAAAGGTATCTTAAATGAGTTATAGTGAAGCTGTATTAGATCATTACGAAAACCCCCGTAATGTGGGTAATTTGGATAAAGATGATCTGTCCGTGGGGACGGGTATGGTTGGCGCACCGGCTTGTGGAGATGTGATGCGTCTTCAAATAAAAGTTAGTGACGAAGGTGTTATTCAAGATGCCAAATTCAAAACTTATGGCTGTGGAAGTGCCATTGCCTCAAGCTCTTTACTCACAGAATGGGTAAAAGGCAAAACGTTGGAAGAAGCCACCGCAATTAAAAATACTGAAATCGCAGAAGAATTAGCGTTGCCGCCTGTCAAAATTCATTGCAGCGTCTTAGCTGAATCTGCCGTCAAATCAGCTATTGAAGATTATAGTAAAAAGCAGCAATCAGTACAGGCAACACAAAATAATTAAATTAAGGGCAGACAAAGATTTTGGCCTAAAGACCTGTCAGGTTTCTAAAACATGGCAGGTCTGATAGCTTTGACTTTTCTGAACATCTATAGGTAAAGATATGTATCTTAAAAACGATAGAATTAAACATTAATTCACCGACATTCTAACCTGTCCACTAGCTAAAGCTTGAAGTACCTTATCTTTTGCACCCATTGCAACTACTTGCCCACCATCCATCACAATCAAATACTCAACCAACGATAGCAATGAACTGCGGTGTGTAACTAATAAAAAAGTTTTTCCTTTCAAATAAGGTTGCAAACGTACCTTGAATTGTTCTTCGGCGCGATTATCCATTGAATTGGTAGGCTCATCAAATAGCAATAAAGGGGGATTATGCAATAATGCCCTGGCTAAAACAATTGCCTGTCGCTGTCCACCAGATAAACCTTCGCCCCGTTCGTAAATAGGCATATCGAAACCTAAAGGGTGGCGATTGACAAATTCATGGACTCCTGCTAGTTGGGCAGCGCGTAGCACGACGCTATCTTCTAAATAACTTGCGCCCATGACAATATTGTCTTTAACTGTGCCATAAAATAATTCAATGTCTTGGGGTACATAACCAATCTGATGGCGCAATTCCGCTGGATCAATTTGGTTGTTGTCAACCCCATCTAGTAAAATACTACCCTGCTTAGGTTGATAGAGTCCAAGTATTAATTTAGCGATAGTGCTTTTACCTGAGCCAATGCGCCCGATGATTCCTATTCGCTGACCGGCTTGAATTTGAAAGGAGACTTTGGTGAGTGCCGGTAATGCTTGCTCTAGGTAACTGAAATCGACTTGTTTAAATTCAATGTTACCTTGCAAGGGAGGGCGGTTTAAAAACTTTGCGTCTCGCTCTAGCGGCATTTTCATTACCTGATTTAAGGCGCGTAACGCTGACAATGAATGATGATAACGGGTGAAAAGACTCGCTATTTGTGCTAATGGTGCAAGTGCTCGCCCAGTTAAAATGGTACAGGCAATCAATGCCCCCATCGTTAATTCACCTTCTGCAATCAAATAGACTCCATAAACAATAATCACTACAGTACTCATTTGTTGGACAAACAAAGAAAAGTTGACGGATAATGCCGATAAAAAGCGTGATTTGAGCGAAAAATTCGCAATTTGTCCGATTAATTGTTCCCAACGTCGTTGTATTTCTCCTTCAGCCCTGGTAGTTTTAATAGTTTCCATGCCTGCGAGGGTTTCAACTAATAGGGCATGTTTTTGAGCACTGGCGCGAAAAGTGTGTTGTATCACTTTACGCAGTGGAAATTGTATGAGTATGCTGAAAGCAATTACTAACGGCATAGCATATAACGGAATAAAAGCTAACTCATGATGTAAAGCCCAGATAACAGCAATGAATAATAGGGCAAAGGGTAAATCAATCAGGGTGGTTAAAGTTGCCGAAGTGAAAAAATCGCGGAAGCTTTCAAATTCGTGTAAATGATTAGCAAATGCACCAACGGAACGGGGATGCGCGATTCGCCTAGTGCCAAGCACCTGTTCAAAAATCATGCTACCTAATAAAATGTCCGTTTTTTTACCCGCGATGTCAACAAAATAACCGCGTAAGGTGCGTATGATGAAATCAAATCCAAATACGATAACCACGCCAATGGCTAATACCCATAAAGTTTCTATAGCATGATTCGGCACCACGCGATCATAAACATTCATCACAAATAGCGGTGATGCCAACGCAAATAAATTAATCAACAATGAAGCAATGATCACTTCACTATAAATAAACCAGGATTTTAATAAAGTTCCCCAAAACCAAGTATGGGGGCGGGGTATTAAGCTATCTTCAGTGCGAGCATCAAAGCTATAAGCGGAACGTGCCAATAAAGCATAGCCACTATAATTAGCTTTTAAATCTTTAACGGAAAGTTCAAGCACCCCAGTTGAAGGTAAAATGATTTGTACATTTTTTTTATCAAGATAATTGAGTAGTATGCAGGCTTGCCCATCTTTTAGTAGTAACACCGCAGGCAAAACTAATGCCTTCAATTTGGGAAGTCGGCGTTTGATGAGGCGGGCAGATAAATTGGCGCGTTGCGCGGCGCGAATAAATAATTCAGGCGTAAAGCGATTATTAACCAGGGGCAAACCGGCTTTAAGTGCCTCCGCTGAGGTTGGTTGATTAAGCAGTTTACTTAAAATGACGAGACATTGTAATAAAGGATCGTCAAAGGTAGCATGTTTTTCATCTTTCATTTTTTAGTTTTAATTATAGAGTGGGCAACACATAGCCTATCCTACCGCTCATTCTTTAATTCTTCATGTTGACGAATTTCATTAATTAAAATTTTCGTTTCGCTAATTTTATTTTTCAAATCGGTGACTTCTTCCTCTTTTTCACGTAGTTCATTTTTTAAAATGAGCAAATACCTTTGCGGGTTTTTACGTTGATAAAAACGTTTAACAATATCTATAATAATTAATATCCGAATAAGTCTATTAATGACTGATCTGGCACGATAAATATTTAACATGTTTTGTATTTTGACAAGCCATAAAATATACGTGCTTTTTGAAATTTTTAAATATTTGGTGATTAAAATAAATCTTGATAAAGCCAATAGTGGGAGAATGATGATAAAAAGTTCCAACCAGTGTTTTATCACATAATGGCCTTTTTTTTGCGTAATAGAAATCATAATAATAAATTCCGTCAAAAATAATCCCCAAATAACGGCATTACCCCAATTAATGATGTGATACAATAATGGGTGTATACTGGTTTTTTCAAAAATTTCCATTATCCAAAATGGTATCATAATAAGGGAAATGAGCAGAATGGGATATAAAAACTGTTTTTCAATACGCTGATATAATGATTTATCCACTAATTGCCAATCGCCGTTCTACCAAATATATTCTTTATCATCACAACGTCTAGCAGCAAGACGTAGTGGCGGTATAAGGGCAATAAAAAAATGGGCAACATATTTTTTTTTATGGCAAATAATGAAAAATAAAAGTCTTTCTAAAAAAAAGATTGGCGATAAGATGAACAATAAATTAATGATTACCTGGGAAAAAGGTAGCCGTTCCAATCCACCTTCTACTTGTAAATATTGAATAGTGATAGCAAATAATGATATAAAAATGATGGTTAGAACAAACATCACTTTTGCAATATACTGTTCAATATTTTTGTATAGTTTGTATAGTTGGTTCATGTTAAATATTAAGTGAACTAATTAATCAAGCCAGTGTGCTAGAAATACTATTTTTCAAAAAATAGTATTTCTAATACGCTAAAACTGATAATTAATAACTGATAACTGATAAGGAGATTACACCTTCAATGCCTAATGTTCGAGTTAGAGATAATGAACCATTTGAAGTTGCTATTCGTCGTTTTAAACGAGCCTGTGAAAAGGCGGGAATTTTAGCCGAAGTCCATCGTCGGGAATTTTACGAAAAACCGACGACTGTCCGTAAACGTAAAGCTGCCGCGGCTGTCAAACGACACATGAAAAGGCTCTATCGTGATACATTGCGCCGTGAACGCCTTTACTAAAAATGGGTAGTTGCCCACCTTTCACATTATAAACCTGACAAGTCTTCAAAACCTGTCAGGTTTTGGAATACCAATGTCTAATACCATTAAACCAAAAATCACTGATGATATGAAATCCGCCATGCGTGCTAAGGATAAGCAACGCTTAGGTGCAATACGTTTAATTCAAGCTGCGATTAAACAACGGGAAGTTGATGAGCGTATCAGTTTGGATGACACGCAGGTAATCGTTGTGCTAGATAAAATGCTTAAACAGCGGCGTGATGCTTTAGCGCAGTATGAAAAAGCGGAACGTAAAGATTTAGCAGAACAAGAATCTTTTGAAATCAAACTGATACAAACTTATATGCCCCAAGCTTTGACTGAAAGCGAATTAGCTGAATTGATTGAAGCGGCTATCAGCGAAACCGGGGCTGTTTCCGTTAAAGATATGGGCAAAGTCATGGGGCATCTCAAGCCGAAAGTACAAGGACGTGCTGATATGAGATCACTCAGTGCTCATATTAAACAACGATTAGGTAAATAGTGCTTTTGCTTGCATAAGGGCAAGCATTCAGTCTTGCCCCTACAAATGTTCAAGAAATCCGATTTCTGAAATCAACAAAAACTGCCGGTCTTTAAAACCCGGTAGCTTTGGGAATCCATTAACCTATTGATAACTTACTCAAAATGGTTGGACGCATTCCTCGTAGTTTCATCGACGAGTTAATAAACCGTATAGATATTGTTGATTTAATTGATAGTTACGTGTCGCTACGCAAAACCGGTCGCAATTATAAGGCTTGTTGCCCCTTTCATACTGAAAAAACCCCTTCTTTTACGGTTAGTCCTGATAAACAATTCTATTATTGCTTCGGCTGTGGCGCACATGGTAGTGCGATAGGTTTTATGATGGATTATGCACATCTCAACTTTGTTGAGGCAGTGCATGAATTGGCTTCCAGAGCCGGTTTAGAAGTGGTGTATGAGCAAGGCTCTGCACCCACTCCAATCGCTGCTTTTGATGATTTATATGAAATCATGGAGCAAGCGGCACAATATTATAGGCAACAGCTACGCCAATCACCAGCCGCCATAGATTACCTAAAAAAACGGGGATTGACGGGGGTAATTGCGCGTGATTTTGGTTTAGGCTATGCGCCTGCAGAATGGGATAACCTATTAAAAACATTGGGAACAGACTCAGATAGGCGAAATCGCTTACTTAAAACGGGCTTAGTTAAGCAAAATGAGTCCGGACGCCGTTATGATTGTTTTCGTGATCGGATCATGTTCCCAATTTGGGATCAAAGGAAACGGGTTATCGCATTTGGTGGGCGTAAACTATCTGAAAGTGAATACGAACCTAAATACCTGAATTCTCCCGAAACGCCCTTATTTCAAAAAAACAAGACATTATATGGTTGGCATTTAGCCTGTCAAACTCGCTCTTTGAAAAACCTTATTGTTGTAGAAGGTTATATGGATGTGGTGGCTTTGGCTCAATATGGTATATCTAATGCCGTCGCTACCCTGGGAACCGCTACAACGGATAAGCATTTGAATCGTTTATTTCGTCGTGTCGCAAAAATCATTTTTTGTTTTGATGGTGATTCAGCCGGGAAAAAAGCCGCTTGGCGTGCCTTAGAAACCGCTTTGCCATTATTACAAAGGGGGCGTGAAATTCATTTTGTCTTTTTACCACAAGGTTCAGATCCAGATAGCTTTGTTCGTCAAAACGACACCAGTGGCTTTAATGCCTACCTTGCTAAAGCCATACCGCTCTCTGATTTTTTGTTTAACCACCTAAAGCAAGAAGTTAATTTGAATAGTCCCGAAGGAAGGGCGAGTTTAGTGGATAAAGCAATACCTGTTTTAAAACAATTATTGCCAGGGACTTATCGTGAATTAATGTTAAAAAAATTAAGCGAATTAAGTGGTGCTAATCTGAATGAGTTGAAAAATAAACCTATATCTAAGGGAGATACTTTTAAAAGATTGGGAGTCCCCAACAGCATAGGAGATCTTTCATTAGAACATCGAGCAATTATCTATTTATTACATAAGCCTACCTTATCTGAGAAGTTAAATGCTTCCACTCGTCAAAAATTATCTCAATTAAATCAACAAGATATAAAGCTCTTATTAAAGATCATTGAATTAACTAGGGGGAACCCTCAATTAAACTTAGGTAGAATTTGCGAAAAAATGCGAGGAACAGAATATGAACATATCATCAAATGGTTAAGTGGAACACCTATAGAAACTAATATCAATATAGATGACGAATTTTTCGGTGCTATTAACCGTTTATATAAAAATCAACGCAAAGCTTTTTTAACGCAAAAAATTACTCATTTGACGGCAGATGAAAAACAAGAATTGCAATCTTTCTATAGTGTTTCAGATAAATAACTTCACATCTGAACATCTATACGTCGTGATCAAAGTTCACACTAATCAGTCAACAGTTATTACTTAGGAATGAAGCTTTAATAACATCCGAAACTTTCAAGCCAAACCTGACAGGTTTAGTTTTCGAGGTTTGAATTTTTTGAAGAAAAACTAAAACCTCGAAAGTATATTATTCAATTCTCATTTCTTAGGAATGTGCACCATTTCACCTTTAATTATAAATTTAAATCTTAATTATAAATTTAATAATTTAAAAATTAAAATTAGGATTTAAAAATTGATAAATCATATTACAAGTTTCAGTAACAACTGATAACTTATAACTGATTATGAACCAAGAACAACAGCAAAAACAAATTAAATCGCTCATTGCCAAGGGCAAAGAGCAAGGTTTTTTGACCTATCACGAAGTCAATGATCACTTACCTGATGATATTGTCGAACCTGAAAAAATTGAAAGTATTATCACTATGATTAATGACATGGGGATTGCCGTTCATGAATTTGCGCCAGATGCTGATTCTTTATTAATTACTGAGGCACCTATGGCAGACGAAGAAGCTGCTGAGGAAGCTGCCGCTGTTTTGGCTGATGTTGATGGTGAATTGGGTCGTACTACGGATCCTATCCGTATGTACATGCGTGAAATGGGTTCGGTCAATTTATTAACGCGACAAGATGAAATTAACATTGCTAAACGAATTGAAGAAGGTTTAAGCCAAGCTTTATCAGCTCTCGCAACTCATCCTGACATTATCACAGCGTTCTTGCAATACTACGATAAAATTGAAACAGAGGAAATCAAACTCTCAGATATGATTACGGGTTTTACCGACTATGTATCTCCAATACCTAAGTCTGAGATTAACCTTGATAATATTAATAATATTACCCCTCTTGATGATATCGCTCAAGTGATTGATGAAGATAATGATGATGAAGACGATGATGAAGACGATGATGAAGTGGCTGCCACTTTTTTTGAAGAAAATTCGTTGGAGCAAGAAACCGCTCGCCTTCGCTTTGCCCATTTACGCGAATTACATACTCGCCTGATGCAAGCGGAAGCCACGCATGGTACTCAGTCGGCTGAATATCTGCGATTACGTAAAGAACTGGCAGACTGTTTTTTACAATTTAAAATCGCCCCGCGTATGCTAGAAACGTTGACTGTTAAATTACGTAATACCGTTGTCATGATACGTGAGCAAGAATACCGGATTCGGGATATCTGTATTGACAAAATTGGTATGAATAAAAAAGAGTTTCTATCTTCCTTTAAAAATCATGCCACTAATCCCCATTGGGTAACCTTGCTATTAAATACCGGTAAACCTTATGTTGAAAATTTAAAACAATACCAAGAAGAATTGATGCGGGTACAAGGCAGGTTAATTGATTTAGAAAGAAAAAACCGCTTAAGCCTTATAGAAATAAAAGACATCAATCGGCGTATGTCAATTGGTGAAGGGAGAGCGCGGCGTGCAAAAAGAGAAATGATTGAAGCCAATTTGCGTTTGGTGATCTCAATTGCTAAAAAATACACTAATCGTGGTTTGCAATTCCTTGATTTAATTCAAGAAGGCAATATTGGCTTGATGAAAGCTGTAGATAAATTTGAACATCGACGTGGTTATAAATTTTCCACCTACGCAACCTGGTGGATTCGCCAAGCTATTACACGCTCTATTGCGGATCAAGCTCGCACTATTCGTATTCCGGTTCACATGATTGAAACGATTAATAAACTTAACAGGATTTCTCGGCGATTTTTGCAAGAAAAAGGTCGTGATGCGACCCCGGAAGAATTGGCTAAATGTCTTGAAATATCTGAAGAAAAAATACGCAAAGTGCTGAAAATTGCTAAAGAGCCTATTTCTATGGAAACGCCAGTAGGGGACGATGAAGAGTCACATTTAGGTGATTTCATTGAAGATACCAGCATATTGGCTCCCATTGATTCAGCTACCACTGAAGGTTTGCGGCGTGCTACGCAGGAAATGCTCCAAGGTTTAACCCAGCGTGAAGCGAAAGTATTGCGTATGCGTTTTGGAATTGATATGAATACTGACCATACTTTGGAAGAGGTGGGTAAGCAATTTGATGTCACCCGTGAGCGTATTCGTCAAATTGAAGCTAAAGCCTTGCGTAAATTGCGTCATCCTAGTCGTTCCGATCCATTACGTAGTTTTATTGATATGTAGTTTTATTGATATAGTTCAGAAAAATAAAAGTTATCAGACCTGCCATGTTTTGAAAACCTGGCAGGTCTTAATCAGAAAACTTAAATGCTCTGAGAATATTAGATTTGCGAACAATCAACCACGACAATTTCAACTCGTCGATCAATAGCATCCTGCGCATCATCTGTACCAGAGCCAACCAGATTTTCACGAAAGCCTTTACCAAGTACCTTTGATATTTGCCCAATATTTGAAAAATCGGCTTGTAATCGCTGTTGGAAAATTCCAGCCCGTAAATAGGATAATTCATCATTATAAGCAACCGTTCCCGTTTTACTACTATGCCCTACAATATGAAAACACGATTTATTCTTCTTAAAGTAGCGTGCAATAAGACGTAGCCAGAGTGAATATTCCTTTCTTAATTGGGGAGCATCTATAAATTCTACTGAATTGACTTTAAACAAAAATTTAAAATTCAAGCGCCTATTTTTTTGTACGCTGAGTGCCAGTAATTGACTAAAAGCTTCTTCAGCATCCTGCGTTTGTTCCAATTTGAGATAGGTTTCATATAAACCGGCATAAGTTCTCATTAATTCTCCATCAGAACGTTTAGTCACTTCATTAAATAAAATCAAGGCGTTGTTAAAATCATTCTTTTCATAAACCGTTTCAGCTTCTACCAATAATGCTTTAGTTTCCAAAAAATTATAGTATGTATTATCAGCTAATTCACCAACCGTTCTTTTTGCAGTAGTAATCAAACTTTCAGTATGATTATCTTTGATGTACATTGGAGAATCTTGATAAAATGCGACCGGTGTATAGTTCAAATTCTTATCCAAAATCCAAATTTTGGAATCTGCTATTATCTTTCCTGTTTTCAAGCTCACTACTGATACAGACAGCCTGTAATATTTTTCTGGCTGTGCCTTATGATTCACTGAATAATTTTCAAACTCAATGATGCCATTCATGACATACTGGGCATTTCGCAAATTTTGCGGCGTAATGAGACTGAGAGCAAAGTTAAAATTTTGAGCCTGTTCAAAAATAATTTGTTCAATTTGCTGACTGACTTTAATAACTTCAGCGCTGTTAGCATCAATAAACGGATCTATAACAATAACGGTTTGCCCCCAACTTGCCTTATGTTGGTTATCCCTGATTTGTTCCAACATATGATCAGCCAAAGTACGCACGGCGGCATCAAATGCTATCGGATATTTAGACAATACCGTTTTTTGTGCGGCGCATGAAGTTAAAAAAATAAAAACTAATATGACGAGTGAAACTTTAAAAAATGGATGCATATATTAATTGCTTCCGTTTGTTTTATACAGAACATTTTTATTGTTTGAGCGAAGCTAATGTTTTTTGCAAAAACATTAACCTCGATCTCAGAATTGGCGGAAACGCAGTAACGAGTGAAACGAAATTATTATCGTAAAATATCCTGTATAAATTTACAATAAATGCGATACAAGCCCATCAGCCAGTTTAGGTTCAAACCAAGTCGATTTAGGTGGCATAATTTTGCCCGCATCGGCAACTGCCATGAGTGCTGGCATACTGGTAGGGTAAAGGGCAAAAGCGGCAGCCATTTCTCCACTATTGACTCGTTTTTCTAATTCTTGAAGTCCACGAATACCGCCCACAAAATCAATACGCTTATCACGACGCGGATCCGTAATATTTAATATCGGAGCCAATAGATGCTCTGTTAATAAACTCACTTCTAAGCTCGCAACCGGATCCTGGGTAGGTATTTTGTCAGGATGTATTTTTAATTGATACCATTTTCCTTGAATAAACAAACAAAATTCACCACCCTGTTGCGGTTTAAAAGCATGGCGACTATAATTAACTTCAAAGTTTTTAGCGACGCGCTCCAAAAATGTTGAAGCTGTCAATCCGTTTAAGTCCCGAACAACGCGATTATAATCAAGAATTTGCATTTGATTATCCGGAAAAATCACGCTGAGAAAGTAATTATAAGGCTCATCACCTGTATGTTGAGGATTATGAGCACGTCGACTTGAAGCCACCCGTGAAGCGGCAGCGGAACGGTGGTGTCCATCAGCAATGTAAAGGCAATCCATACTATCAAAGGTGTGGGTAATGGTATTCATAAGCTTATCATCACTCACTATCCACAATTGATGAATAATACCATCATCAGCAGTCAAGTCAACAATCGGTGGTTCCGCTATGACGGTATTGACTAGCTGATCAATGACAGGATGATGTTTATAAGTTAAAAAAACGGGTCCTGTTTGTGCATTCAGTATATCAATTTGACGTACTCTATCATCTTCCTTATCCGGGCGAGTTAATTCGTGTTTACGAATACGATTTTTGTTATAATCATTAACATTAGCCACTGCCGCAAGTCCGATTTGTTGATGATCGCCCATAGTTAAACCATATAAATAGTAACAGGCTGGAATATCTTGGTGGAGGATACCGGCATTGAGCATTTTTTGTAAATTTTCGACGCACTTAGCATAGACGGCATCGCTATGTGGATCCGTGCCAGGTGGTAAATCAATTTCTGGCTTGGAAATATGTAAAAAACTCCAAGGACGATCCTTCGCACGTAAACGAGCCTCTTCACTATTCAGAACATCATAAGGTGGTGCAATTACCTGATTTGTGTATTCAGGGAGAGGGCGTAAGCCCGCAAAAGGACGAATTAATGGCATTTATAACTCCTGGTGAATTTTGATTTTTGAATTAATAATTAATAATTGATAACTGATAACTGGTAACTGATAATATGCATGTTTCTGATCCCGTTTTAAAAAATAGAGTCGTACTCACAGGTGAGCTACATCCTGCTATTTTATGGAGTATGATAATTGGTTTTTTTGTTGTTCTTGTTGGAGCCTTTATGGCGGGTGCCTATATTTTTGGTGATAAAACTCAAACGGTTATATCTAATGAGACACAAGCCAAGGCTCCCCTACCGACTCCTTCCCAAATCACGATTTCTGCACCTGAAGAACCCCCACTAAAGGGTGCAAACATGCCGCAAGCGGTATCTTCTGATATTGTATCATTAGCCGATGTTTCATCAAGTATTGAATCAGAGCGAAAGCCCAAATATCTTCCGCCAACCGAACAACCGGAATCAGTGGTTGCCATGCCACCGATGGCAGCACCGCCTGAACCCGCTTCCGTCAAAAATCTATTAGCTAAAGCTAAAAAGCAAATAGCGAGAAAACGATTTACTTCACCTGCTGATGATAATGCTTATGACACTTACCATCAGTTATTAGAAAAAGCACCTGAGCAGGCGCAATCCGTATTAGACGATATTTTGGCTTGGTATTTCAAGCAAGCTCAGAAATACATTACCCGGGGCAGGTTTACTCGTCCCCAAAAGGGCAATGCTTACAAAATGTACCAAAAAATACGTGAAATTGCACCTCAACATCACAATGTAGCCATCTTGTTCAATAATATCATTAACGGACTCAATGAACAAGCCACCCAACAACTCCAAAAAGAGAGGTTGACAAGTCCATCAAGCAATAATGCTTATCTCACCTATCAAGAACTACTCACTCTCGCGCCTAACCATCAAAACACACAGAGTTTACTCAAAACCCTTATTGATCGTTTGCTTAGTCAGGCGAAAGAGCAAATGGAAAATAGACATTACACAAGCCCGAAAAATAACAATGCCGCTAAGACATATCAGAAAATTTTAACGATTTCGCCCAATAATACACAAGCTAAGCGTGGTATAAAAAAGATTGCTCAGGAATATTATCAATTAGCATTTGATAATAAAAAAGCAGGGCGATATATTTCCAGTATGACTTGGATTGAAAAGGGCTTGCGTGTCGATCCGGATAATGCCGCTTTAAATAGACTCAAACAAAAGGTGGAAGAACAAATGAAATAGTAACGAAAAATAGTATAACAGATTTTTTCTAGATTTTTAAGTGATAGAAATCCGATTTCTGCCATAAGGTTAAACCGATGTCTAAACGCCATAAATCACCACGCCATCCTAAGTATGATATTGGCTTAATATTAAGCAGTTTTACCTTATTATTGTTGGGTTTAGTGATAGTGGCTTCAGCTTCTATTAATATTGCTCAAACCCAATTAGGTGAACCACTCTATTATTTTTGGCGACAATTGGCTTATGCCAGTATAGGAATCATATTAGCCATTATTATTATCTTTATTCCTGTGCAAATCTGGCAACGTTTAAGTGTGTCACTTTTATTATTAGGTATGAGTTTGTTGATATTGGTACTTATCCCAGGAATAGGTTATGAAGTTAATGGGAGTATGCGCTGGATAAGGTTAGGGTTTATCCATTTTCAACCCTCTGAACCGATGAAATTATTTATGATTTTATATTTGGCGGATTATTTGACGCGCCGCCATGAAGAAGTACGTGAAACATTAAGTGGTTTTCTTAAACCTATAATGATTGTTTGCTTAATCACCTGTTTATTATTACTAGAACCCGATTATGGTGCCATCGTTGTATTATTCGCCACCGTATTAGGTATGTTATTTTTAGCCGGTGTACCCATGCGACAATTTTTATTATGGATTATTATCGTGGCACTCGCATTAGGTGTACTCATCATGTTGGCACCTTATCGAGTACAACGTTTAACGACGTTTATGAATCCGTGGGCGGATCCTTTTAATAGCGGATTTCAGTTGACACAAGCGTTAATTGCCATTGGACGTGGAGAATTATTCGGAGTTGGATTAGGCAATAGTGTGCAATCTGTTGCCTATTTACCGGAACCCCATACCGATTTTCTATTTGCCATTTTAGCGGAAGAATTAGGACTCGTTGGCGTTGTTATTGTTATTAGCTTATTTGGTTTTATCGTATTACGAGCGTTCGCAATAGCTATTTATAGCGAACAAAAAGGTTTAGATTATGCCTCTCACCTAACTTCAGGCATTGGTTTAATGATTGGGCTACAAGCGAGTATCAATTTAGGCGTGAATATGGGATTACTACCCACAAAAGGTTTGACTTTACCACTAATGAGCTATGGCGGTTCAAGTATGATAATCACCCTTATCATGTTGGTATTGATATTGCGTGCCGATTATGAAGTCAAAATGGGGGATAGGGAATAGGGAATGAGGAATTGGTAGGGCGAACTTGTGTGTTCGCCCTTCTTTGTGAAACTATTATTTACACAACTTTTGATTATAAGCATTCATTTTCAGTTTGACGCTTTTTTGCCAACTTTTGAAGGGTAAGCGGCGTGATAGAGCATCCTCTAAATACAATCTAAAAGGATAGCGGCGAAAACGAAACCATCTCTTAGTCCAACGATCAGATAAACGCATACGCCAACGCAACCAGGGAGTCATTTTAAGAAATGGCAAGCCACTTAGCTGATAACCCCGTTCTTTTAATAGGGTGCTAATTTTGCTTTCCGCTAATTGTATCTCATAGTCGGAAAGTTTTTTACGCCATTGTTCGATTAAATGGGGTATAGGTAAATCGTAAGTGGAATGTTGTGCATAATCGTACATTGCCCTATCAAAAGGCACACCGATAAAAGCACAGATTTGACTTAATACTTCATCAGTATTTTGAATCAATGCTTCATAATGTATTGTCAGTTTTTGTTCTGAAGCGAGTTGGATACTCAGTTTTTGCCAGAGTTGTTCTGCTTTTATCCAAAGATCAACTCCAATGAATATATTACCAGCCCACCCCATGGTGATATTGGAACGTGCTACATCGCGCCCATCACGGATGATGTGGATAAATTTAGCCTGGGGCCAAATTCGCAGCAAACGATCAAAGTGATGGTGTACCGTTGCGCCGACGACTTGTTTCTTGTCACGCTCAATTTTTTGCAATAGAAAACTATTGATTAACTCTGGATAACTTAAATGCTTATCAATACTGAAGTGAGAATGTAAAAAAATACGGTTATAAGATAAATATTCGTAATAACCTGGTAAATTGGGCCAATCCGTCGGATCGGTTATCTGAGATACCGTAAACTCAAATTCCTGTTGAAAAGCAATTTGTGGATGATAATCCAGCATTAAGCGTAATAAAGTCGTGCCGGATCTTTCAGCACCGACTAAAAAAATAGGATTTTTTAGCATTGTCATATTAGTTGCCCGTTTCTATTAGACTTGACACCGTCATAATTTGCGCTTTTGAAAAGACTCAACAATTGAAAAACTATAATACCAAATTTCTCAGTGAACGTTCTTTTAAGAGTTGTTCGGTAGCCAAATTAATATCGTCTATGCCAAGTGAAATTAAAAACCGTTTCTATTTTATAGATAAGAGAAATAACGGTATACAGCAAAAAAACTATTCCAAGTGAACCAAGAACACCAACGTTCACATTTTCGACAAAACCAATGACTCGTGCTGTGATTTCAACACCCTTTTCACCTAACGGTGCCAAAAAATTAAGCATAAGAGGCTCTATTTGATTATGTACCCCAAGCCCTTTAAGCATAGAAAAACTCACAGCCAGTAGCGGCACCAGTGATAATAAAGTCGTATAAACAAGACTCATCGCTTGGAGACTTAATTGTCCATGGGTTAAATCTCTCAAAACGGCATGTATAGTGCGTAATGTTCGTGTTAACCCAGTGCGTTTATAAGATGAAAGTACATTTTTAGCCCAAACCAGGCGATTAATGAATTTTTTCACTTTTCCAAATGTAAATAAGCTCATCAGTTATTTATTTCAAAGATAATAGACTTGCCATTTTTAAATGAGAGAGGTGGGTGCTGCGAAGCTCTACCCACCCTACATATACACTGTTATTTAGGGAGAAGTCTAATAAAAAGTGGTAATGCAAGCATAAAAATCTTATTTATGATGATATACTTAAAACCGGTGTAACTATGTGCGATAGTGTTAATTTGTCGCATTTTTGAACTGAATTCTACAAGGTATAAATGTATGAATATCTGGTTTGGAATTTTAGGTATCATTGGTATTGTTATTGGTGCGGTATTTTTATGGAAACATAATAAGCGTAAACGCCGCCACCGCCGAGTTGTTGAGATGGCGGATCGCCCGGAAAGCGATTTATATGCGGATCGTTATTTTGATGAGCCTTTGATTTCGTCTGAGACTAACAATTCTGGGGTTAATAATCAAGCTGAGTCTTTATATGATAACTCTATTGATAAATTAATGTCAATGCAGAATTTTGAAACCAGTTTCCCATCAGAGTTAGCATCAGAAATAAATTCGCCGATAGAAAAAACCACGACGATTTCTTCAAAAAAGAAAGCTCGAACATCTGAAATGATTATTGCATTATATGTGGTTGCTCGGCGCGAAGTGGGTTTTGCGGGAAGCCATGTTTTAACATTATTAGAAGATTTAGGGCTTAAATATGGGGAAATGAATATTTTTCATCATTATGGTGTGGGTGATTTTAAAGTTCAACAGGCTGTGTTTAGCGTTGCTAATATGGTTGAACCTGGAACCTTTGAACCTCAGTATATGTCTGATTTAAGGACAGCAGGTTTAGCTTTATTTATGCGTTTACCAGGACCATTTGGGGGGCGCGTCGCTTATGAATTAATGTTAAACAGTGCTCAACGCATTGCTGAATCGCTTGATGGTTTTTTAGAGGATGAAGGACATGCACCGCTTGATCAGAAAAAAATAAATATTTTGCGTGATAGAATTGCTAATTTTGAGCAACGGAATACGAATTTATCTATACCAAAGCGGTTTTCTTCATGAAAATGCGTTATCGTCTTAGAATGAATTCTTACAGCTAAAAGCTAAAGTCGATTAAAACCGACACGGGTACTTTAGCAGTTAGCCGTCAGAACCAAAATTATTATTTTTAACCCTAAGATTTTAAACGGATTTATCAACTTTTAAGTCGCACATGTCTGTATGATTTGATAGTTTATTTTCTAGCAAGGGTAACGTGGTAGGCGATTTTAAAAAATGCCAAACATTGAAGATATTGACTCGTTTTTTAGCAGGTAATTGAGCGACAGCGATAGCTATATTATCTCCTTTTATGCCGCCTGCATCCAAAGTTTCATTTATTAAATTTTTAATCCGCTTTTTGATAGGCAATTCGGTTTGTCGTAATTTTTCTAACATTTTTTTGGGAGAAACATATTCCCAAAAGCCATCACTACAAAGTAGTAAACTATCGCCTGGATGCACTGAAACTTGTCCAACATCGGGCTTAAGCGGCTCATCACCGCCTAAGCCTTTGAATAAACGGTTTTGATCCGGATGCTTTGCCATATCTTTTTCTTCAATACGCCCTAAATCAACTAATAATTGTACGACGGAATGATCTTTAGTGCGGCGCAATAATTTTTTACCCCGAAAATGATATAAGCGACTATCTCCAACATGTAGCCACCATGCTTTTTTGTTATAGATATATAATAAAACACAGGTACTACGGGAAGATATTTCGTACTTTTTTCCTAATTCATTAATACCATGATGAGCCTTTTCACAAATCTGCAGCAAAAATTTAAGGGGAGCAGTTACCTTATAACCTTGTTGATATTTATTCCAAACTGATTGGGCTGTTCTAATAACAATTTGCGAAGCTTCACCCCCAGCATTATGCCCCCCCATTCCGTCGGCAACGACTAATAAATGGATTTCACCATTAGGGCTTGAAAAGGTTGCGACACTATCTTGTTGTTCTTCTCGCCCCCCTATGTGATTACCTCTTGCAATTTCCCAATTCATTATTTAGTTATCAGTTATCAGTTATAAATGACGCAATGAACCCATTTCATTTTTGGTATAACTTTGCATAAATGCCTTGTTTTTCAACGAGTTGTTTATGTTGACCTATTTCAACAATGCTGCCCTTATCCATGACAACAATACGATTGGCATGTGCAATCGTAGAAAGACGGTGGGCAATAATAAGCGTTGTGCGCCCTCGTTTAAGTTTATCCAGTGATTTTTGTACTTGATATTCTGATTGGGTGTCTAAAGCAGAAGTCGCCTCATCAAAAATAAGAATCGGTGCATCTTTTAATAAGGCGCGAGCAATCGCTAAACGCTGACGCTGCCCACCCGATAATTTAACCCCTCTTTCACCGATAATTGTATCTAAACCCTCTGGCATTTGTTCAATAAATTCCATTGCATAAGCTGCCTTAGCCACAGCTATTATTTTTTCCCGTGGCGCATCTGCCATCGCACCATAAGCAATATTAGCAGCAACAGTGTCATTAAATAATACAACTTCTTGACTGACTAAAGCAATATTTGCACGGAGATAAGTTAAAGGTAAATGATTAATATTGATTTCATCTATTAATAAATTGCCAGCCGTTGGGGTATAAAAATGCGGAATTAAATTAGCTAAAGTCGTTTTTCCACTTCCGGAGGCACCTACAAAAGCGATGGTTTCACCAGACTCAATGGTAAGGGAAATGTCTTGCAGGGCGGGAGTAGTTTGCTCTTCGTAAGCAAAATAAAGATGTTGAAAAGTTAATTTGCCCGAAAATCGAGCATTAAAGTCAAACCTGACAGATTTTAAAAACATGTCATGTTTCGTTTCAGGTTTTATTGAATTTTCATCCCTTATGAAGGAAGACTTAATCACTGAAGAAACTTTCAAGCCAAACCTAACAGGTTTCGTTTCAGGTATTTTAGAAGGCATTTCAGAAATTTCTGAAGCCTGATCGATCAAATTAAAAACACTTTGCGCCGCTGCCAATCCTTGTTGTAATTGATCATTGACTTTCGTCAAGCGTTTAATGGGAGAAAATAGCATACCCATTGCCGTAAAAAGTGATACAAAGCCACCTACCGTAATATTATCAGCAGCGGATTGTAGGGCAGCAATATAAATAATCACGCCTAAAGCAGATGCTGTCAGCATTTGCACCATAAAGACACTAAAACCGGAAATAATTTTAGTTTTAACCTCAAAATGGCGTACCTGATTAGAAGTTAATTTAAACCGGTTTTGCTCATAATCATGCCCCCCAAATACTTTAACTAATTTATGCCCGCCTATTGCCTCTTCAAGCACCCGCGTCATATTGCCCATCGCATCTTGCATAGAAATATTCATTCCGCGTAGCCGCTTACTCACAATACGAATAATAATAATAATCGCCGGCACAGTGCTAAAAACAATTAAAGAAAGCATCCAATTCAAATAAAACATCCAGGCAAGTAAACCCAATACGGCTAAACTATCACGTACTAAAATCACTAACGCATCCGTAGCCGCTGCCATGACACGATTAACATCATAAGTGACTTTAGATAACAACACGCCGACTGAAGTTTTATCAAATTCACTGGTAGGTAAGCATAAAATTTTACTAAACATCGCGGTACGTAAATCCATCACCAAATGCGATGCCACATAAGTCATGCCTACGCTACTGGCTAACATTGCCAAGCCCTTAATTAAAATTAAGCTAATCAAAAAAATCGGTATCAGTTTTATCATAGCCGGATCTTTTTCGACAAATCCCCCATCTAACAAAGGTTGAATCAAAGCGGCTAAAACCGGATCAGTAATAGCCATCACAACTATCGCAAAAATTGCCAGGGCAAATATACGCCAATAGGGCATAACGTAGCGTAAAAGGCGTAGGTAAAGTGTTTTACTACTCATTTCAGTTATCAGTTATCAGTTATCTCAGTTATCAGTAAGCTCATTAAAAAAGTGAAAATACTTTTGCATACCTACATAATTTGAAAGAAATTTGTTAGAATACTTATACTGAGTAAATTAGAACATTATCATATTCTATTTTATGAAGTAAGTTTATTTCTTAGCGTGTTAGAAATACTATTTCTTCAAGAAATCGTATTTCTTTCTATTAAAGGCTGAGTAATAATGTTAATTTTATATTTTTGAAAATTTATCGTTTTTCAGATTGTTGGTTTTAGACTCTGATAACTGATAACTGAACTAAGGAGAATTAAATTATTATGTCAATAGAACTATGGATCCCACTGGCTTGTGCAATTGGGGCACTGATATATGGTATCGTATCCATAAAATGGGTATTAGCACTACCGGCTGGTAATGAACGTATGCAGGAAATCGCTTCTGCTATTCAACAAGGTGCCAATGCCTATTTGAATCGACAATATACCACAATTTCTGGAGTGGGTATTGTTATTTTCGCCATCATTGGTTTTGGGCTTGGCTGGCTGACTGCCATTGGTTTTGCCATAGGTGCTATCAGTTCCGCTGCCACAGGTTATATTGGCATGAATATCTCAGTGCGTGCCAATGTTCGTACAACGCAAGCAGCAAATGAAGGTTTAAGTCAAGCTTTAGGCGTTGCTTTTCGTAGTGGTGCCATTACTGGCTTGTTAGTCGTCGGATTAGGATTGCTCGGTGTGGCAGGTTATTATGCTGTACTGCAAACGATGTTGCCAGAAGGCGGCACGACTATGGTTGATCTTGCTCCCCTGATTGGTTTAGGTTTTGGTGGCTCCCTCATTTCTATTTTCGCTCGGTTAGGCGGTGGTATTTTCACCAAGGGTGCTGATGTCGGCGCAGACTTAGTCGGTAAAGTTGAAGCCGGTATTCCTGAAGATGATCCCCGTAACCCAGCCGTGATTGCTGATAACGTCGGTGATAATGTCGGTGACTGTGCTGGTATGGCTGCCGATTTATTTGAAACTTATGCAGTGACAATTATTGCAACCATGCTTATCGGTGGTTTAGCTTTTATTGGTAGTAATGGAGAGGTTGATGAAGTAATGGCTAATAAAGCCATTTTATTACCCCTCGTCTTAGGTGGCGTTTCCATCATCGCTTCTATCATCGGTACTTATGCTGTGAAGGCAACTGATGGTAAAAAAATTATGTGGGCTTTGTATAAGGGCTTAATAGTATCTGCGGTTCTTGCCGCTATTGCCTTTTACCCCATCACAGTATGGCTGATGTCCGGCGTGGAAGCATTTACATTTACGGGATTTGCTGGAGATATAAACTATTCCGTGCTCAATATTTACGGTGCCGCGCTCATTGGTTTAGCTTTGACAGCATTATTGGTTGTCATCACTGAATACTATACCGCCACTGAGTTTAGCCCAGTGCGTAAAATTGCTCAAGCTTCCACAACGGGGCACGGTACCAACGTCATTGCTGGTATCGCTGTTTCTATGGAATCCACAGCTTTACCAGTATTAGCAATCTGTGCCAGTATTGGTGGCGCGTATTACCTTGCCGGTATTTATGGCATTGCTATCGCAGCCACTTCCATGTTATCCATGACCGGTATTATCGTCGCACTAGACGCTTATGGTCCTGTTACTGATAACGCAGGCGGTATCGCTGAAATGGCTGGACTCGATGAAAAAGTGCGTAATATCACCGATCCATTGGATGCCGTTGGTAATACAACGAAAGCGGTGACTAAAGGTTATGCCATTGGCTCTGCTGGTTTAGCCGCATTAGTCTTGTTTGCTGACTACCAACATAAAGCCTCTGAACATCTGGGGGTGGATTCAATTGCTTTCGATTTGTCCGATCCGAGGGTCATTATTGGCTTATTTATCGGTGGTATGATTCCCTTCTTATTTGGCTCGATGGCTATGAAAGCGGTAGGACGCGCTGCGGCTAGTGTCGTTATAGAAGTCCGTCGCCAATTCAAAGAAATTCCAGGCATTATGGAAGGAACAGCCAAGCCGGATTATTCCAAAGCAGTGGATATGCTCACAAAATCGGCGATAGCTGAAATGATAGTGCCTTCCTTATTGCCCGTGTTAGTGCCTATTATTGTGGGATATACATTAGGCATTGAAGCTTTGGGTGGTTTATTGCTCGGCACCATTGTCACCGGCTTATTTGTCGCTATTTCCATGACAGTCGGCGGTGGAGCTTGGGATAACGCCAAGAAATATATTGAAGATGGCAATCACGGTGGCAAAGGCTCCGACGCGCATAAAGCGGCAGTCACCGGTGATACCGTTGGCGATCCGTACAAAGATACGGCGGGTCCTGCCATTAATCCGTTGATTAAGATTATCAATATTGTGGCATTGTTGATTGTGCCGTTGTTGTAAGTTGAAATAAACTTATACCTGACAGGTTTTGGATACGAAGTAACGAAGTAAACCTGTCAGGTATGCCGTTTTCCTCAATTCGTTCCCGTCCCGTTTTTAGCCGTTCAAAGTATAACTATTTAGAAAAGGTATTAAATTGTTATGAGTCAAATCACTTTACAAATTCCAGATGAATCATTAATTGCCTTAAACTGGCCTTTGGAAACAGCTGGTAATACTTTATGTATGATTGCCGCGGTGAAACTCTTTGAATTAGGTGTTCTTTCTTCTGAAGCCGCAGCCAAATTAGCAGGAATTTCTCGTGTCCTTTTTTTGACAAAATTAACAGATTATGGAGTAGATACTTTTACTTTAAGCAAAGAAGAACTTGAAGGAGAAACCCGACTTGTCTGAATTTTTTTGCGACACATCACCTCTTCAATATCTCCATCAACTTTAACTCTTGCACATTCTACCCGCTTTAACGAAAACTATTGTTGTTCCGCCAGCCGTGCTAAAAGAACTTGAAGAGGGTAAAAAATTAGGAATTGATTTACCTAACCTCAATGACTTCAATTGGATTACTGTCCGTCAACCCTTGAGTATATCAGCATTACCTTTAGTGATTAATTTGGGAGCCGGCGAAACAGAAGTATTGATGTTGGCATTGGAATCTAAAGACTCCATTGTTATTCTTGATGATGGACTTGCGAGACGGATAGCTAAAAGTCGAAAAATCAAGCTAACGGGTACACTTGGATTATTAATTGATGCCAAAAACGCGGACTTAATATCAACGGTTGAACCTTGGTTAAATAAACTTCAAATATTGGGATTTCGCCTTGCATCACATACGCGCATTGAGGTGCTTAAAATTGTAAACGAATTATCCTAATTTTTGGCGAACCGTACAAAGATACAGCGGGTCCTGCCATTAATCCGTTGATTAAGATTATCAATATTGTGGCATTGTTGATTGTGCCGTTGTTGTAAGTTGAAATAAGCGTGAGGTGTGTCTTATGGTAGAATGGTGCGTGGGACGCACTTTACACTTGCTAATAATTGTTATATCACTCTGAGTATTATAATCCTTATTTTCAATTCAAAGGAGTACACTGTGGATTTAATAGACGAACTGAAAGCACTTTCCTCTAAAATTTTCAAAAAGCGGGAAGATATCCAAACTGAGGAAGCCACAAAAAATGCTTTTGTTATGCCCTTTATTAGGGCTTTGGGTTACGACGTTTTTGATCCGAACGAAGTTACACCTGAATTAACAGCAGACGTTGGCACCAAAAAAGGTGAGAAAGTTGATTACGCCATTCTCAAGGAGAATAAACCCATCATACTGTTTGAATGTAAATGGTGCGGCACGGATATTGAGAAAGAACATAAATCTCAACTTTATCGGTATTTTAGTGTCACTGAGGCTCGATTTGCGGTACTGACGAATGGCATCATTTACCATTTTTATACGGACCTTGAAGAACCTAACAAAATGGACTCCAAGCCTTTTATGGAGTTCAACATGCTTGACATCAGAGAGTCTGTGGTTGAGGACTTAAAAAGATTTACCAAACCGTTTTTTGACCTCGCAACGAATTTGACAGCGGCAACGGAATTAAAATATACGAGAGAGATTAAACGTATCCTAGCGGCGCAATTCGCCAAGCCATCTGATGAATTTGTTAGATTTTTTGCAGCCCAAGTTTACTCAGGCAGACTCGCCCCGTCTGTCAAACAACAGTTCACTGATTTCGTCAAAAAGGCACTACAACAATTTCTTAGTGATAAGATTAATGAACGTTTAGAGTCGGCTTTGGCTGTCGAAGAAGACTCTGAGCAACAACCCCAAAACCAATCCGAAACTCAAATAGCAGCTATAACAGAGGAAGCGAATACAAAAGAAGAAAGAAAAAAGGATAGGGAGAGCAGGATTGTGACTACTGAAGAAGAAATTGAAGGTCATAGTATTGTTAGGGAAATACTAAAGGAAACTATTGACCCGGAAAGAGTCGTTATGCGTGATACCATCAGTTATTGTGGTATATTGTTTGACGATAACAATCGTAAACCAATTTGCAGATTATACTTCAATAACCCTAAGAGAAAGTATTTAGTTTTTTTTGATGATAACAAGAACGAAGAAAAAGTTCGGATCGCTGAACTCAATGAAATCTCTCAATACGCTGATAGGTTAAAGGAAACTGTCAACAGTTATTTATAATCGTGAGCCAAACCAGGTAGGTCGGGTTAGATTTTTTTGCGCAGCAAAAAAACGTAACCCGACATTTACCTGCCTCATTGAAAAAAGTTAAGCAAGCGTAGGGTGGGTAGAGCGAACGCTCCACCCACCGTTTTCTTTTAAAAGGCGAACACACAGGTTCGCCACTACAGGCACGCTATTTTGTTTTTGGACAATGGTTTTCAATAGCAATCATAAGGAATCAAACGATGTTTCTTGAAACTCAAAAAATACCTCATCTTACCCATCATCAACTCGAAAGCCTACAATATGGGGTAAATATTCGTCAACAATTTTGAAACTCGTTACAACTGTTCATTACCAGAGTTAGAACAAAAATTGGAAAAACTTGAGATTGATGAACACCCGGCTTGGGAAGATTCCATTGAATGGCGAAATGGGAGCGAACAGTGTTAACGAAGGCGAGAACCAGCAATAAAACTTCATCAAAATTTAATAATGGATTATTTTTTATGCAAACTATAACTATTTCTCCAGAATCTAAAGTTGTCATTCCTCGTGAAATGATAGATGGACTCGCATTGAAACCGGGTCAAAAACTTCAAATTGAACAATTTGAAAACAGAATAGAACTTTCCCCGGTTGATTCTCTGCGAAAAAAACCAGACTTTATGAAAGAAGGCATTGATAGAATAATGCAAGAAGCACAAGGTTTTTTAAAAGGGATTGATACCACTATTAAACGGGAGGCAGATAGATTTTGAACGTTGTTGATTCATCCGGTTGGTTGGAATTCTTTGCAGATGGGACAAATGTAAACGTTTTTCGTGTACCTATTAGAAATACCTCTGAATTGATTGTTCCAGCAATTAGCATTTATGAAGTTTATAAACGACTCTTGCAACAAACAGATAAGGATAACGCATTAAGAGCAGCTTCTTTAATGAAAATGGGAAAAGTAGTTGAATTGAATGCCTCATTAGCGATTGATGCCGCTGAAATTTCCTACGATTTAAAAATACCAATGGCAGACAGTATCATTTTAGCCACTGCCCGCCAGTACAATGCCACACTTTGGACACAAGATAGCGATTTTCAAGGAATTGAGGGTGTTCGATATATTGTAAAAAAAGCCAGCGTAGCGTAGGTAGAGCTCCACCCACCGTTTTCTCTTAAAGGGCGAACACACAGGTTCGCCCCTACAGGCATGCTATCTTGTTTTTGGACAATGTTTCAATAGCAATATAGCCATATAGTTCTTATTGAAATTAAACAATCGAAATTCACCGCAAAAAATTATGCCAACTCGAAACGAATTAAAAGAACTTGCTAAACTCAGACTGGAAGAAGCGGAAACTCTTTTTAATGCCTGTTTATACGATGGTACGGTTTACATTTGCGGATATGTCATTATGGAGTATTGAAATGGATAATGAAATATTGGTAAAAGAATTTCGTCAAATGGTAAAAGTCTTTCAGCAAGAAAATGGACCCGTCTCATTATTTATGCTCAAAGCCTTTGATGCTGAGATTCCTCGTTGGAATATTATTATCAGCACACAAGTATATGATGATTTAAGTTTGAAAACGGCATTAACACATTTAATCACTGCGCTGAATAATCATCTCAGTAAAAGTATCCTGAAACAGATTATCAGATCAACTGTTTTAGAAACAACCGATCCTTTTGTAAAGGAAATCAATCAAGCCTTCAATGTGAAAAATGCCGTAAAATATGTCTATTCATCTGTTATATCGGGTATTGAACTGGAAAAGGCGATTATTTTTGAGTCTCATCCTATTAAACGATCATAAGCCAAGCCAGCGTGGGTAGCCAGGTAGACATTTACCTGCCTCATTGAAAAAAGTTAAGCAAGCGTAGGGTGGGTAGAACGAACTCGTAAGCCGTATATGTTTGATTGAGCAATTGTCATTTGTAGCGAGCGTAGGGTGGGTAGAGCGAACGCTCCACCATTTTTTCCCACTTATAGTTTTCTGCCATTAACTTTTACATAACCATGAAAAACTTAAAACTTTATTTGGAAACATCATCATGGAATTTTTACTATGCTGATGATGCACCGGAAAAGAAGGCAGTGACTCGTGAATTTTTTGATTCATTGCCAAATAATCAATTTGAACTTTTTATTTCAGAAATTGTTTTAGAAGAAATTGATAACGCATCTAATGAAAAAACGACGCAATTGAGAAGTTTGATTGAGCAATTTCAGACGACGATTCTTGTTTGGGAACCGACTATGAAAAAGTTAACTGATGCTTATTTTGCTAACAAAGTCTTACCATTAAAGGCTTATCGTGATGCACAGCATATTGCTTTTTCTACTGTTAACGAATTAGATTTTGTGATTAGCTGGAATTTACGACATATTGCCAACGTACATCGTCAAAAAAAAGTAAATGCAATTAATATGTTAAATGGTTATACCAAACCATTACAATTGATAACTCCAATGGAGGTAAGTTACAATGCTGAAAATTGACAAATCATTAGCTGAAGTGCTTGAATGGAAAGCAAAATCGCAAAAAGCGACTGAATCAATGTCAGCGGAAGAAGAAGGTGCTTATATTCATCAAAAAGCACAAAATTTCATGCGCCGACATAATCTCAATTTAATGGCAACCGATTCAAGTGGTAGAAAAATGCCTTATCCTCCTCCTTTACATAAAGGTTAATTTGTGCCATTGTTATAATTTGAAATAGGCGTGAAGTGTGTTTTGTGCAATACTGGTGCGTGGGACGCACCTTACGCTTGCTTATCTTTCGGAGAAATTAATTGCGCCGAGGGCTTTACCATCAAAAGCGGTAGAAGATGCACTCCACATTGCAGTGCCAACGATTCACAAAATGGATTACCTACTCACTTGGAACTGTAAACACATTGCCAATGCTCAAATGCGCTTGATAATAGAAAAGATTAATCACCAATACGGTTACCAAACACCTGTCATTTGTACACCTGAAGAACTTATTGGAGACTAACATTATGTGGACTGACCTAGCCTGTCGAAATACTCAGCTACCCCGCTAATATTTTCCCCGCTTTTTGGCTTGCATTTTTAAAGAATTCGTGGCGTTTTTTTCGTATAGTATAAGGAATATTCTTTTTCTCCCATTTTTCTAAATCGACTTGGGATGCTTCTTTTAATGCCTGAGCATACACGGTTTCTTCTCGACGACCACATAAGGCTGGAATCAATAATACCGAGCGATTCATATCCGCTTGCGGACTGCGCTCAATAATGTGTTTATAATTACCAAACAGCGATTCAATAATGTCACTGCTGACTAACAGCGGTAGCTCGGTTAGTCTTTTTTGGATTTTAAAATGCTTTTTTAACCAAGTTTGCAAGCGTTTTTTGACTTTAGAATTTCTCGGTCGCGTTTTGGATAATCCATAACATTGTCTGTAGGTTATTTTGTTAAGTCCTTTATTTTTAATAATTTCCATTACTTCTGACACTATTTTTGGAGTGTGTGCAAAACGTTCAATAAAACTTTTCAGAAGTAAAAAATTAGGAAAGACAGTATTCGAGGATAAAGTTTTTTTTGATGAGAACAAGAACGAAGAAAAAGTTCGGATCGCTGAACTCAATGAAATCTCTCAATACGCTGATAGGTTAAAAGAAACTGTCAGCAGTTATTTATAATCGTGAGCCAAGTAAGTAGGTTGGGTTAGCGAGCGTTGGGTGGGTAGAGCGATAGCGAAACCCACTGTTTTCTTTGCCATTAACTTGAGTATTGTGGCATTGTTGATTGTGCCGTTGTTGTAAGTTGAAATAAGCGTGAGGTGTGTTTTGCGGTAGGATGGTGCGTGGGACGCACTCTACGCTTGCTTTACGAGTTGTGTGCATACAGTAGCCATCGGAGGCCGACTACTAAGCATTATCTACATCAAACGGAGATCACACTCAATTTGATCAAGTTGACAGATAAAAAAATTTAGCAATGGGGTTGACCTTTCCTGCTAAATACATTATTATATACTTGATACCGCAATTTTTTACCCTGCAAGGGTTTTCAATGCGAAGTGATTTTTTAAATCAGTATAAAAATCAATAGGTTATTAAAATAAGACCTCATCGGGAACCCGCTTGTAACTCATTGATTTACATGTCATTTTTAAAAAAACTGCGATATTGAGTATATAGAACATATCGTATAGAAAACCTTTCATTAAGGTGTTAAAGTGACCCGTCTTGGTCACACTTGTCGGACGAAATGGCTAATTCTTTATTGAATTAGGAATTAGCTGTTTTGCTTGCATAACTGAATAAAATATGAATCAGAGTAAAATTATTTCTAACTAATCCTTGTTCCCTCTACTCTATGTTACGTTTTTTTTGCCGCGCAATCTAACCCAACCTACTTTGCTTAGAGAGTTATGTGCATAGAATAGGGGAAAAGAGGGAATGTTATCTGCAAACTATGGTCATCAATATGAAAAAACAGGAAGTTGCAAATGAATGAAGTGATTGTTCACCAAGTAGATATTACACACTACTGTTTGGTGGAACTCTCAAAACTTGCCGACCAGGCAAAACCCTTTTACGACTGGGTGGAAAAAACAGCAAAAAGGTTAACTGGCTCACACAAAGAGCTAAATGAAATCCTAATGTCAGCGAACAAAACTGACATCGTTTCCATTATTAATGCGTGCTATCACGAAGTAGAAGAAAAGCGCCCTTTGCTCTTTGATGGAATTGGAAGGGTTTATCCCCACGCCAAGGCATGTTTCTATTTTTTTGCTTGGATTATTAGGGATGCCCCTCAACAAAGATTAGTACCTCTAATAGCCCGAATGAGACAATTAGAAAATCTTGATAAGATAGTTGCGGAAACTGACACTCTGGTTGGGTTGATACTTGAATATAGGTCATCTGTCCGAAGTTTTTGCTGGTTAACAGTGCGAGAGGTGGTCATGGATCGCCTTGAAGGTTCTCGGCGCAGCATCAAAGGGCATCATCTTGAAGCCAGTATACGAACGGCCATAATTACAGCTTTTCAAAACTATTATTCGATTCATGGAAATTATGGCAAGTACAAGAAAGTTACTATTGCTGATAAACAAATAAAAATAGGTAATCACACTATTGATGTTTCCGTAGGACTGATGCCTTCAGATGATAGCCCAATACAAACACTCTTAATGCCAATTAAAACAAGAGAGACTGAGGGCGGAGGGCATTCACATATATTCACAAGGGACATAATTGCTGCTGTTCGAGAACTGAAAGATGATAAGAGCAAATATCATATGATCGCGGTTATAGTAGCACTCAATTGGTCCATATCTGAACTTAGAAATATTGATAACCAGATTGATAAGGTTTTTCATTTCAATATGAATCCAAATAAGTTTGTAGGATTTGACGAAGCCTCTCAAATTGAGTTGAACAAGTATATTCAAGGAATTTTGGATAATGGTCGATATCAGTAAAATAGTCAACAAGGTCATTCTTGGCGACATTCGTACTATCGCAGCAAGCATACCTGATAATCTTATCCAAAGCATAATAACTAGCCCACCCTATTTCGGACACAGAAATTACACTGGAGAAGAGGAATGCGAATATGAGATAGGCAGAGAAAGCAGCCTAGAGGATTATGTCGCAAATATCGTTTCGTGCTTTAGTGTGATAAAGTCAAAACTCTGTGATGATGGATTGCTTTGGCTTAACTTAGGAGACACATATCGAAATAAAGAACTTCAAGGGGTTCCTTGGCGTGTAGCATTTGCTCTCAAGGAAAGTGGCTGGATTCTGCGTAGTGATATAATCTGGAAAAAGCCAAATGCTATGCCTTCTTCAGTAAAAAACCGACCCACCACGGATCATGAATACATTTTTCTTTTTTCCAAATCAAGCAATTACTACTATGATGCAGATTCCATAAGAGAGCCACATGTTACATTTACAGAAAATTCAAAAATGAGGGGGGGAAGAAATCATTTAGGGAAACGGAATGGCACACCGGAAAATGGCAAAAATTCAGGTGACCAGAACTTACACAATGGTAGATGGGATCAAGCCTTTCATCCTAAAGGTAGAAATAAAAGGACTGTTTGGGAGATTCCTTTAGGAAAATTTATGGAGGCACATTTTGCCGTTTATCCTGAATTTTTGGTCGAAACTTGTCTATTAGCTTCGACTAGGAAAGGAGACATTGTTTTTGATCCGTTCGCAGGTTCAGGCACAACCGGTGTGGTAGCTATAAAAAACGAAAGGAGATTTATAGGTTGCGATCTTGTAAAGGAATATCAAGAAATGGCACAAAAAAGAATTGATGAAATCGTGGCTCAACCAAGTCTCTTTTCTGCGGAACGGAATTTGCAATCCCGCCTTACGTTAGTTAAAACAGCTCAATTCGATGCGCCGTCCAAGATTAAAAATTAAATTGAACCTGGCCCCTTTTTGAACATGAATTTCCCGTTTATGCCAATTATAAAATCTATGGCGCAATTGGTTCATTGATTGTTTCAGAAGCCTTGGAACAAGAAGCTGAAAATGCCGGTTTATTTGTCTTTACCCAAAGCAAAGATGGCGGTGCGAGTATTGCCAATCCGCCAGACTTTCAGGCTAAAGTTTGGTAGTGTTGGTTGGTGGGCAATAAAAACACGTTGCCCACCCTACATAGCTTTAGCGTCTTCGTTCATCACTTGCATAAATGCCCCAACCTGCATTAACAAAATGCAATCGGGGGCTTGTTGTTTGAGTTCGTGGTAATGTATGATTAATTTTTGGGAAATAGCCATTGCTTAATGTCCATGTAATTCATTAGAAATTCGATTTTTTCAAAAAATTTGTTATAATTTAGTGATACGTCAGATAGATCACCTTACCGATTTTTACTTTTCTCTCGGAGAGGGTAAAAACGGGGTAGGCACTTCCGAGTGCTGCGTGGTGGTTCGTGGAACAACAACCCGACCAACGCCCGTACCGACAACCGTAACGACAACTATGGTTTCCGTGTGGCTGCGCTTACTCTTCATGGTCAGAGCCGGTTAATGCGAATTAGCCGGGCGTACAGGAGAAGAGTCCAGACCTACTCCGGTGATGAGGGCGACTTCATCCGAATATCAAACCTGATTGAGCGGCTTGGTAAGCATGATGCTGAAGACTCGTTCTAATCTTTTTCGTTCCCTTACGGCATTTTGGAAGCCTTGGCTACAAAATGGCTGTTCGGGAACGCCCTTCTAAAAAATCAGCTTGTCAAAAATTTTTTCCCGCAATCGCCAAGTATCCCCATGTTCCAAATGCGCCACCCAACTACAAATAGACTGAGAAACCTCCCGAATGGTTATTTTACCCTGGGCAAGATCAGCCTGTAAATGGCGTAATCGCCGCCTGGCACGTCGCAAATTTTCCCTGTACCCGAACACAATGCGGAAAAACGCGAAAACCCAGGAAATTTGCACCGTGTTTAGCTTCAATAAACTGACTTTTAATAGGATGAATTTTTAACCTTAACGTGACAAGATATTCCTCAATAGCCAGTCGCGCCCTTTTAAGTAAAGCATCATCATCCGAAAATAACGCAAAATCATCAACATAACGCACATATTGGGTTATTTTTAAATTTTCCTTAATAAAATGATCAAGCCCATTGAGATAAACATTAGCAAAAAATTGGCTTGTCAAATTACCTATCGGCAGCCCATGTCGCCGACTTTGCGGCGTTAATAAATCATCCCCCGGAAAAAAAGCCACCACCGGTATTTGTGGATTACTGTTATCAATAATCTTATCAATCAACCAGAGTGTATCAGGGCATTTTATTTTACGGCGGATTAATGATTTTAAAATGGCATGATCAATACTTGGAAAATATTTTTGAATATCGCATTGTAAAATATAGCGATTAGAACGTGCAAATTTGATAAAACGCTGCAAAGCTCTATGCGTTCCAAAGCCCGTTCGATTAGCATAAGATTCTGTGACAAAAGTTCGCTCAAAAATAGGTATAATAATATTGCAAAGCGCGTGATGTACTACCCTTTCCCGATAGGGTGCGGCTGAAATTAAACGGGGCTTTGGTTCTTTAATTTCAAAAGTGGTATAAGCCCCAGGTTGATAAATTTTGGCATTTAACGCATTTTGTAATTGAAATAGCGTATCTTCCAAATGGTGGTTAAAAGCTAACACATTGTTTTGATAACGCTTGCCCTTTTGCGCATTTTTGGCAGCAATTAATAAATTTTCAAATGCCGTGATTTTGGGAAATAAATGACCATATCGTTTCATCTATTTGCCCTCTGTTGTTGCTTAATCCATTGCCCCAGATTTTGACCGATTTCATGAAGGTGTTGCATCACATAGTGATAATGTTTAGTTGAAAGCAACTCAAAATCATGGAGTAAACGGGTTTGATAACGGAGGATACTTAATTTACCGTTTAGCGTTTTTAATAAATTTAGCTTGTTGATAGCATATTGCGCGGTAATGAATCCCTCTAATAAACCGTATAATTCGGTTATAATTCTATCACCTAGCCCAAATTTGTGATTTTTAGGCAAACGATTTAAAATAGGGATATACCATTTAATTAAATCATAAGTTTTTTGGATAACGGGTAAATCATTCATTTTTTCAAAGGTAAAATTTATGACACTCAAATTATTGATTTTAGCGGTATTATTTATTTTAAGTGGCGGAGCAGCCTTTTCCGAATATTTCAAAGGCCATAAATTGCTGTCTTTACTGGCGACGATAGTTGCTATCATTGCGACTTTTTATCTGTTTCAAGACATTTATGATGATCTCAAACAACCGAGTTCATCGACTCAATCACCAACTGTGTCAGAAATTGTTACGACAGTTGAACCAACTCTACAAGTCGTCAATCCACCCGAAGAAATCCCTATCAAGGTGACAGGCGATTTCGCGCCTTATTTTCAACCCAAGCAAGATATGTTTGAAACGACGGCGGCTTTTCAATCCCGACGGCATCAATTATTACAGCAATTTAATGCGCAAGTCAAGCAGCGCAATTTGGATTATCAAGCTGGTGTCTTGCGTTTAGTTCATTATAATGCGGATGCACAAACCTTTAAAGTCAATTTAGATTGGCAAGCCGCCTGGGTAAAGCCGTTTTTTGGAAAATTGCAAAATAAGGGTACGGTTAAAGTGGGCGTTAAAGCCGCTAAACAGATTTATCAAGCGGGTCCAAACAAGCCCTTATTCATCACAGCGAATTTAAAGGACAATCAAGTTGAAATACAAGGGCAGATGGTAGAACAAGGTCAAGCCTATTCAATTCTTTTAATCCCATTTCCCAAAATGGTAAAAATACCGGCAGGACGATTTCGGATGGGCGATATTCAAGGTGCTGGTAATAGTAATGAAAAACGAATAATTGGGGTCAGAGTAAAATTCATAAGAATTTACAGCGCGTGAGCAGCCCTTAGAAATACTCTTTTTGGCAAAAATAGTATTTCTTGAAGTATCGATGTTTAAAAACAAGCCGAAAAAATATAGGTTGCCTTAGAAATACTATTTTTGGCAAATATTTCGGGCAAGCCTTTTAACTTTAAAAACTTGAATATCAAGTTAAAGCCCTTAGAACTTCACAAAATATTTATACTCAAAAATAATTTATTTACCATGAATGACTTAATCTAAATTAAATCACCAGGCACCAATACTTCAGATGAAAGAACGATATACTTAAAAATAGGGACAGATCACATTTTAGCATAAAACGTGGTCTGTCCCCTCTTATTATTCGCTTTCAGTGAATTGCATCATTAATTATTAGACAGTCAATTTTCAACCCACCCGAATAACCCAAACATCACCCTTCAAATGGGTTTGCGTAATAGGCACGGATAGGAAGTAATGAATAGTTTCTATATTAGTCAAGGTATGACTACTCGGTGTTGTGGTAATCAATTCCCCTTCTCCGGCTAAGGCAAGCGGTAATAATAATTGATCCGCTAAATACGAACCCACGGGAATATTAGCCGCCATATAATCCGTCGCCATTTTAATGGCACCCTCTGCAACGGCTTCTGCCCTAATGCCGCGTTGTCCAAAACCACTAAAGATTTCTGTAATATGCTCGCTTTGGATTTGCAATAGTAAAACATTGCCAGGTCCTTGATTAGGTGGTAAGGCGCAATGATGTAAGCAGTCTTGTGACCAGGAAAGCTTTTCTGTTACTCGTTGCAATTCACGTAGAGCGATATGTTCGGGGAGACCGGCAGTTAGGGCAGTTGCTTGACATTTTACTATTTTACCACGTTCCATAAGGCTGAGTCCGCGCAGGTGAGTGGTGGGCGTGATATGGACTCTTAATCGTCCACCGCCCTTGGGGAAAAAACCATAACGGTCAAGGGTTGCTGTCACTTGGACACCCATACGATTAAGAACAGGTAAATAAACCTGCGCTAAAAAATCATAAGGGGGTGCGTGGACATTGTGCGTACCGCCGGTCAAAGTTATGTGAGATTCGGCTGTTGCTAATAAAAGTGGATACAATACGGTTTGCAATACTAAAGTGGTACTGCCGGCGGTGCCTATCGCAAAGTGGTATTTGCCAGGTTGTATTTCACCAGGCGCAAAGCTCACGGTGCTAGAACCAATTTCATCACCTTCAACTTGCGCCCCTGAAATATCACGAGCAGCATGGACGGCGGTAAGGTGTTGTTGTCGTAAGCCGGGTTTTTTACGTCCGGCACGAATATGGGTTATGCGAAATGGTTTACGGGTGCAAAGGGATAAAGCTAAAGCGGTGCGTAAAATTTGTCCACCGCCCTCGCCGATTGCGCCGTTGATTTCTAGGTAAGCTGTATTTTTCATGATTTATTATGGAATGAAAATGTAGGGCAATTTTTTGTGGTTGCCCCTAAGCTGTCTGAATCAGGCAAGGGTGAAAATTAGGATAAAAATTTAGGATATGAATCACCTAAAATTAATTTTTGCCGTGTTTTTTGATGAATTTTTGAAGTCCATTGCCATCGTTTCTATAATCTGTCCAAAACTAAGGGCAGCATCATTAGCAGGTAACTGCTTCCCCAAAAAAACCTTAAAATTTTCAGCATGGAGTAATGAGAACACCCGTTCACATAAAACCCGATTTTGGAACACGCCACCACTTAAACCAATCTGTGTCACACCCTTTTCTTCACGGATGAGACAAGCTAAAGTTCGCAAACTGTCTGCTAAACTGGCCTGAAAACTAGCTGCCCTTGATGATACCGAGTCATGAGTATTAAGCAACTTATGTATAAGTGGCGCCCAATTTATTTCCTTTATACCCTGCTTTTTATCAATGGGTAAAGGGATAATTTCTCCCACTTCTTGACTCGCGGCTTCTAGCATCATGGGTCCTTGTCCTTCATAACTGGCATTTTTTAATAAGCCAGTCAACGCTGCTGCACCATCAAACAAACGTCCTATCGCCGAAGTTTGCGGACAATTCAGTCGTTTTTGCCAAGCTTGATAGAGTAAGGAGCTATCGAATATTTTTTCGCCTTCATTCCAATGATAGCCTGTTTCCCAGCATATTGCTAACGCGCTGCGCCAAAGTTCACGAGCAGCTTTATCACCGCCAAGTGGTGCAAAAGAACGTAAAGTGCCAACACGTTGCCATTGTCCAGGGTAACCATAAAATGCTTCACCGCCCCAAAGCGTCCCATCTTCACCTAATCCCACTCCATCCCAAGTAAAAACCAGCCAAGGTGTTTGGAAAGAAGAATAAAACTCCCCTACCAGTGCTGCGGCATGGGCATGATGATGATAAACCTGATGGACCGGTAAACCGCTTAGCTTTGCCCAACGGCTACTACGGTAATGGGGATGAGCATCACAAACAATGCGTTCTGCCCGAACCGCATAGAGTTGTTGCAAATCACGAATAACCTGTTCAAAAACCGCTTGACTGCGTGGTGAAGCCAAATCACCAATATGAGCAGAAATCACCACCCGATTTCTCCAAGCAAGTGCTACGGTATTTTTTTGTTGCCCCCCCACTGCCAGTGTCGGTTGGGATAATTCAAAGGGCAAAGTCAGTTCTGTGGGTGAACAACCGCGTCCTAAACGCAACGGGCGTGGCATACCTTGGATAAAACGAAAAACAGGATCATCAACCGGTCGAACAATGGGGCGATTATGATGCAGGAATTGTTGAGTGATATGCCCCAAGCGTTTTTTCACCTCTGTAGAGCTTGTCAAAATAGGTTCCCCACTGACATTAGCAGAAGTCGCAACTAGGGGACCCCCAAAAGCATCCATCAACAAAATATGTAAAGGGCTACACGGTAACATCATGCCCACCTCAGCTAAATCTGGCGCCATTTCACCAGACAAAGGCGTATTTTGAACCCGATTCACCATCACAATGGGACGCATAGCCGAACGTAACCAATCAATATGGTATTTTTCCAGAATGACAAAGGGTTTTAGACCGGACAAATCCTCGCTTTGATCATCAGGAAACAAAAGAGCCAAGGGTTTATGAGGACGGGGTTTGAGCTGTCGTAAACGTTTAACGGCTTTATCATGGCAAGCATCACACATTAAATGATAGCCCCCAATTCCCTTTATTGCAACAATGTCGCCAGCCTGTAAGGCTTGTATACAAGCACTCAGTGCCGCCTCTGTATTGTTAATCCAAGCGTCACCCTGTTGAAATGTTAGCCCTGGACCACACTCTGGACACGCCACCGGTTCAGCATGAAAACGGCGATTTTCAGGAACGGTATATTCTGCCTGACACGCTGGACATAATGGAAATCCAGACAAGCTAGTATTAGGGCGATCATAAGGCAAGCATTTAATAATAGTGAAGCGGGGCCCACATTGGGTGCAGTTAATAAATGGATAACGGTAGCGCCGATCAGCAGGATCATATAGCTCTTTCAAACAATCCTGACAGGGCGCATAATCTGGGGGAACATGAATCATAGCCTCCGTGTTTGAATCACTAGATAATATCTGAAATCCATTGAGGCGCGGCAGTTCAACTGTCTGGTAGGAGACAATTTTTGGTTTTGCTAGAGGGGGTGCTTTGGGAAGTAAAGCGTGAGCAAAAGCAGCTAGAAGGTGGGGATGACCTTGAACGACAATTTCGACTTCTCCCAATTGGTTTTTGATCCAACCGGATAATTGAAATGTCGTAGCCAATCTATAAATGTAGGGGCGAAATCCAACACCTTGAACTTGTCCATTTAGAATCCAACGTTGGGTTTTCACTGTTTTTGTCACTATACTATAACTCAATTTTTTAGTTTTTAAAATCAATTCAAAAAATACTATAGGTGTTCAGGTAAATAACTTCCAAAAAACTGTCAGGTATTCAAGACCTAACAGGTTTTTAGTGTGAAATTATTTATCTGAACATCTAGATTTATGGCAAAAACACTATTTCTAATGGTCCTCTATGTTCCATAAAAGGTTAAAGTATGCCAAGAGTTGCTTTTTTCTTTGGAATTTCGATTTACATCTATACTTCGAGTTGTCAAGTTTTCGGATTTTCGTAGGGTGGGCAAAAAAACACTGACAGGTTTTTAAAACCTGTCAGGTCTCACCGTTTGAATTATATTTTTAAACAACGACTTCTGACAAATCCTTATGAATCGCTGCCGCAGCATCTTTGCCAGCACCGGCGGCAAGGATCACAGTGGCTGCACCGGTCACAGCATCGCCACCAGCATAAACCCATTTTTTAGAAGTTTGTGGTGTGTCATTTTTCATGATTAAACACCCGTGTTTGTTTTTCTCTAAGCCGGGCGTATTATTGACTAATAGAGGATTCGGCGAGTTACCAAGGGAAAGCACTATGTTGTCTAACGGTATGACAAATTCCGAACCTTTGATAGGTATTGGGCGTGCTCTTCCGGATTCATCCTGTTTACCCAGTTCCATCCGCGCACATTTTACGCCCGTTACCATACCTTTATCATTGCCGATAATTTCTATCGGATTTGTCAACCAATGAAATTCTACTCCTTCTTCAAGGGCATGATGGTATTCTTCCACCCGCGCCGTCATTTCTTTTTGGCTACGCCGATAGATACTCATACCTTTTTCTGCTCCTACCCGCAGTGCTGAACGTATCGCGTCCATAGCCGTATTACCTGCACCGATAACAGCGACTCGTTTTCCGATGTATAAGGGCGTGTCTGTTTCAGGAAACTTATAAGACTGCATCAGATTAATGCGGGTTAAAAACTCATTAGCAGAATAAACACCATTGAAGTTTTCACCTGGTATGCCCAGAAATTTTGGTAAGCCGGCACCTGTACCAATGAAAACGGCTGAGTAACCCATTTTGTCAAATAAATCATCAAGTTGGAGGGTTTTACCAACAACCACATTGCAAACGATTTCAACGCCAAGAGCTCTCAACTGATCAATTTCCCAGTCCAGAATTTCATTGGGTAATCTGAACTCAGGAATACCGTAACGCAAAACGCCGCCCGGCGCGTGTAGTCCTTCATAAATAGTCACTGGATAACCAAGACGTGCCAAATCACCTGCACAGACTAATCCGGCTGGACCCGCACCCACTACGGCAATACGTTGAGAGCGAGTAGGCTTTTTTGCGTCTTCAGATTTAGGTTGAGCGCGTTCCCAATCGGCGACGTATCTTTCTAAATAACCAATGCCTACCGGTTTGAAGCGTTTAGCCATGTGACAGACTTTTTCACATTGATCCTCTTGGGGACAAACACGCCCGCAAACCGCTGGGAGTGGATTTGCTGAGCGCAAAATTTCTGCAGCCCTTGGCATATTGCCGGCGGCTATTTCATGGATAAACTCAGGAATAGGAATATGTACTGGACAACCTGCAACACATATTGGATCTTGACAGCGCAAACACCGTTCCGCTTCAAAAGCGGCTGCAGCCTTTGAATAACCTTCATTTACCTCCATAAAATCTGTTGCCCGAAGCTTAGCATTACGTTCCAACATCGGGGTTTTCTTGATTCGCTTAGCTGGCATGAGTTGCTTCCTCCATTATTTTTTGTTGCCGTTCAGCAGCCAATTTTTCCTCCTTGACATACATCTTATTGCGTTTGACAGCTTCATCAAAATCTACCTTAGCAGCATCAAACAGGGGACCATCAACACAGGCAAATTTCACATCATCACCAACCGAAACGCGGCAACAGCCACACATCCCAGTACCATCGATCATTAGCGGATCCATGGAAACCTGAGTAGCAATGCCGGTATCACGAGTCGTATTAGCAATAGCTCGCATCATAGGCATAGGACCAATGGCTATGACATGATCGGGCTTACCAGGACCATCCATTAATTGTTGGAGCCGCTCGGTGACTAAGCCTTTAAATCCTACAGAGCCATCGTCTGTACATAATTCTAAGTTGTCGCACACCTCACGCAATTCATCAATCAACAACAATAAATGATCATGGCGTGCACCTAATATGACAGTCGTGCGATCCCCTCGTTCTTTGAGTTCGCGCATGAGACACCATAAAGCGGCTGAACCAAAGCCCCCCCCAATTCCAACGACATGACCCCCTGGCGGGATATGAGCCGGTTCACCCAGGGGACCAAGCACATCCAGAATATTATCTCCTACTTTGTGAGCACCTAAGATTCGACTAGTCACTCCCACTTCTTGCACCACAATAGTGACGACACCTGATTTGGCATCAAAATCGGCAATGGTTAATGGTATACGTTCTCCGCCTTCTCGCACTCGCAGAATGACAAATTGTCCAGGGCGAGCAGCTGAGGCTATCATCGGTGCATCAAAGCGAAACATCTTGGTGATAGGTGTCAAGACTCGTTTTTCAATTATTTTTGGCATTTTCTATTAAAGTTCCTCATGTTCGTGCATTGCCTTAATGCGTTTCCAGCGTCTTGCCACTTCCGCCTCAAAGGATTTCAGAATCTCAGCATTCTTAGGCTTGACTAAATGTTTGGTTTTCCCCAGTCTCTTGAGCCAGTTAGCAATGGGAATGCGAGTACCCAGAATATCCGGATCATAAGTAATCTGGGTATGACCCTTTTCTACCTCATAGAGAGGAAAGAAACAGCAATCAATAGCGGCTTGCATCACTGATTGGGCAAGATTATCTGGGGTTTGCCAGTATAACGGGCAGAATGACATGATTTTACCATACACTAATCCTTCGCGTTTGGCATACCATTGCGCTTTAGCGACTTTACGCATTAAGTCTTCAGGAAAACCTTCGCTGGCGGTAAATACATAAGGCAGGTGACAAGCCGCAAAAATTTGGGCAGTATCTTTATGGTGAAATTGTTTTCCAGACAGTACGCTACCTATTTCACTAGTGGCAGTGCGATGACCGATTGGGGTAGAATAAGATAGTTGAGAACCTGTATTCATTTGCCCTTGATTATCATATTCAATCATGATCATACGATGGTTACGATTCGCCGCCCCAATAGCGGGTCCCATGCCGACATCCATACCACCATCACCTGTGATCATCAAAAATGTGAGGTCTGAAGATTCAGGTAATTCACCACGCCGCACTCTTTCATAATACATTTCAACCAACCCGGAAAGGGTAGCGGCACCGTTTTGGGATAAATTATGAATATAAGTGATTCTATGAGCGGTTTTTGGATAATCGGTGGTGACAACCATACCGCAACCTGTGTGAAATAGAACAACGAGATCGCCTTCTAAAACACTATAGATCTGATGTAGCATCGGGAAAATACCACAACTGGGGCAAGCACCATGCCCAGGGGCAATTCGACTTTTAACCCCTGCCATTGCCCATAAGGATTCAAGTTCTACATTTAATTTGCCTGTTTCCTGATTTTGTGTGACTTTCGCCATACCACGCGAAACTTCTTCAGCATCAATTGCCGGTAAACCTTTAATTGGGTGTTGATTGGCATCCCCTTTGTAGGTGCCATAATAGTCATAAGGTATCGCTTCATGACTGTTTTGGGCAAGTTCAAAAAAAGCTTCAGCATCAGCCTCATAGAAATCTTTGCCACCTAAACCATAAATACGGCTCAACACGACCGTTTTATTATTAGGAGCTTGTTGCAATGCTGCCCGTATTTCGAGTGACATATTGCCACCATCTGCTCCGTAAGAATCTGCTCGATCACCTACTACAATGGCTTTAACGTTTTTGAGTGCGTTTCTTAATTCGTCAGCCGGAAAGGGTCTTATGACATTGGGGGAAAGTACGCCAACTTTTTGACCTTTATCGCGTAGTTTATCCGCGACTTCTTTGGCTGTTTCAGCGGCAGAATTGAGCAAAACGACTGCATATTCAGCATCTTCCATGCAATAGGCATCTAAAATCGGATAATGTCGCCCCGTTATTTTTTCCAGTTCGCCTAATACTTCTGGAATGACACGACGGGCAGCTTCCATAGCGAGGGAATGCTGCTTTTTATTATTTATGGTGTCGGTGTCATGCATATATGCGCCGAAAGTAACCGGATTATTAGGATCAAGAGCCGTTATTTCCGTTGTCGGCTTACCTAAAAATGGTTGAGTCATTTCGGTATTATTAAATACTTGAAGGCGGCGTTTTTGATGACTGGTAAAAAATCCATCATAACAAACAATAACCGGTAACCGTACTTCTGAATGCTCACCTATTTTAACAGCCGCAAAGTTGAGATCATAAACCGCTTGCGGGTCCCTTGCCAGTAAAATAATCCATCCTGTATTCAACGTAAAATAGAGATCGGAGTGATCGCAACGGATGTTAAGGGGACCTGATACCGTGCTGGCAACGAGGTTAAGGACCATAGGGGCGCGAGTATCGGCTTGAACGGGAAGTTGCTCAAGTGCGTATAGCAATCCATTAGCTGAAGTGGTATTTAGGACACGCCCTCCACCCAGAGAGGCACCGTAACAAATACCAGCGGCTCCATGTTCACCGTCTCCAGCTATCATATCAATTTCATGTTCACCGTTTGCCAGCATTTGGGATAGATTGGTAGCTACTTCTGTAGAAGGGCTCGTTGGATAATATCCCATGACATGATAATTGATGTCCCGCGAAGCTTGGGCTGCGGCTTCATTACCGTTTAAAAAATCGGTGTGTTGATGACCCTCTTTTGCCTCGGTTTTATTTAATGTTGCAGCATCACTCATTTTATATTCCTCCATCCGGGAAAAGTTTAACCCGTAATTTATCTGCCAAACCAGGCGTTTCCATTTTGCGTCTCAAGGCACCCGTTGAGCAGGTTTCTATACAACGGAGACAGCCCTTACAATATTGGTAATCTATACCTTGTAAATGAACTTCATTATTAGCGGCGGGTTTCCAAACGAAACAAAGATCAGGGCAAACGACATCACATAAACCGCAATGAACACATTTTTCAATTTCAAAAACGGGTATCCGCCCAGTACGTGAAA
>QNES01000010.1 GCA_003645255.1 Gammaproteobacteria bacterium
CCGGATCATCAATACCGGGTCCACCATTGTCAGCTATTTAATGATTGTTATTTAAAACTGCTTTATAACTTGATAACATATTAATAATATCTGCTTTTAAAGAAAAGGGGCACTATAGCCAGCGTAGGGTGGAAGGTGGGTTTAGCTACCTACCCTACGCGAGCTTTATCCATTCCACGCTCGTTATGAAAATTACCTAAAAACTGTATTGAATCTGATAATTCTTTGATTTTTTGTACTTTTCTAATATGTTTTTCATCAGCAGTCATGAATATTGCGTTCTTCAAAAGTGCAAGAGCATGAAAAGTGGCATCAAAAGAAGAAATATATCCCTGCCCCTGTGTGTCCATATTCGCAATTTCATCAGCCTTATTAATAAGTTCTAAAGAAGGATGAATTATTTTTATAATCCCCATTTGTATTTGTTCTTGAAACTCAGCAAAATTTTCTTCTGACTTTTCTTTCGGCATTTGCATTTTTGAAAAGACACTTCCAAGCTCATACCATATGAGCGAAGGTGCCATTAGTTCCGCTTTTTCATCATATAAAAGTACATTATTTTTCATAACCACTGTCACGGGATTTTCGTATTATTTCAGTCGCGGACAATCCAGAAGTTGTTTCTATTTTTCTGCTTTTGACAAAATGATGAAACGCTTTTTTCCGTTGCTGTCTTTTTATCATTTTTTCTTGATAAATTTTTCTTAATTCTGTTATTTCAGAGTTTGCGTTGGGAAGAGCTAGTAAATTATGAATAAACTCCTGATTAGATGGCTCAATGCCCTCGTTACAATCAAGTGTATTAATGTCATTTAACACATATCACCTCGTATTATTTTTGAATACTTCTTAAAAGAAACACGCCAGCAAGCGTAGGGTGGGTAGAAAACCCGCCAAACCTCTATCCAGCCTACTCGTGCTAGAACATCTATTGCTGAATGACGTGCTGTTGCTGGGTAATGTGGGAGCAGAACAAACACATCTACCCATTCGCCAACCGGCAATTTTAGATCAGTGACTTCAATTCTGCCACCTGGTAGAATTGCAGTTTTAAGGTGCATGGCAGACTGCATATTTTTTACCTCTTATGTGTGAAGAATAATTGGGTTCAGAGTAACATTAATTGATTAACTTTTATTTTTGAAATGCCGCTCGCTCGTTTCACATTTCCAAGCTCTGAATCCATTGTTCAATAAAGGCTTTCGTATTTTTTAGCCAGCGTAGGGTGGGTAGAAAACCCACCAAACCTCAATGAATACGATAATTATTTTTAGGTGGGTTTGACTACCCAGCCTACTCGTGCTACTTTAAAAGTAGGTACGTTTCTCAGATGTTTAAGAAGTCTATTGTAATTTTTCGCTTGTCGATCTATCCCTATTTTCATTTTTTTGCCCAAAGCGCGGTTAATATGGATTCTGATTGCTGTCTCGGTATCAGTGGTTGTGACTTAAACAAGCACTCATGTATTTGCTGATAGTATGTCAAATAACACATAGATTGTGCAGCCTGAATGAGTTTCAACCATCTTTTTTCGGTTCTAATTGTTTTCCATTGTGCTGGATAAAAATTCGCTAAAATCATTTCACAAGTTAAAATCAATTCCATTGGTGGCATCGCCCAACGTGGACGACTGATTTTTAATTCTTCTTTTCTATTCGCTAGCGGTTTATGTCCACCACTTTGGAGGTGAAAAATGGGTCCATCTTGATAAGTGCCATCTTCTTTCCGATTAGCTAGATCAATATGCCAACGGGATTGTAAATGACCCGCAAGATCAAAAATCTCAATTTTAGTATCAAGCCTTTTAAAAAGTGGAAGATCATTTCTTTTAGGGGGTTCAACTGCGACATCAAGATAAACATGAGGAATGATCTTTCCTAACTTTTTATCAGATGTTGGTACAAATTTAATAGGTGCTGACGGTTTAATTGCATATTCCCAGGTTCGTGAAGAACTTAATTTAATAAGTTGTGTACTTGCACGGTCAAGACAATTCTTACTATCAGGAGAAATTAGCTGATTTTGGCAAAGTAAATTACTCAAAGAAGCTAATAGTGAAGCCATCTCTCTTGCGCTTGGAATGATATTCACATTCAACTCCTCATTTCACCATTTAAAATCATCTCGACAAAGAATCTTTCTCCATCATCAATTGTCAATCCGCTTTCGACAAATTCGCCAGTTTCAACACATTTCCAACAAATATGTCTTCTTTGGATAAAGCTATGAGGCATTGAATCAGGTTCATAAGCAATCACAGAAAATTGTTGCTCAGTAGGCTGATGACAAGAATCACAAGCAAAGGCAAATAAAGCATCAGTATGTTCCTGCCAGCGCGATTTTGCAGGCAATAATTTCAATCCCAGTTTCTTATTCAAACAAACTACCCGTTCTTTAGCCGTCATATTACCCAGGGCTTCTTCACATAATTGTTTGCCCCAATCTTGTAAACGGTGTTCCCACCAACGGTTCCAACCTTCACTAAATACGCCAGTATAGATCACTTTGGCTGTTTTTAGCACTTCAAATAAGCTATCAATTTCTTTGTCGGCTTTCGCTACGCCTAATTGCGCTAAGACATTATTTTTATCCAATAAAATTCCTTGTCTCCCTATCACATAGCGCAAAATCGCTTGGGCAACCTGATGGGGTGCTTTAAGCCTATCCAGTTCACGTATAGCTTGATAAGCCACCACAACTCGTTCTGACTTATTTAACCCAAAAAAAGTTGCCCAGCGTTCAGATTTTTTCGTCCATTTTTTGATCATACGCTGATAACCCTTGACGAGCGATAATATTTTTGGGCGATTATCAGCGATTTTTTTTGTCATAAAATGACAATCGAATAAGTCATGGGCAGTGACATTATTCAGAAAACCGTTGATTTCATTTTCATTGTAAAGCAAAACAATGGGAAAATCTTTCTCCAGATGTTCTGAGGTATAAGAACGCAGGAACTGGGCTAAAGTTTCAGCTTGGTAGGCATTGTGCTGGATTTGTTGATGGTAATTTAATGCCACCAAAGCTGGCTGAGTTTCTACAATGTGGTTAGCTAAACTCATCAACTCCCCTGGTTGTTGAAATTGAACCTTCAGTCCATTTTTACCCGGCGTTGACATCCGTTCCGCAAAGTGTTTATCGGTTTTTTGAGCATCTATAAAAATACCTTGATACATTTTTAAATGTCCTATTTTTTCCAAAATACTATTTTTTGTTAAAATAGCCAGCGTAGGGTGGATAGTCAAACCCACCACAAAAATAATAACGCTCGCTCGTTTCACATTTCCAAGCTCTGAATCCATTGTTCAATAAAGGCTTTCGTATTTTTTAGCACACTAAATATCACCTTAATTTCCTCATTAGTCGCATTTAAACCAGTATGTACCCAAACCTGCCATGTTTTTTTTAAACCTGGCAGGTTTAGTATTCGAGGTTTTCGTTTTTTGAAGAAAAATTAAAACCTCGAAAGGGTATTATTTAATTTTCATTCCTTACATCATATTATTCAGCCGGTGAAGGCCAAAATTCAGGGTTCGTGAACTGTTCATAAGTCCAAGGACATGTTTCAGGGTAACGAGAAATAGGAATTCCCGTTTCCTTTTCGGCTCCCGACTTTGCTAATTCATATGATCGTTTAATAGCTTCGGAAAGTTTAGACTTCAATCCTGGGTTTTCTTTGAGATGCCAGTTAAGTCGCTTACGTTGTTCAATAATAGTTAATTCCCAACTTCTACGCCCTATATAATAAGGTTGATATTCCCATTTCAACAGATGCATTAGCAAGTTCTCAACATAAGACTCTAGGGCACGCTTCTCAGATTTTCCCATATCTTCAATTTCCTCAACCAGATGTTCTAAATCAATCTCATTAAAACGTTTTTGCCTTAATAACATTGCCTGTTCCAAAGTCCAAGTATAAAAATCCTGTTGGTAAATAGCATTCATCTAGGCACCTCCTTTTAAGGAAAAGGGGACGCTACCTTGTATACCAATAATCTAAAACTTGTCCAGCCTCATCTGGAAAATCTTAACACATACAAAAATGCTGCGTCCCTTTATTTATTAGAGTTGCATATCATAGCAACCGTACATCAACTATTATAAAGCTTAAAATACTTATGTCAATCATTTTTTTGCCTAAAAAATATAACGTCGTGATTTTACTAATAATTGTCTTAAAAAGTTTTTCACCCAAATAATATATTTACGAAAATAGCTTTTCCTTGCACTGGTTCCGTTTATTGATATTATGAATTAGATTAACAATTAAAATTAACAATTAATAATTAATAAAGCGGTTCATTCTTAAATGACGGACATAAGCCATCATATCATAAATACATTTGGACTCACCTTGTAAGCTATTGATTTATAAAGTTAGCAAAAAAAACGACGGAATGGAGTATTAACTTAAAATTCAAATAAAATCGAGTGGGTAGGGCAAAATGATATTGAATTACCGTTTTTTGGAAAAAACTCTAATCACCATTAATCCATACAATAGATCTCAAAAGTGCGCACCCTACGCTTCTAATTTAATTCTATGAATAACAAAGAATTACTTAACATTATCAAAAAAACGGCTAAACGTAAAGCGACAGTGCTTCATCTCTTTAATGAGGGATTAACGGCATTACCTCCTGAACTCTTTAAATTATCTCAGCTTGAAGAATTAGGATTAAGTGGCAATCAATTAACAACTATACCACCTGCGATTGCAAAATTGTCGAAGCTCAAGGTGCTATATCTTAGCAATAATCAATTAACAGCCCTGCCGCCGGCAATAGGTAAATTGTCTCACTTAAAATTATTATATTTGAGCGGTAATCAATTGGCGGCTTTACCGCCTCAACTCTCAAAGTTGTCTCGGCTTGAAGCCTCTATTTGAATGATAATCAATTGATTGCATTGGATAAATCCATTTCAAGATTATCCCATCTTCTCATGCTAAACCTTGATAAAAATTTACTGACAACGTTGCCGCCCCAAATAGGTAAATTGCCTCACCTTGAGATGTTATATCTTAATAACAATCGACTAAACGTTTTACCACCTGAAATGTCCAAATTGCCTAATCTGAGGCAACTTTATTTGAGCGGTAATCAACTGACAGGGCTACCGTATGAATATGACAAATTTTCTCAGCTAAAAAAACTGACTCTGTTTGAAAATCCATTACCGATTGAATTAGCGTTTTTAAAATTAGTCAATCAACCGGCTAAAATTATCAACCGTTTGAATCGACAGATGTTGATACAAAAATTGGAAGAGGAAAAAAGATATAATTCAAGAACTAATTTGATAGGGGGAGGATTGATAACCGTTTTTATAATTATTATTTTGGTTTTATTGGTGGGGTAAGTTTGGGATTGGTTTTAAGGTGGTGGGTGCGACAAATAGCCACCCACCCACTTAACGATCTATGAATAGATATCATCAAGCAATTCCTTAATCTTGTTGAGATTCTGTTCTCTGTAATATTCGAGCATTTCTATACCTTCAGCAGTCGCACTGATAAAAGTCAAGAAAGAATATTTGCCATATTGAGGCAACTGAGTGATATGAAAAATGCTTCCACGCGTTCCTTCGCTGGCAGCGTTTTGGAATATAACGTGATCTAACGTACCCGCATCAGGGTAAACTTTCTGCGTTTTATCAAGCAAAGCAATTAAATCTTTCAATTGCATTGCAAAAGTATCAGTTTTTACCGTCCTGTTTCCTTTCGGATCGCTCGAATACGCGACTCTCGTTCTACCCGATGTGAAAGTAGAAAATATGACAGCATCAATTTCATTATCTCGATCCGCAATGTCATTGAACACTTTTACCAGTTCTTTTTCGGCATTTTGCTTTTCCACAATATAAACCTCTTGTTTTTCCATCTTATCATAAAAAGAAGAACTAGGCTTATCCGGCTCCAACCCAAGTTCTTCACTTGTTGGTATATCCGTTGCTTCGCCCTTCTTCACCATAATACCCTTGAAACCACTGATAACTTTGTTAAGGACATCCATAAATTTATCCCGTATTTCAGAAGGTACAAAAAAAATATCATTGCTACCGGTCACATTTCTAGGTAGCAATGGCTTAATCCATCGTCCTAGCTCATCAATACTTTTCTGTTCAAATATCACTAGCTTATCTTGGTGATTAGAAAATATGATTTCACTAGGAAGACAAAGTTGAGCATATCTTGTATCAAACCACACATCCTCACTTGCTTTGTAAAAAACAATCTTCATTTGATTTATCCCAACAAATTGAGAAAATTTTTGTAAATGTCAAACTTTTTCATATTTGACACGGGATCTGCATTCACCCTATCCGTATAATACTGCAAATCAGCATGATAATATGCGAGAGGTATCACATTCATGGGACGTGTTGGCTTTTCTTCGCTTCCTTGAGGAATCGCATTGATAAGCATATCCAAAAAAAAGCTATGTATATCATCATTATCACCACTCAGTAAATCATTACGGGCGAATTCCAATTCTTCTACCCAGTCTTGAAAATAAATATAATCTCCCTTTGGTAATTTTGCCATGTTTTCCAATTCGTTAATGGAAATATTTTTTTCATCTTTCTTTTTTGCATTAAGAAACTTAAAAATAGCATTGGTATCCTGAGTTTCTTCCAATTCGGACGAAATTAATGCGACTGGACTAAAAACATGCATAAGAGGTGCAGTATTATTCCGCATAAAATGTTCTTCAATCGCGCTAGCAGTTGCAGATACTATTCTCGCATCAGCTTCCGAACCCGGTTTAAGTAAGTTTTCCAACTGTCTATAAACCCACAAAAACCAAACAGTTATACTGTCACCATCATCTAACAATTTTTGGTAGCTCTCATAATATTTTTCATCATTGGAAAAAATATTACAAAAGTGATAATTAGTGTCGATAATAACACTTCCTAACTCTGGCAACTTGAGTTTTTTCTCAATCCCTTTGGTAGAATCTTTGATTGTAGCAAGCAGATCCGCAAACAAAGTGGGCGGATATAAACTAAACTGATTAGAAGGCCATCCAATAGCGTAATTTTTCTTTTCACTTCTGAATGTTCTTCTTAATGAGGTAAACGTTTTTTGAACAACTATTTTATCGGCACCGAATAGTTCAGTATCTTTAGCAGCCTCGTGATTGATAATCATCGTTCGATCACGTTTTTTACTATCAAGAAGTATAGCAGAAGTATCTGCATTCATCGCATTGAAATCAAGCGCTAAAGCACTGCTTTGCTCCTTCTCAAGATGACGGGCTAAGATCATCAAGGTTAGCAAAGTTTTACCGACACCACCTTTACTACCTGTTACAATATGCCAATCCATATTTTAGTATTCCTCCAATGGTTATAAAAAGAAAGTATTGCAACAACCACAAGCAAATCATTTATCATATTTAGCGAAAAAGACGATTCACAGTCTTATATCTATTCCTCTCATTATCAGGAGACTGTCGTCTATTTTTCCATATTCCCCACAATTGTTCAAAAAAGTAAATAAAAAATACCAGCACAAAAGAAAGTACCACCCAAATTCTATACCAAGGAATATCACGAATGAACGAAAAAAATCCGCTTTTTTCCTTAACTTCACATGATATGGAAGTGTTTTCAACCGTAAACACTTTACACTCAAATTTTGGCTTATTTTGTTCATTGCCACTAAATTTAAACTTAAATGTAAAACGATTATTGTCTAAAAACTCAAAATGAAAATTATCTTCATTGTATTTTTTTTCCAAAAAATTTTTTGACACCTTATAGGTATCAGGGGTGGTATTTGTAATTGGTTTTAAGTCAAATTCTGGATAGTGATCATATTGAAAACTCACTTGCTTCAAATTATCAGGTATAGGAAAAAGTTTGATCATATCAAGCAAATAATTTTCATCAGCAACAGCCCCCGTTACGACATAAGTGAATGTATCGGGTGTGGATTCCGATTTATCAAATTCTAAAACAATTGGTTTTTCTATTATAAGATACTTTTCTAAAATATCAAACAATTGAAAATATGCCATTAGAAAACCTAACACAATACCCGCATATTCAAATCTGAATTTTTTTCTTTGATGATTTGGCATAATGTTAACCATTTTCAACTGAATAATTATATAGTGTTCATCCGGAAACAATCCCAAAGCTTTGGGATTGTTAAACTCTAGCCTCGATTTCTAAAATTAAAAACGAATAGGAGGGCAGGATAGGTTCATGGATGTACCTGTTGGACTACAGTTGCTATAATATGGACTTGTGGCGCTGTCAAGTTTTTTTTAGGCCAAAGCAAAACCGTGAATAAGAGTATATTCATTAACAATATTATAGTTATCCATAGCCAAAAACTGGTTTGAAGAAAAGAGCGCCTTCCTTTATTATCAATATCGTTATTAATAAATTGAGCCATTTCACGCTCATATTCCGCTTTTTGAAGGGCATCAAGTATATAAGACATTATTCAATCCAATCAGTGACTAATAACATGAATTTAAAGTATAACATAAAATAAAACACTCAGTGAAAATATCACCAGCAAAAATGTCAATAATGTGATACAATTAAAAGCTCTCATTTAAATTTCCTTTTATCTAAAAAAAACGGAAACAATATGACGAAAAAAACGGAAGATGCTCAGCAATCAGATGATATCCCTACTCATGATTTTTTTGAAAATCTGGATTTAGAAGATGCAGATGATCTTGAAGATGCCCTGGATAACTTTATTTTTGCTATCAAATCAGATTACTTTTTATGTTGGGAAGCAGTGGAACAAAAAGAACAGGGGAACTCACTTACTGAAGTTCAAGATAAAGTTCTAACTAATCTCATCAACAGCAATGATGGATACACAGGTCCCTTTATTTATATCAATGATATAGCTAGGCCCATTGAACCCTGGTATGAAATTGCCCAAAAAATAGCCTATCATTTTCTTCAAATGCCATTTAGAACTTATGAAATGAAGTATGAAGTCATTTGCAAAGGATGGTCTGTTCTGTCTGATATTTTGGAAACCCATTGTCAAGATTTATCTTTACCCAAAGGGGCAAAAACGCCGCTAGATGTTATCCCTCTTAATCTTTTACACTATCTTAATTTGCAATTTTGTTTTGCTGAAGAACTCACTGGAATAGGGCAAGAAGAAGAATGGACGTTTGAAAATGAGGAGCAATACTATCGTATAGATGACTTTATTCAACTTTTAAGAGAATACAAGGAAAGCGTCCAATATTTTAATTTCACCTTAGAAAAGTTACTAACTAAGGTTATTATGCCCCCAAAAGATGAAAAAATCTTTGCTAACTTAATGATGAGCTATTTGGGGATGAATTCACCTGAAGAAAAGCTTGTTAGATTTTTACAGGATGAAAATTTTTCTGAAACTTCATTTTTGGCGTGATTAATGGCAAAGGGCAAACACTTATGTTTGCCCCTACATAATCTTTTTCGGGGCGAACCTTTGTTATCGCCCTACATAATGCCCTCTTTGGGGCGAACCCGCGTCTTCGCCTTTTTTTTTGCTACTTCAAATTCAAATTGAAATTCACCATCAACTTCTTGTACGCGCACATGTCCCCCTTTTTCTAGTTTCCCAAACAGGAGTTCTTCAGCCAACTGTTTTTTGATTTTGTCCTGAATCAAACGCGCCATCGGTCTAGCCCCCATTTTGGGATCATAGCCATGTTTTGCTAACCAATGGCGGGTTGCCTCATCTATGTCAATCGTGACTCGTTTTTCTTCTAATTGGCTTTCTAATTCAATAATGAATTTATCCACGACATGCCCAATCGTTTCAGGCGTTAAGGGCTTAAATTGCACAATGGCATCCAGGCGATTACGAAATTCAGGCGTAAAGCCATGTTTAATGGCTTCCGACATATCGCTGGAATGATCTTGCATACTAAATCCTATCGAAGCACGACTCGCTTGTTCAGCTCCAGCATTGGTCGTCATCACTAATACGACATGGCGAAAATCGACCTTGCGTCCATTAGTATCAGTCAATGAGCCGTGATCCATGACTTGTAATAAAAGATTAAACACATCGGGGTGCGCCTTCTCAACTTCATCTAGCAATAGCACGGCATAAGGACTTTTATTAATCGCCTCCGTAAGTAAGCCGCCTTGATCAAAACCAACATAACCAGGGGGTGCCCCAATTAAGCGGGATACGGTATGCCGCTCCATATATTCAGACATATCAAAGCGAATTAACTCTATACCCATGATACGAGCTAATTGGCGCGTTACCTCTGTTTTACCTACCCCAGTCGGTCCAGCAAATAGAAAAGAACCAATCGGTTTTTCGGTATTGCCTAAACCGGAACGAGACATTTTAATGGCTTGTGCCAAGGTATCAATTGCCTCTTCTTGACCATAAACAACCATTTTCAAATTATTGTCTAGCTTCATCAAGGTTTCTTTATCGGAAAGAGAGACATTTTTTTCAGGGATACGAGCAATTTTGCCGACAATAGATTCTATTTCAGGTACGTTAATCGTTGTTTTACGTTTTTCCTGCGTATATAAACGTTGGATTGCGCCCGCTTCATCAATCACATCAATGGCTTTGTCGGGTAAATGTCTATCATTGATATAACGTGCTGATAATTCAGCGGCGGCGCGTATAGCTTGAGATGTATATTTGATTTCATGGTGTTCTTCAAAACGCGATTTCAAACCTTGTAAGATTTCTACACTATCTTCAACGGAAGGTTCATTGACATCAATTTTTTGGAAGCGACGTGATAGGGCATGATCTTTTTCAAAAATACCACGATATTCCTTATAAGTAGTTGAACCAATACATTTCAGTTCACCTGAAGCTAATCCTGGTTTAATCAGATTGGAGGCATCCATCGCGCTTCCAGATGCGGACCCGGCACCAATAATGGTATGGATTTCATCAATAAACAAGATGCTATTAGGTTCCCTACTTAATTGGATCAAAACAGCTTTAAGGCGTTTTTCAAAATCGCCACGATATTTAGTACCGGCTAATAAAGCCCCCAGGTCTAAGGCATAGATGACGCTATCTTCCAAAATTTCTGGGACGCTTTTTTCGGTAATCAGCATTGCTAAACCTTCAGCAATCGCCGTTTTTCCGACACCCGCTTCGCCAACTAATAAAGGATTATTTTTGCGCCGTCTGCATAAAATTTGTAAAGTGCGTTCTATTTCACTTTCCCGTCCAATGAGGGGATCGATTTTGCCCGCTTTCGCCTGTTCATTCAGATTGACAGCAAAAACTTCTAAAGGCTTTTTAGTCGGGGCGGCACCTTTACCATTATGTTCTTCTTCCTGTTCTGAAGAAAAGGCGTTATTGTCACTATCAGCTTTGGAAATACCATGGGAAATATAGTTGATAACATCTAAACGAGTGACATTTTGTTTTTCAAGAAAATACACTGCTTGAGATTCACGTTCTGAAAAAATCGCTGCTAACACATTTGCACCGATGACTTCCGCTTTACCTGAAGATTGCACGTTAAAAAGTGCCCTTTGCAAGACTCGTTGGAAACCGAGTGTGGGTTGCGTTTCGCGCTGATCTTTTAGGGCTAATTTAGGAGTGGCTTCGGCTAAAAATTTCAACAGATCTTTTTTGAGTTGGTTCATATCTGTGCTACAAGCCTGCAAAACTTTAACCGCCGCCTTATCATCTAGTAATGCCAATAAAAGGTGTTCGACAGTCATAAATTCAAAACGCTTTTGACGTGCATTTTGAAAAGCACTATTTAAGTTATTTTCAAGTTCTCTATTTAACATGATTTTAGGACATCATTAATTAGGACAGTGCCTTTTAATATTTTGGATTGGGAATTTAATTGGAATTAATAATTCTTTGTATAAATTATTAATGACCTTTTATCATTTATTTCTTGGAATCATTCGGAAAAAATTTCAGGCTTTTTCCATTATACATAGGAGAGGATGTTGGTTTTCACGCGCATAATCGTTGACTTGAGCAGCCTTCGTTTCCGCAACTTCACGGGAAAAAGTACCACATAAGCCTTTGCCCTGAACATGTATTTGTAACATAATATGGGTAGCGGCATCTTGATTCATGCCAAAAAAGATTTCTAAAACATGAACAACGAAATCCATAGGGGTGTAGTCGTCATTCAATAGTATCACTTTATAGAGTGGAGGACGTTTAAGTTCAGGCTTCGCTTCTTCCTCAAGAACATCATCTTCATAATCAGGAAATTGTATCATTGTTTCAATTATCAGTTATCAGTTATTACTAAAAAGAAATCCGATTTTTTCAAAAATCGGATTTCTAAACCAATTATTATATCAATCAAATATTGATTTTTATGTTTCAAAGGTTTCAACTATGGAATTTCAAATTAAATTGGAAGAGTTATATTGTGTTGGTTTATTGCGCCGCTTTATGGCTATATTTTATGATAGTTTACTATTATTTGCAGTACTATTTGTTGCAGCTGCCCTTGTTTATCCGTTAACCCACGGGCAAATTAGTTTAGCTTTTAGGATTTATTTATTGATCATCTGGTTTCTTTACTTTGCATTACCCTGGTTAAAGGGAGGGCAAACATTAGGAATGAAAGTCTGGCGTATTCAATTACAATCTGTCAATGGCAAAGCACTCAATTGGCGGCAAGCATTAATACGTTTTTCAATGGCTATTATGTCATGCTTAACCTTTGGTTTGGGATTTTTTCATGCTATCGTAGATAAAAAACACCGTACTTGGCATGATCGCATATCAGATACTTGTATTGTTTTAATCCCCAAATCTGTCAATTCTTAGAAATCAAGTTTTTTCAAAAGGTTTTAGTAAAATAACTGATAACTGATAAAAAATTGAATACCTGGCATTTTAAACAAGCAATACGTATTTTGACAGCCGGGGGCATTATCGCCTACCCCACTGAAGCCGTATATGGTCTCGGTTGTGATCCGCTCAATGAAAAAGCGGTAGCCCGTTTACTCGCATTGAAACAGCGTCCCTGGCAAAAAGGTTTAATTTTGATTGCGGCTGATTATACACAATTAGCTCCCTTTCTTGAACCTTTAACGCCAAACATCAAAAAAAGAGTATTTAGCAGTTGGCCCGGCGCCGTCACTTGGCTATTACCGGCTAAATCTGAAATTTCTCCCTTACTTCGTGGTCAATCCAGCAAACTGGCTGTCCGAGTGACAGCACATCCCCCTACAATCAAGTTATGTCAACACTGGGGAAGGGCATTAGTTTCTACCAGTGCCAATATCAGTACGCGACAAGCAGCTAAAACGGCTTTCAAAGTCCGGCATATATTTTGTGATAGACTTGACTATATTGTCCCAGGGGCAGTGGGAAAGCGACAACGTCCAAGTGAGATTCGTGATGCCTTGACTAATAGCATATTGCGTTTTTAAAAGTACCACTTTATTCTTTTTTTTAACTTGTTCAAGAAATCCGATTTTTCATGAAATACAAATTATTATTGACAAGTGCCATTACATTGGCTTTAAATTCAGGGGCTTATGCGACTAATGGCTATTGGTCACATGGCTATGGAGCCAAATCAAAATCAATAGCAGGAGCTTGTGTCGCTATGAAACTTGGCACAATGTGTGCCGCCAGTAATCCTGGCTCATTAGTGAAAGTGGGCAACCGTATGGATTTTGGCATGGGCTTATTTTTACCTTCACGGGGATTTACGGCTAATGATGATGCTTCAGCCGTTGGACCTCCAATGGGTCCCACTTCTATTCCCCCTGGGGAATACGAAAGTCGCAATGATTTTTTCCTGATACCTCACTTTGCCTATAATCGAATGTTAGATGATAATAGTTCCCTGGGTATCGCCATTGGCGGTAACGGTGGCATGAATACGGAATATGATAGTGCCGTATTTAGAAACTTTAGCAATCCGATGGCTCCTTCCACGCAAGCTTCTTCTCCAACCGGGATAGATCTAGCGCAAATGTTCATGGGAATCACTTACTCTAGAAAAATCACCGAGGAACATTCCTTTGGGATTACCCCTATTTTGGTCATTCAAAGTTTTGAGGCTCAAGGTTTGCAACCGTTCAAAGCCTTTTCACTTCATCCAGACAAAGTGACCAATAATGGACATGATATGTCTTATGGTGCTGGGATACGTATCGGTTGGTTGGGACAAATCACCGAACGTCTCACTTTGGGCGCATCCTATCAATCCAAAATGTGGATGAGCAACTTTGATGACTACAAAGGGCTGTTTGCTGAAGAAGGCAATTTCGATATTCCCTCTAATTATGACCTTGGTTTAGCCTTTAAAGCGACACCCAAACTGACCCTGGCTTTTAATTATCAACGCCTTGAATACAGTCGCGTTAATGCTATGTCCAATGCTTCTGATCTCGTTTTTATGCCAGGACAAACTTTATTGGGTACTGATGATGGACTTGGGTTTGGTTGGGAAGATATGAACGTTTTTAAATTTGGGCTACAATGGGAATATCAGCATAACTTGAGCCTTCGTATGGGTTACAGTCGAGCAGATAACCCCTTTCCAAATACGCAAGCTTTATTTAATACGCTGGCACCCGCCGTTGTCAGAACACACTACACTATTGGTTTTGGTATTCCACTTTCACAACGAATAGAACTAAATGCGGCATTGACTTACGCCCCCAACGAAAAGATACACGGGGTAAATAAAAATACGGGTCCTCAGACAGGATTTATTGAAATGGCTCAGTATGAACTTGTTATCGGTTTTGGCGTAAAATTTTAGGTACCTACAAAAAACCTGACAGGTCTTCAAGACCTATCAGGTTTAAAGTATAGGAGATTTAAAAAAAATGACAACAGAAATTTTAGGAATTGATATTGGTGGCTCCGGCATCAAAGGGGCACCTGTTAACATCAATACAGGGGAACTCATAGCAGAACGTCATCGTATTATTACACCCCAGCCTTCATTACCAGGGGCAGTCGCTGAAGTGGTAGCGGAAATGCTTCAACATTTTAACTGGCAAGGACCTATTGGTTGTACCTTTCCAGCGGTTATCAAAAATGGCGTAGTCTATACTGCAGCTAATGTGGATCACTCATGGATTGGTACCAATGGCGAAGCATTAATTCAAAATAAAACCGGTTGCCCTACCTTATTATTAAATGATGCAGATGCGGCGGGCATTGCTGAAATGACTTATGGAGCTGGTAAAGGACATCAAGGTGTTGTGATTATGCACACATTTGGTACCGGTATCGGCAGCGCGATTTTTGTCAATGGGCAATTAGTGCCTAATACTGAATTTGGTCACCTGGAAATACGCTGCAAAGAAGCAGAACATAGAGCCTCTGCCCGTAATCGCACTGATGAAGATTTAAATTGGAAAGCCTGGACATGGCGGGTTAATGAATTTTTAGCGCGTATGGAAGCTTTATTTTGGCCAGACTTGTTCATTATCGGTGGCGGTGTCAGTCGAAAAAATGATAAATTCTTGCACCTATTACAGGCGCGTGCTGAAATTGTACCTGCTCAAATGTTAAATCAGGCAGGTATTATTGGAGCGGCGATAGCGGCGGGTAAACAGTTTCAATCAACTGAAGCCTTAGAATAAATTCTAAGGCTAATAGCTAAAGTCGGTTAAAACCGACTAAGGAACGTGCCTGAAATCACTTTGACAACTTTAGGGTTGCCCTCGTTATTTAAGGCGGATAGGTGCACTTGCTGAATATACATAAAAACTTAAAAAAGCTTGTATTTTTATTTTTTATGTTAAAATGCTATTCCAGAGTAATAGAGAAATTGTTTCATGACCATTCCTAACCCAATTCTGAACACCTATAATTTGCTGAATTGAAATGAAAAATAAATTATTAAAAAACATAACTAATAAATACCCAGAAGTTATCACCGTTCTTGATAGTTGTCCCAACTTAATAATCGCAGATAACACCAAGCAACTGTTAGACTTAGCTTGTGGCGATGCCAAACAAGATTTCTTCAAAGTCGAGTACGAACTGCCAGATGCTAGTATTGTGACTGAAACCACCGTAGCACGAGTACGCAATGGCATTGCCGTTAACTATCTTGATCCTAACATGCGGCGACGTGATCCGGATTGTATGCTAATTGGGGATAACAAACCATCAGATAAACCCAGATTTCATGACCGCTTCAATGAAGATTTTACCAAACTGAGACAAGAAACTTTTGCTTGGCTCGCTAGCCAAAACTTGGCTGTATTTGCTTTTAAAACGGGTGCTTATGATATGGGCGAAGATGCCCTTGCAATCGTTCCTGCAAATGCCGCATTTTTTGCATTGGGATTGGCTCTTCTACAAGGAATTGTCTCTTCTGAAGAAATAGGCGACTCCTTTTCTCCCAAAGTCATTATTTATGTGGCGCCGCCTTTTCGACAGACACATTTTGATGGTGAACAGATTGTCGTCCATAATCGATTAGATGAAATTCACGAAATATTTTCATATAACCTCTATCCAGGTCCCAGTGCCAAAAAAGGTGTTTATGGTGCCTTGATACGCCAAGGCGAAGCAGAAGGGTGGGTAACCGCTCATTGTTCTGCAGTTCAAGTGGTTACACCGTATGATAATATTGTGACTTTTATGCATGAGGGTGCCAGTGGTAGTGGTAAAAGTGAAATGCTCGAACAACCCCATCGTTTGCCAGATGGCAGATTATTAAAAGGGCGTAATCTCGTTACTGGTGAAAAACGTTATGTAGAAATTCAACGCACTTGCGATTTGCATCCAATTTGTGACGATATGGCACTGTGCCATCCCAATATCCAACAGGATAACGGCAAACTTTGGCTCATGGATGCTGAAGATGCCTGGTTTGTTCGTGTGAATCACATCAACGAGTATGGTGTTGATCCTGAACTGGAAAAACTAACTGCTATCCCATCAAAACCCTTATTATTCCTTAATATTGATGCGGTTCCTGGCAGTCGAGCATTAATTTGGGAACATATTGAAGATAGCCCCGGTGTCCCTTGCCCAAATCCGCGAGTTGTTATACCACGTTCAATCATTCCAGACATTGTAGCGCGGGAACCCGTTAGTATAGATATTCGAAGTATGGGTATTCGGACTCCACCTTGTACACGAGAAAAACCGACTTACGGTATTATAGGAATGGTTCATATTCTACCACCTGCATTGGCTTGGCTGTGGCGTTTAGTCGTCCCGCGTGGCTTTAGCAATCCCAGTATTGTTGACACTGAAACTATGAGTAGTGAAGGGGTAGGAAGTTATTGGCCATTTTCAACAGGTAAAAAAGTAGAGCAAGCAAATCTGCTCCTACGCCAAATTGAACAAACAGAGCGCACACAGTACATACTGATTCCTAACCAACACATAGGGGCATGGAAAACAGGTTTTATGCCGCAGTGGCTCGTGCGTGATTATCTGGCACGAAGAGGAAATGCTCGATTTAAGGAACCACAAATTATTGCAGCACGATGTGCTTTGCTCGGCTATGCACTTAGCTCTATACGTATTGAAGGTACCAGGTTATCACACTGGTTCTTAGAAGTGAATACACAACCAGAAGTAGGTAATGAAGGTTATGATCAAGGAGCAAAAATATTATTTGCCTATTTTCATGAACATCTTAAGCCATTTCTCCATTCCGATTTGTCTCCTCTGGGGCGGCAAATTATAGAATGTTGTCTCAACAATGGTAACGTAGCGGACTACAAAAAATTCTTCAGTAGCAAATCATGACATCTTGTATACTCTAAACATTCAAGTTTTCGGATTATGTCTATGGCTATAATTTGAACTTTTTAGGGCGCTAAAAATCCGATGTCTTTAAGACATCGGATTTTTTAAAAGTTGAATAGTCTTGCCCTACGTGAACCGTTATTTTTTATTTGCCATTCCCACGCAACAAAAATTATTCAACAGGCATTTTTGCCCACAAAGCTTCCTTATCTACCCACCAATCATCTTGTACCATCACATTGAGTATCTGAGCTAAACGCCCTAAAAATTCATCAGGTGTATTTAGTTCAAGTTTTTTTCTCCAAGCATCAAAATCGGCTTGGTTTTCAACATTGCTATGCCGACGCGCTACTCTTGCAAACAATTGATTAGTAAAAAACAATAAATTTTCCCGTTTGGATTCTTCAACCCGTAAACTGGCTAAATAATGTGCAGTAGTCGCTGCAATCGCACCACCATCAGAGTCATCAGGCGTTTCATCGACGATATGCTCTAACATAACGGCACTGAGTTCGGGATCAATAGGAAAAGTAACGGCTAACCACACACCATTACCCAAAGCGACTAACGAGTCAGATTGATCAGCCGCAAACATAATATTGCATGCTTGCACCGCTTTTTCCCAATCCTCCGTGGCAGCAAAAATTTTAAAAGCTTGTTGGGCTACCTGCCAAGCCTCGAAATTTTTTTCTAATTCTAAAGCTGTTAGTCCATAGTCCAATAAAAATTCCGCACGCTTAGGTTCTAATTCAGGAAGTTCTGCGAGTTGACGATCAAGCTCGATCAATTTTTTTTCTAACACTGAAGTGGCGACAGAAATGTCTTCAGCATCCTCTGCACCTTGTATTGAGGGATCTAAATTCTTATGTTTCATCATATTTTTCCAGTTTATGACTAATTAATGCTTTGGCATTATTTCACGAAAACAACGAATAGCCCTAAACTCCCCCACCTCATTAGGTGACGATTGAGAGTCGGGTTGATAAATACTTAATAAATAAGTAATACCATAATTAGCTGCTGATCGTAATACCGGCAGGGAATCATCGATAAATAAAGTGCGGGCAACATTAAATGGCTCAATCGTTTGCAATTTGTGCCAAAATGCACCGGCTTCTTTAGGTAAACCTAAATCGTGGGCACACACAATTCTGTCAAAATGCTCACCCAATTGAGTATGTTGCATTTTCAAAGATAAACTTTTGTGGTGGGCATTAGTCACTAGTACCACTCGTTTATGATGTTGGTGCAATGCCTGTAAAAATTCAGGGACATAAGGATGAATGGCAATTAAATGCGCCAAATCCTTTTTGAGTGCCCCAACATCCATATCAAGTTGTGTCGTCCAATAATCAACACAATACCATTCCAATGTACCTGACATGTCTTTATAACGGCTCATTAAGCTTTCAGTAGCGGCTTCCAAAGACAGATTATGTTGTTTTGCATAACACTCTGGTAAATATTTTTGCCAAAATTGATTGTCATAATTCAAATCCAACAAAGTACCATCCATATCCAAAAAAACGGTATCGATGCTATTCCAATTTAAAAAAGGAGAAGATACGGGTAATGACATAGGTAATTAATCTAATTGATAAATCGAAAAAATATCCCATAACAAATAAACCATTTTTCACTAAATGTACCTTTACAAAATAACATAATTAGTTTATTTTAATTGGGATAGTTAAATACAATGTGTATTTTAAAAAGTTCCTTATGAAGAACTTAGGAGGTTGTATGAAAAGAATTTTGCTCAATTATCTCGGAAAGTGGAAGGACAAAAAAAAACGAAAACCACTTGTCATCAGGGGAGCAAGGCAAGTTGGTAAATCATATCTTGTTCGCCTGTTTGCCAGGGAGTATGCGTTAGAACTTCTGGAAATAAACCTTGAACTTAACGACGACTATATTGCTTGTTTCCAGTCAAAAGAGCCAAAGCAGATCATTTCCCTGCTTGAACTGAAAGCCTCGCAGAAAGTGATTCCTGGCAAAACGCTGCTTTTCCTGGATGAAATCCAGGCGGCTCCACAGGTATTAGCTACCCTGCGTTATTTTTATGAAATATTGCCCCAGCTTCATGTTATTACCGCCGGTTCATTACTGGAGTTTGTTTTTGAAGAGCACTCGTTTTCAATGCCGGTTGGTAGAGTTGAATACATGCATTTGGGACCTTTAACCTTCAAGGAATTTTTAGATGGAATTGGAAAAGAGCAACTCAGACAGTTTATTGAAAATTATCATTATAGCACACCATTTCCTGTTGTGCTTCATGATGAATTAATAAAGATGTTCAAACTTTATCTAGCCATCGGCGGCATGCCTGAGGCAATCCAGGTATATAACGATACTGGTTCATTGCTGGAAGTTGACATAATAAAACAGTCAATATTGTTAACCTATCGAGATGATTTTAGTAAATATGGGCGACGCTTTAATCATAGCAGGATACAAAATGTTTTTCAAAAACTGCCTTTTCAAATCGGTCAAAAATTAAAATATGTCAACTTAGCTCAGGATGAAAAGAGTTCTGATTTAAAAAAAGCGATGCATTTGCTAGAACTAGCTAGAATTTATTATCCCGTTTATCACACAGCAGCAAATGGCATTCCATTGAGAGCACAAACCAATGAAAAGATGCAAAAGCCTTTATTTTTAGATGTCGGCTTACTGACCAAAGCTTGTGGTATGAGTTATATAGACATTGAAGCGGCTGATAAAGTGACGCTGGTTAATTCTGGTTCGGTTAGTGAGCAATTTATTGGTCAACACCTTCTTTATGCTAGCCCCTGTTATGAAGAACCTGAACTTTTTTATTGGTGCAGGGAAAAGAGGCAGTCTTTGGCAGAAATTGACTATATCCTGAGTTATGGGCTTCAAATAATTCCGGTGGAAGTGAAAGCCGGCAAAACTGGAACTCTTAAATCTCTCCATGTCTTTATTAAGGAAAAAAAGCTGGATTATGGAGTTCGCTTTAATGCCGATAAACCATCTTGTTGTGACATCCAAATTTCTTTGCCTGGTTCTCCTGGGATGTTCAGGCTACTTTCTCTTCCAATGTATATGGTAGAAGAGTTACAAAGGATTGTGAAGCAAAGCCTTTAGCTAGACTATAGATATACTTGGCTAAAAATTAAACTTTTCAAAAATCATAAGTCTTAAAGACTTATGATTTTTAGTGCTCTAAAACAAAAAAATTTTCATCCTGTATCAAAGCCAAATTGCCTCCAAGCCTCGTAGATAATCACAGCGACGGCATTAGATAAATTCAAACTACGATTACCTGTGTGCATGGGAATGCGTATCACTTGTTCAGGTGGATGTATATCCAGTAAAGTTGATGGTAGCCCCCGTGTTTCTGGACCAAATAAGAAGGTATCTTTAGCTTGATAATGGGGTTCAGTATAACAAGTTTTTCCTTTCGTTGAGCAGGCAAAACAACGTGATGGTTGCACGGTTTCCAAAAACGCTGAAAAAGATTCATATTCTTGGATACCTACCCATTCGTGATAATCAAGTCCTGCTCGTTTGAGTTTTTTATTGTTTAATTCAAACCCAAGAGGGTGAATCAAATGTAATTGTACCCTGGTATTGGCACATAAGCGAATAATATTGCCTGTATTAGGTGGTATTTCTGGTTGGTAAAGAACGCAGTGAAACATGTTTAGTTAGCTGTTATTATTTGATTGGTTAAAATGTTTTAGGCTTAAATGCGAGTTGATATATCATATTAAATGGGTATAATAAAGTATTTATGATACCTCTTGCAAGAACCTCGATAGTATAAAAATTCAATTTTATATCCGTTCATAAAAATAGATTCTTTGATGCGCAAGTTTCTTGCTGTAATTCAATTCTGGCTAACTATAACGAAAGTTTGCAGCGAAAAGACTATATTTACTGTAGGGGCAAACCTGCGTGTCGGCCCTTATGAAATTCTTCGTTACTGCGTTTCACAAAAAAGAAACCAAAAATATTAATAAACTTCTGTACACCTACTTATCTTTTGTGGAACAAAATTTTCGTATGATGTCATTAACTGATTACTGATAACTGATTACTGATAACTGATATGGATGATTTATCGGAATTATTGAATACTCTGGCTTATATAAAAGATTTTAATAAAATTTGTATCAGTTTAGCTTCTCCAGAAAAAATTCGTTCTTGGTCCTATGGCGAAATAAAAACATCAGAAACTCTCAAGTACGGTACTTTTCAACCAGAAAATCACGGATTATTTTGTGCAAAAACGTTTGGCCCAATTAATAATTATGAATGCTTATGTGGTAAATATAAAATGTTGACTTATCAGGGCATTGTTTGTGAAAAATGTGGTGTTGAAGTCACCTTAGCTAAAGTACGCCGTGAACGTATGGGACATATAGAACTGGCTGTCCCCATTGTCCATATATGGTATTTCAAATCTTTACCCTCCCGTATCGGATTATTGTTAGATATGTCCTGGCGAGATTTAGAGCGTATTCTTTATTTTGATGCTTATGTGGTTATTGAGCCTGGTTTGACGGATTTAAAACTGAAACAAATTTTATCTGAAAATGCGTATTTGGAAGCTCTGAAAATTTATGAACATGAATTTGAAGCACGAATGGGGGGTGAAGCGATTTATGAATTATTAAGTGCTCTGGATTTAGTCGTTTTAAAAAATAATTTATGTGAACAAATCAAAGATACCCATGCTAAAATCCATCAAAAAAAATTAAAAAAACGCTTAAAATTAGTAGAAGCCCTGTTGCAATCTCACACAAAACCCCAGTGGATGGTATTAACCGTTTTACCCGTATTGCCCCCCGACTTGCGCCCCTTAGTGCCGCTGGAAAATATTGAACGTTTTGCAAGCATTGATTTAAACAATTTATACAGGTGTGTGATTAATCGTAATAATCGTACTAAACGTTTACTCAAATTAAAAGTGCCAGAACTAATCATTCGTAATGAATTGCGTTTGTTACAAAAAGCCGTGGATGCTTTGCTGGATAATGCTAAACAACCCCGGGCTATCACTCGTAAAAATAAGCGACCGCTTCAATCATTATCAGATATGATAAAAGGAAAACAGGGTAGTTTTCGCCAAAATTTGCTTAACAAGCGAGTGGACTATTCAGGGCGTACCGTGATAATTGTAAAACCAAACTTAAAATGGTATCAATGTGGATTGCCCAAAGAAATGGCATTAGAATTATTTAAACCCTTTCTATTTAATCTTATGCGACAACGTGGATTAGCAGCATCCATTCGGATAGCTAAAAGTTTAATTGAACAAAGAAAACCTGAAGTTTGGGAAATGCTTAAACAAGTGGTTCACGAGCATCCGATACTACTCAATCGTATACCCACTTTATCTCGTTTAAGTATTCAAGCATTTGAACCGATATTAATAGAAGGTAAAGCAATCCAATTACATCCCTTAGTGGCTCAAGCTTTTAAAGCCAGATTTGACGGAGAACAGATGACTGTTCATATACCCTTAACAATAGAGGCACAACTTGAGTCGCGTGTTTTGATGATGTCTAACCATAATATCTTATCCCCGGTTAATGGAGAACCATCAAATGTGCCCTCGCAAGAAATGATTTTAGGATTATATAATATGACATATCAACGTCCTGGTGCAAAAGGCGAAGGTATGGTGTTTGCTGATATTAACGAAGTACAACGTGCTTATGAAAATGAAGCTGTGGATTTGCAAGCCTCCATTCAGTTATCAGTTATCAATTATCAGTTATCAGTGAATAGCTATTTAAAACAAAATCATCCCGAACAAACCTCTAATAGCACAGAAGCTCATCGGAAACGTGTGAAAACAACTGTGGGACGTGCTATATTATCACAATGTTTACCAAAGTTTTTACCTTTTGACTTAATTAATCGTCCTCTCACGAAAAAAAACCTTTTCAACTTAATAAAGACCGTTTTTCAGTATCTTAATCTAAATGAAAGCAATCATTTTGTTGATAAGCTCATGCAAGTTGGATTGACTTATGCTACCCGCGCTGCTATTTCTTTAAACCTTGATGATTTCATTATAGCAGAACAAAAACCTAAACTTATTGAAGAAGCTAAAACTCAAATTGATGATATCCAACAAAAATATCAAAAAAATCAAATAACTCAAAATCAACGTTATTACCAGATAATTCACACCTGGGCAAAAACAACAGATAAAATAACTCATGCAGCCTTGAATACATTATATCAAGCCGTTCAACCCACATTGTCATCTAAAACTCAAAAAGAATCAAAAGCACTCAAAAATAAGCGCAATGCCTTATCTATAATGATAGAAGCAGGTGTGCAAAGTGCTAAAGAAATAGTTCAACTCACAGGAATGCGCGGATTAATAATTAAGCCAAATGGCTCAATTCTCGAAACACCTATTCTAGCTAATTATCGTGAGGGCTTAGATATACATCAGTATTTTCTTTCTACTCATAGTGCTCGTAAAAAAATAATTGATACAACAATTGAAATCGCCAATGCAAGTTACCTAACTCGGCGGTTAATTGAAGTGGCACAAGATATTATTATTACGGAAACTGATTGCGGTACCCAGCAAGGAATCACTTTAACAGCCATCACTAAAAAAGGGCAAATAATAAAACCATTAAGTGAACGCATACTTGGACGTGTGGTTGCAGAAGATATGTTTCAACCTGGCAAATGGTTTATCAAAGCCGGTACTTTACTTGATGAAAAGGGGATAATATTTCTTGAAAATAAGAAAATCAAAAAAGTCAAAGTACGTTCCCCGGTGACTTGCCAATCTCAGTATGGCATTTGTGCAATGTGTTATGGGCGTGATTTAGCGAATCGAAAAAAGGTGAATATTGGAGAAGCTGTTGGGGTGATAGCGGCTCAGGCTATTGGTGAATCTTGTATTCAACTGATTAAACAAACGCCTGATGCCCAGGATATTGCCAAAAAAGTGGCGGCGATTAGTCATCTTGAAGCAACCTCCCAGAACGGGCTTGAATTTCATCATGATAAACTCAACACACTTAACATCACAAGCTCTTTGCCCCGTCTAGCCAATTTATTTGAAGTGTCTATTCCTAAAGGAACAGCTATTTTAGCCTATCGTTCAGGCATTGCTCGTTTTATTCAAAGCACTCAAACTAAACATCGTTTTAGTATAATTGACAAAAATGGTCAATACGATGAATTTTCTATTTCTAAAAGGCGGAACATCAAAATTTCTGACGGTCAAGAAGTGCAATTGGGTGATGTCATTGTAGAAGGTGAAACGAATCCTCATGATATACTGTATCTAAAAGGTATCAATGAATTAGCGAACTATTTTATCAATGAAATACAAGAAATTTATGAATACCATAATATTACAATTAATGACAAACATCTTGAAATTATCATTAGGCAAATGACGTGTACCATGACGATTATTAATCCTGGCAATACCACGTTCTTAAAAGGCGATATTGTCACTCGCGCTAAATTAATAGAAGAAAATCAAATAATTAGCAAAAGAATGTCCCTAAAAAACCATATTGCAACTTGGAAACCCAACTTATTAGGGATTACTAAAGCATCATTATCTATAAAATCATTCCTATCTGCCGCATCCTTCATGGATACGAAGCGAATATTACTCAACAGTGCTATTAACAACCAATGTGATAAATTGCATGGAATCAAAGAAAATGTTATCACAGGGCGACTGATTCCAGCAGGAACTGGTTTTAAAAATATTAGTACAACGGATAGGGAATAGGAGCGGATTTAGGATACGAAGTCACTTCGCTGCGCGGAGATCAATAAACGGATTTAATTCATGGATGTCATTTATAGAATTTCAGTTACGACAGGTGAAACCTGTGTGAACTAAAGAATGCCCCTACAAATCTGTTGTACTAAACTTATAAACTCAGAAAAATTCAAAAATGAATACAAATCGCTTACAATACGAACAAACTTTAACAACTTGTTCACGTCGCTTATTGGCTAGTTATTATGATGAAGAACCATTATTCGACATTCTAACTTATTTACTCAAAGCCACTTCACTCAATCAAATTGGCATATTTGAAAATTTTACGGATGCTGAACGGGGCTTATGTACACACTGTACCAATCAAATGGTCCATCCAGAGATACCATTGTCAAAACAATTGTTGAATCAAAATTGGTGTTATCAACCAGAATTGAAGCGTTGGGAAAACGCACTTTCTCAAGGGCAACAAATTAGTGGCAATATAGCAGATTTTTCCTCTAGCGAACAAAAAATACTTCAATCGTTGGGAGCTTTATCTTTGCTGGTTATCCCGCTTGAAGTGGCTGAACAATGGTTTGGTTTTATTTATTTTGATGATCTGTCAAAGCATCGTATATGGGATGCTGACATTATTTATCTATTACAATCGGCAACCGAATTAATTGGCATTTTTCTAACACGTCGTCAAAATGAAAGCCGTTGGCGTGAACACGAAACGCGCTATCATTCTGTCGTTGCGGCTATGCAAGATGGGGTAGTCTTGCAATATACTGACGGACGAGTAGGGGCTTGTAACGCCAGTGCTCGCCGTATTTTGGGTCTTTCCCAAGGACAAGATATTGGATTTACCTCCCTTGATCCCCAATGGCAAATCATTTATGAAGAAGGGATTCCCTTTCCAGAAGAGGAGCTACCTGCTCGGGTTACTTTACGCACCGGTCAACCTTGTTCCAATGTGGTGTTAGGCGTTTATAAGCCTGATGGTGATCTCGTTTGGTTGTCAATCAATTCTCAACCTTTGTGGCACAAAGGACAAATGCAACCTTTTGCAGTGGTTTCTACTTTCTCTGACATCACTCAACGTAAACAAATGGAGGATGCATTAGCATTAAGCGAAAAACGTTTTCGAGCCATTTTTAATAGTGCTGCCGTTGCTATCACGCTAATCAATCCGCAAGGAGAACATATCAAATTTAATACCCAATGCTTAGAAATGCTGGGTTATTCGGCTCAAGAAATGTTAAACAAAAATCATTTTGATTTGTTTAAACAGGACGATTTTTTTGCGATTGACACGTTGATGCAAGATTTGAAGGAAGGTTTGATTGATCATTTTCGTACTGAAGTTCGCTTTATCCATAAAAGTGGGCAAATTTTATGGGGTGATCTTTCCGCTTCTGCTCTTCGTAGTGCTAAAAAAGGTTTAGAAGCGGTTACTAATATTATTATGGATATCACGGAACAGAAAAAAATCGAAGAAGAACGTGATCGCTTATTTAATCTTTCAATTGATATGCAGTGCATTATTGGTTTTGATGGTTTTTTTAAACAACTTAATAAATCTTGGGAACAGACTTTAGGGCACCGTCGCCAACATTTTTTGGCGAAATCTTTTTTAAATTTTGTGCATCCTGATGATAAACTTTCTACTCAGGCTTTTTTTGAAACGTTGTTACAGGGGCATTCGGTACAAGGTTTTGAAAATCGTTATCATTGCAAAGATAATTCTTACCGCTGGTTTGCTTGGAATGCCTATCCCCTGGTAAAACAAAAAAGGTTCTATGCGATTATCCGTGATATGACTGAACGTAAACATAATGAAGAAGCTATAAAAGATGCCCATGAGCGTCTTTTAACAATATTAGATAGCTTAGAATCATTGGTTTATGTGTCTGATATGCAAACTTATGAATTGTTGTATATGAATAAATATGGACGTGAGACCTTTGGAAAACCCAGTGATAGGCAACTTTGCTGGAAAACTTTATCTCAACATCAACCTTGTCATTTTTGTAATAATGCGAAATTACTTAATAACATCGGTGAACCAACGGGAGTGTATACTTCTGAAATTAAGGTATCTGACAAATGGTATTTATCTCATGCTCGTGCTATTCCTTGGATGAATGGACGTTTAGTTCGTTTGCAAATTTCGACTGATATTACCGAACGGAAACGCACAGAAGAAGCCCTTAAAATCAGTGAACATCGTTATAGAACAATTATCCAAGAGCAAACCGAATTGATTTGTCGCTATTTACCAAATGGTCGTCTCAGTTTTGTTAATAATGCTTATTGTCGCTATTTTAATAAAACGGAAGCCGAGCTAATCGGATATCAGTTAATTCCCTTTTTCTTTGATGAAATGCAAGACATTATCCGAGAGATGATGGATAGTTTGAATCAGGAAAAACCTGTGTTAGAAATGGAACATTGCATGACAATTAATGGCACTGAACGTTGGCAGCATTGGATAGGTCATGCCATGTTTGATGATCAAAGTGGCAAACTGGTTGAATATCAAGTAGTCGGACGCGATATTACAGAACGTAAACAGGTAGAAGCAGAATTACGTCGGGCTAAAGAAGCCGCTGAAGCGGCAACTCGTGCCAAAAGCGAATTTTTAGCTAATATGAGCCATGAAATTCGTACCCCTATGAATGGGGTTGTTGGTATGACTGAATTACTCCTCAATACGGAACTCTCATCTAAACAACATGAATATGCACAAATTATTTATCAATCAACGGATGCACTACAGACGATAATCAATGATATTCTGGATTTTTCTAAGATTGAAGCGGGAAAATTGTCCCTGGAACCCGTTGAATTTGATTTAGAATATGCGGTTTTAGAAGTGGCTCGCCTATTGTCTATGACGGCGGTGTCTAAAGGGTTTGAATTGATAGTACGCTATGCGCCAAATGCACCGCGCCATTTTATTGGGGATGCGGGACGAATACGACAAATTTTGACCAATCTGACTGGTAACGCTATCAAATTTACCGAGCAAGGGCATGTATTGATTAATGTGGATTGCGAAACTCAAGAGGCTGAGTTAGCTGATATGGTATTTCATATTGAAGATACAGGTATAGGTATCCCACCGGATAAAGTGAATACGATTTTTGAACAATTTACCCAAGCAGATACGACAACTACTCGTCGTTTTGGTGGAACTGGTTTAGGATTAGCTATCAGTAAACAATTGGTCAAATTGATGAATGGTGAAATTCACGTTGTGAGTGAATTAGGTAAAGGTTCTACTTTTAGTTTTACGGTCCCCTTGCCGTTTGCTATGATTCATAAACCAGATCAATCTTCAAGCATTGCTCAAACTTTTCAGGAAACTGAGCTATTAAATTTCCAGTGCTTACAAGATACACGAATTTTGGTGGTGGATGATAATTCGGTCAATCAAAGAATTTTAATCGAACAACTAGAGGATTTGAAGATTCGTGCTCAAGCGGTGGATAGTGGCGAAGCCGCTTTAAATCATTTACGAAAGGCGCAAAGGCAACATGTTCCTTATTGGTTAGCCATTATTGATTATTTCATGCCCGTCATGGATGGTGAACAATTAGGGAAAGAAATTAAACAAGATTCTGAAATTGGGGAAACCATACTGGTTATGCTGTCATCGGCTGATTTTCAAAAAGATAGGCAACAATTGCAACAAGCAGGTTTTTCCGCCCATCTGCTTAAACCTTTACCACGACGACAACTCCAACAAACATTATTAACATTACGAAATGCGTTTGAGCAATCACAATCCTCGCTAGAATTTATTACAATGGAAAAAGTCAATAAATTTCAGTTGAGAATGCCTCAAAAAATTTATCTGAATTTGCCGGTATTATTAGTTGAGGATAACGAAGTTAATTACCTGGTGGCTATGAATATGTTAGATAAATTAGGTTGCCAAGTTACTTATGCTATGAATGGTCTTCAGGCAATAGAAAAATTAAAGCAACAACGTTTTGCTGTGATTTTTATGGATATACATATGCCTGAAATGGACGGTTTTGAAGCCACACGAAAAATTCGAGAAGGCGAAGCACAAGTTTCTCAAACCGAACAAAAGCATCAAATTATTATTGCTATGACAGCTAATGCAATGCAAGGTGATGCGGAACATTGTTTGGCGGCTGGTATGGACGATTATATCGCTAAACCCATCACGATAGAACGTGTTTTTGATGTTCTTAGCAAATACCGTTCATCTTATCAAAGCTATCTACCCAATTTGGAATTAAAATCGATTTGTCTTTTGCCAAAATCTAAGCCTGAGTGTGCTAAAATGGCTTCAGTCGAAATATTTTATCGCTCTCTTCCCTCAATAAAGAGGGGGGAAACCATTAAAGAGCTGAAAACAAATAAAGTAGATAAAATAGATAAAAAAGTTTTGTTAGTGGAAGATAATCCTGTTGGTTGTATGGTAGCGACTAATATGCTTGAAGAACTTGGATGTTTAGTCGAGATCGCAGAAGATGGCAAACAAGCTGTCGAAAAATGTGTTGATAATGACTATGAACTCATTTTGATGGATATACAAATGCCTGTAATGGACGGCATAGAAGCTAGCAAACTAATACGTCGGCATTTACAGACACCGATTATTGCGGTTACCGCGAATCATCAATCCGTTGATGTTGAACGTTATATTGCCATTGGTATGAACGATTGTCTTCCTAAACCTTTAAAAATAGAAACTTTACGTATGATGATAGATAAATACACTTCGTCTGCTATGACTGAGCTGCCCATTTTCGATACTGAACAAGCTAAACGTATAGCTATTGGTAATCTCAATATTTTGAAAAAGATTATTGAAAAATTTGCTCTGGATACCCCTAAGCAACTGGAAAAACTGCAAGCCGCGGTGCAAGCTGGGAATCAAAAAGATGCAGAGCGTATAACGCATTCTATAAAGGGGAGTGCACAGAGTGTCGGTGCGTCCCGTTTAGGTGAGCTCGCTTTTATCGGAGAACAAGCTAGTAAGCAAGGCGATTTAGCGCAAGTGGAAACATTACTGAATAGTTTGAATAATGAGTTTGCCCAGTTACAATCTTTATGGAAACATACTGATTGGGAAACTTTGATGTAATTAAGTAGGTATACAAAAGTTTATTAACAATTTAGGTAGGGTGGGCAAAATGTTTTTATTGCCCACCGAGCGTAAAATAAGCAATTCCCATCAGTATACTTCATTATCTTCTAACATATTTAATAAAATAGCGACAATGTTTTTTAATCTATCAGGCACAATATATTTGGTTAAATCCCTGATTATGACTTTATTTTCTCGATTTAATAATACAAAACCCCATTCTGTACCCAGTGTTACTGCACCATATAAAAATTTATGCTGGGTTTCGACAATTTTATCTAAAGCGATTAATTCCATTATCAGTTGTTTAAATCCACCAATTTCTAAATCATTGTTTTTGGCTTCAATAATAATAAATTGGGTTTTAGCTTCAATTAAATAATCCAATTTGCCGCGTAAATTTTCACGACAATAAATAGTTTCTTCAGAATGAATTTGAATGTCGATTAAGTAAGACAATTTAAATAAAATTGGCGAAACAATAAATTCTCGCCTAGCAATTTCATTTTCAAATCCTGAAAATTTAGCGGCTTGATGAATTGTTTGATTTAAGTCATCTACATTTAAATTGTCATCCATTTTAAGCTTGTAATTAATAAATTCCCTTTTATAGTGATACTCAAATAATTCTACCAAATTTTCAGTGCTGATCTTTGATTTAAAATAATCACTAAAAGTATAGTTAGCAATTTCTTGTTCTAATTTTTTTCGATTTAAAATCAATCTAAATACCTATAAATTTTGGTGGAGACAAGGGCAACCATTGAGCAGTATAGAGTCTTTAACGATATCCGAAAACTTGAATGTTTAAAATATATATTCTACAAAATATAAAATCGCTCGTCAAGTCAAATTTTGTGAAAATGTCAAAATCATTGTGATTGGAAAATTTTGGTATAATTCTTGATAACGTTAAAAACATTCATTTGTTTAACATCCGCTTGTCAAAACTAAGGATTTAACAGTATGTATAAAAAAAATGCTTTTATATTCAATGTGTTAGCATTATTATCTTCAGTAGTACTCGCAAGTGAGCCTAATTTGCCAAATACAGCTTCCGATGTCGCGCCGAGTGCGACGCTGAGTGAGGATTTGTTAGGTGAAAAAGCGGGGAAAGAAGCCGGTTGTGAACCGACTACTTTAGGTGACAGATATACAGATAATGGCGATGGCACGGTGCTTGATCATCGCACTTGTCTGATTTGGTTGAAAGATACAGATTGTTTGGGTAAGCAAACTTGGAGTGATGCTAAAGTCCAAATTTGTCACTTGAATGGGGGCAAAGATTGTGAACCGGCACTGCAGGATAAAGATGAACATTCCAATGAACATCAGTGTGAAGATTATACCATTGGAACGGTCACAGATTGGCGACTTCCAACGCTTCAAGAACTGCAAAGTGTCATTGATTATGGATTTTTTAATCCGGTACTCTCCGATACAAAAGGCACTGACAAATGGAGTAAAGACTCCAAAAAGGATGCCTTTTCATCGGTGCAATTGGATCTATACTGGTCAGCAACGACCAGTGCGCTTGGTGCAACCCATGCGTGGCATATATACCTCACCGATGGCAATACCGGTTCCAGTGAAAAGAAGCGTACCAAAAACTATGTTTGGCCTGTTCGGGGTGAACGACAATAAATAATGTAGAATTATAAGCATAATTGTTGCGGATAGAAATCTGATTTTTTTCAAAAATCGGATTTCTAAAATGCGAATTTCTACGGATAAAAAAAACAATTAAAAAAAACAATTCACCATTCCCAATTCCCAATTATGCGCGTACTTTTCGTCACTTCTGAAGCCTATCCCCTGGTTAAAACAGGTGGTTTAGGCGATGTGAGTTATGCCCTGCCTAACGCTTTGCGACAATTAGGCATTGATGTTCGTTTATTAATACCTGGTTATCCAGAAGTACTCAAACAACTTTCGCTGATTGAGGTGCATGAAAATATTCGGTTATATCCTTTAGATGAACCTATACATTTATTAGCCGGGATAATGCCGGGTGAAATCACCCCGGTTTATGTGATTAAATGTCCCAGTTTATATGAACGCGACGGTGGACCTTATCAAGATACGGAAGGAAAAGATTGGGTAGATAATGCCTTACGTTTTGGAATACTATCTAAAGTGGCAGCTTTATTTGGTCATCATCAGCTACTTTTTAAACCACAAATTGTCCATTGCAATGATTGGCAAACAGGTTTAGTGCCAGCTTTATTAACTTTTCATCCTAATCCAAACACGCGAACTGTGATGAGCGTCCATAATATGGCTTATCAAGGTCTTTTTGGTTCCGAATTGATAGATGAATTTGGTTTGCCGCCCGAAAGTTTTAGTCTATCCGGATTAGAATATTATGGAAAAGTTTCATTTCTCAAAGCCGGATTATCTTACAGCGATTGGATAACAACAGTCAGCCCCAATTATGCCAAAGACATTCAAACGCCAGCTTATGGTTGTGGTTTAGAAGGGCTATTGACACAACGCCAAACTCACTTAACCGGCATATTAAATGGTATTGATACAAAAGTTTGGAATCCAGAAACTGATCAGCATTTAAGTCGTCATTACACCATTAAAAGTTTAGCCGCCAAAGCCCGTAATACTCAAGCTTTGCGTAGCCAATTCAAGTTAGCATCTTCAAAACAAATTCCACTGATTGGTATCATTGCTCGCCTTATTGACCAAAAAGGCATAGATTTAGTCGTACCCATCATCCCAGATATTATCAAAGCCGGCGCACAACTCGTCATACTCGGTAGTGGCGATAAAAATTTAGAACTAAGTTTATTACAATTGGCAAAACATTACCCAAAACAACTCAGTGTTACATTGGGATATGATGAAAAACTAGCTCATCAAATTGAAGCCGGGGCAAATATGTTTCTGATGCCCTCCAGATTTGAACCTTGCGGTTTAAACCAAATGTACAGTATGTATTATGGTACAATACCTATAGTCAGGCGCACCGGCGGATTAGCAGACACGGTAGTAGATGCGAGTTCCGAGCATATCCAAAATAAAACGGCTACCGGCTTTGTGTTTGAAAATTCGGATGAATTATTTTCCTGTATACAACGTGCTTTGCAAATTTTCCGTCATAAAAAAATATGGCAACAATTACAAATCACGGGCATGAGTCGTGATTTTAGCTGGCAGAAAAGTGCCAGGCAGTATATATCATTGTATCATCAATTGTAGGCTGCACACCTTTATGGTTGCCCTTCTTATATTAAGTGAGGTTTTAAATGGTGATTGATAGCATTCCGCTCCTCATACCCGATTTACCTAGCACAAAACAATTGCTACCTTGGTTGCAGCGTATTGAGCATAATAAATGGTATACCAATTTTGGTCCCTTGGTCCAAGAATTTGAATCTAAACTAGTCCAATTATTCACACAATGGAATCATGGGAATTATTATTTAACCACCGTCAGTTCCGGCACGGATGCCCTTGAATTAGCATTGCTTGCCCTTAATATCCCAGAAAAACGCAGGGCATTATTGCCAGCATTTACCTTTCCAGCCACTGCTACTGCCATCAAACAATGTGGCTTACAACCTGTTTTTACTGACGTTGAACCAAGTTCCTGGTTATTGACACCTGCCATTGCCCGTCAAGTGCTAAAAAAAATGGCGTTTGATGTCGTTCTACCCGTCGCCACTTTCGGCTACCCACAACCGGTGGATGAATGGGATAAATTTCAGGAAGAAACCGGTATTCCAGTCTTGATAGATGCAGCGGCGGCTTTTGGCACTCAACCCCTTGGAGAACGCTGTATCATCACCTTCAGTTTTCACGCTACCAAGCCCTTTGGCATTGGCGAAGGGGGTTTAGTCGTGGCAAACTCTGCTGACTTTATTCATCAAGTCAACAAATTGAGTAACTTTGGTTTTGACTGTGGTATAATAAGCCAATCTGGTAGCAATGCCAAATTAAGTGAATATCATGCTGCGGTCGCACTGGCTCAATTAGAGCGTTGGCATCAAATCATTAAACGGCGCAAAAAAATCTGGGAGATTTATCGCCACTATTTGGGTGCCATGGGAAATAAAATCAGTTTACAGGAGACACCTGACGATCCGGTGCCAGCCACTTTGTCTATTAAATTAAATGATATTGGGAATAATTTATCTCAATTGGTAAAACAACTAGCCAAAAAAGGCATTCAAACCCGTCGTTGGTATTATCCACCCTTATCCGAGCATCCGGCGTTTAGGGATATACAACGAGTGGCACCGGATGGAGGGGATTGTTTAGGGGTAACAAAAGAATTATCGATGAGTTTACTGGGCTTACCGTTTCATACTGATCTTAATGAGGAGATGATAGATTATATTTGTTGTCACTTGTTATATTCAAAAAATCATTCCCAATTCCCAATGGCTTCGGAACAAAGTTTTCCCATTACACAAAATGATTAAATTAACTTTTTCAAAAATAACGCGGGATGATCTCAAACAATTTGTCAATATTCAAGAACAGGGCATTGCCACTTATCCCTGGACTCAAGACGACGCAATTTCTATTGATGAAAAGGAACAAAATTATTTACAAGCAATCCAATCACATTTGCTCAATTATGACACTCACCTAATGAACGAAGCGACCATTTGGGCAAGGGCAATTTATCCCTTGTTATTATTATCAGAGCAAGGTAATATTCAAGCTTGGGCTGAAGTCCCTTTGAAAGCACAATATGGTCATTTTGAACTTGAAGGTGTTGTAGATGGTGTTTTAGGAAAATGCGTTAGCGGTTTTTTGGAAACACCTTATTTAGTCGTTGTAGAAGCGAAACGTGGATTGGAAAACGAAAATCCTCTTTTTCAACTCTATGCAGAAATTTTAGCAGCAGCTTATTTGAATTGGAAAGATGATGGGCATGATCTCCAAACCATTTTTGGTGCTTATACCATTGCAGATACCTGGAAGTTTTTAAAAGCAGACATTAAGGGGATAGATACGGATCAAACGCAAATGCGTATTGAATCTTCAAGGGAATATGTTGAAAAACTGGAGCCTGAAACCATTTTTCACATTTTGAAAGGGATTGTACTTAAAAAACAATAACGACAATCCGTAACTACTCATAATAGAAACGAATATGACTACAAATCAACAAACTGAAAAAAACACTGATAAGAGTGCCAAACCTATCAATATCAGAGACATAGAAAGACTTGTCCTTCAGCAAAATTTTGAGGAAGCAAGTGCCTTGATAATAAAGCTTTTAGTCAGTGCCGAACGAAAAGGCGGTGTGGTGCTGGATGGGAAAAGCGATTTAGAGCATGATTTTTTAAGTGAATACACTCGTTTAGCCAGTGCGATGACTGCCTTTTTTGCTCATCCTAAGATGGTTTTATTCTTTGATGGGTTCACAATCTTTGCCACTTATAAGAAACATTTGTTAGGCATTTTTCAATTGAGCGGTTTTAGAGGTACTGATCATTTATTGGCTTTAATTGGGAATCAAGAAGGGAAAGGAGATCAATTTTCCGTTCAAGGTGAGCAACAGATGATGAAATTTTTGTTATTCTACTCTTTTGATTCAGAAGTAGACATTGACTTTGCACACTTATTAAAAAATATTCCTAAGCTTGCCATGCCGGTTTATCTCTCATTGGTAGGAGAAGAATGTCTATTGACTCATTCTGCTTGTCAAAGACGTGACAAACTGTTAGAAGTGGGTCCCCTATTAGAAGAGATGCCTTTAGAGGATAAGCAGTTAACCCGTTTGTCCAATCTCTGGATGTTTTGCAGCTACAGTGAAAGCAAAACGAAACATGACATCAAGGCACATCTCAATGTTGTGCTGCGAAAATTCATGGAGAAACAGGGCGTAAATGTACCGGCTTTACCAGCACAGCGCAGGAAAAAAGATCGCCCGGTGATATTGATTCCATCAGAACGGTTTACCGCAAGCCATGCGATGTATCGTTGCTATGCGCCCGCTATTCAACAATTGCGTGAAAAATTCGAGTTGGTATTCATGTCAGAAACCCACCGCATGGATGACATCAGTAAAACCCTATTCGACAAAGTGATTGAGGTTGATTTTGGCAAGATGCCCCCTAAAAAGTTAGTCGGAAAAGTGCTTAAACTGAAACCCGATATGATTTATTTTCCCAGTCTGGGCATGTCACAATGGACATTACTGTTAGCTAATTTACGCCTTGCGCCTATTCAGTTTATGACTTTGGGGCATCCGGCGACTAGCCATTCTCCTTTTATAGATTACATTTTGATGGTAGAGGTGAATTATTCCCCTAATGTTGACTGCTTTAGCGAAAAAGTGGTGTTATTGGATACCGCCAATTTTCATCAAATGATAGCCCCAGCGGGTGCTGTTGCCATTCCGCCTGATATACGGAAAAATCCTTCCGCCGTGCGGCTTGCCATCACAAGTACGAGTTTTAAACTCAATGCTTCTTTTATGGCAGTCTGCCAACGAATCTGGCAAAACAGTCAAAAACCAGTGGAATTTCACTTCTTTCCTTCTGAGAAAGGCATGTCTTACCAAAAGGTGAAACAACGTATTCTAGAATGGATACCGGAAGCTAAAGTTTATCCAGGGGCTAACTATAATATATATATTGCTAATTTGAATGCTTGTGATATTCATTTAAGTCCTTTTCCTTTTGGGGGAACTAATAGCAATGTTGATTCCATGCAGCACGGTATTCCGATTGTCACATTAGAGGGAGATGAACCTCATGCTCGTACTGATTTGCCTTTTTTTGAAATGAGTAATCTACCAAAATGGTTGTGGACACATAGTGAAGATGAATATGTGGAAGCGGCATTGCGATTGGTTCATCATGATGAAGAACGTGTTGCTATCGGCGAAGCTTTGCTGGCTCAAGATTTTGAAAGTATTCTCAGGGATCATGAATTTTGTCACCATGAAAAAGTGTTTGGTAAAACAGTAGAATGGTTATACCAACATCATGAGGCTATCCAAAAGGATGGTAGGAAAGTGTGGGACGTGGAAGCACAAAAACTTCTGTTGCCAACTTAATGAATGTATAGAAATCCGATTTTTTGAAAAATCGGATTTCTTCAAAATAACTTAACAAAATGTAAAATAGGGGACAAACCACATTTTTTAAAGCCATTTCCCATAAAAAAATGAAAAACTTATTCAAGAACGAGAGCTATCGTTTGAAAAGGTAGTCTCTTTTATCAAGAACGGGCATTTGCTTGATGTTATTAAGCATCCAAACAAAGATAAATATCCAAATCAAAAGATATTTATTGTTGAAATCAATGATTATGCCTATATGATCCCTTATGTAGAATCTGAGGAAGAAGTTTTTCTCAAAACCATTATTCCCAGTCGTAAGGCAACTAAAAAATATCTAGGTGGTTCATCATGAATAATTTAAGCCCCGAAGAACAAGACATTCTTCAATCTTATGAAAATGACGAATGGATTTCTATTGCAGATGATAAACTGCTGAAAAATTACCAACAAGTGGCAAGAAACACTTTCAAAAATGATCGTAGCGTCAACTTAAGCATTTCAAGAACGAGCTTTGATTGAAGGCATTCCTTATCACATTTTAATGTCCAGTATTTTGCATAAATTTATCAACGGAAACTTGATAAAAGAACTGGCATAACAAATTTTGCTCATTTTCACTTTGTTCTTTGCACGAGTAGGGTGGGTAGTCAAACCCACCTAAAAATGATTATCGTATTCATTTTTACGGAAAAAATTAAAATTAAGCTCTACGAATTATTGGGAGAGCAAAAGATTGATTTAATCATTACCAATGATACCTCAAAACCTTTTATTCAAATCGCGCTTGAACAAGCGGTGTTACTATGAAACTCAAACAATTTTTATTATTGCAAGCAGAACTGGAATTAATGGATAAGGCGACTGAACATTTGCGTTTTTCTTATGAACGCTGTTTGGCACTTGATAGCAATGAATACTATACACTTGATGAATTAGAACATTTTGAATCGTTGACGAGCCGCTTTGCGCGGTTGATATATAGTATATAAAATTTATAATAACCTACATGAAACAAAAAAAACTCCTAAGCCCACAACAGGCTTCTAAACATTTTTCTGTACATGTTGGCACGTTAAGAGAGTGGGCATAATAAGAGGAATAATTGGGGTCAGAGTAAAATTAATAATTTATAGAAATAACCCAAAAAACTATCAATCAATATCTATACCTAATTGGTGATAAATGGTTCGCTACATAAATTAATGTTACTCTGACCCCAATTATTTTTTATTTTTAGCATTTTTTTAAAATAGTGTTATAATGAATTTATCCCCTATTTTTAATTAGGAATTAGGAATGGGTAATGCAGGTCTTCGGAAAACATATTTGGAACGAAGTTAGTTTTTTAAACACTGATAGGAGAAAAAAATATGCTACACCGTAGTATCGCTTTATTATTGTTGCTAAATTACTCACTGTCTGGGCTGGCGCAAAGTTGCACAGATGCCTGGGAAATGATTAATCCGAAAATAACCCTAGATTCTGTGAACACCCTCACTTATGCTCATGATCGCTTTTTCGCTATTGGTTCAGGCGGTGTGATTTACAACAGTACAGATGGCGCTGTTTGGGAAAAAGAACGTGTTGGCACGAGTGACTATCTCAGCGATTTAACTTGGGGTAATGGATTGTATGTCAGCGTGTCTATCAATGGTAATATTTACACTAGTAAAGATGCACAAACATGGAGCCTAAGTTATCAGAATGAAAACCAAGGTTCGTCTCTGAAAGCCATCATAAGGAACAGTAATCGTTTTGTTGCAATAGGTAGTGAATGGCATAACAGCAATCAGGCAATTGTCTTAAGTAGCCAGGATGGTTTATCCTGGCAACGCATCACTTTTCCTGAGTATGAATTCATGTATTTACATAGTGTCGCCAGCAACAGCGAAAGTTTTATTATTGGCGGCACTCAGTATCGGGAGAAATCACCCCCTGAAGCGATTTTTTTGCACAGCCAAGATGGTGTCCAATGGCAACGCCAAATTTTTTCTGAAGCGATTGTGATTAATCGTATTATGTACGCGGGTCAATACTGGTTTTCATCTGGAAGTGGAGCGTCAGTTTCTGATAGCGGTTCTTTTAACAATAAGCTTTGGCGCAGCAGTGATGGTAAAAACTGGACAGTTGTCATTGATGGGGATGCTGCAAGGGTGACCAATGTAATCTGGGATGGCACCCAATATGTTGCTATGCAATCTAACCAAAATTTCACCGTCAGTGAGGATGGTGCTAACTGGCATAAGCTGGATACTCCATTTTATGGTAATAGCATGACTTGGGGCAAAGGCTGGCTGATGGTACTCAGCAATGGCAGCATTTATCGTAGCCAGGATGCACAACACTGGGATAACCCACTTAGCTTGACCAGCAACGTACTCAGTGCAGGCATTTGGGATGGAAACAAGTTTGTTGTAATAGATGTAGACACAGTGCTACACAGCGAAGAGGGTATTCACTGGCAGCAAAGCGCACAAAATAACCCGCTTGGAAACCAACAACTTTTTAAAAAACTGGTATGGAACGGCAGTCGTTATGTCGCCATCTCATACCGTTCTCCAAATCTGTTTATCAGCGAAGATGCGGCGCAATGGCAAGCTCATGAAATAACAGGAGTGGAAAGGTTAAATGATCTCATCTGGGATGGCGAAAAATTTGTTGCTGTCGGTTACGATGGTGTAAATGCTATCGTTTTGACCAGTGCTGATGGTAATCATTGGCAAACCGTTTATGTGCAAGCAGCAGGTGAGCAAAAAACGGAATTGTTATCTTTAACAACAACAGGCGCAGGTTTGCCTATCGCAGTCGGTTTCAGTCATGTTGGTGGGGCTTTTATAGCGAATAAAAGTGGCAGACCGCTGGTGGTCAAACAAGACGCGCAGGGCAAGTGGAATTATCAGTTGCTGGATTTGGGTGCGGACAGTGAGCGTTCCCAAAGTTTGAATGCAGTGGCTTGGAATGGTCAATCACTGTTAGCTGTTGGTTCTCAAAGCAATTATCGCAATGCAGACGGTACTTGGGTAGAATCCGTGCTATTAAGCATCAGCAGCAGTGATGGTAAGAGTTGGGAACAACATGAGATCAATTTGCCAGTTAGACCAGACTTGTTTAAAGATTTAGCCTGGGATGGAAAAAAATTTATTGCAGTTGGTTCAAACGGCATGCTGTTGACTACACCAGATGGAATATCATGGCAACAGCCTTTAAGCAACACCAATGCTTCTTTAAACCAGATAGTCGCAGACGGCGCTGCACCGTTAATTCTGGGAGATAGAGGTACCATTCTGCGTGGTCAGTGTGGGGAAGTAGCACAAATAGGACAATATGTTGACGATAAACTGTGGATTCGCGCTGTCATCCAGACGATGGAAAAAGGTCTGATAGAAGCTCGCTGGCAACTGGACGGTACAGATACCACAACGCGTGGCGACCGCGTCATATGGGGGCATTTCTATGCCGATCCGGAAAGCGTTGACTGGGGACATCCTGACAATCCTGATTTATTCGTCAAAATATGGTACGATGCCAGCGGTCGTCTGGATGTGAATTATTTCCATGTCTCAGTGCCGGAGATCATGGTGTATAGTGCTTACGATGGTGATCCTGCCCAGCCTGATAGTTACAGCCGCCTCAATATGTGGCAGCAGCGCTATGTGCGGCATTATTTTGAGCAAGGTCAAAGCTATCAGGAAATACCACCACTGAATAGCACAGTCACTGATGATGGTACACCGCAACTGAGTTCTTCTACCCTGGATCAACTCAGGATTAGCACCCAGATTCACAGCGAAACCGCCGGCATATTCGATGGACTCTGGCAACTGGGCGGACAAGCACAAACATCGCGTGGCGACCGCGTTTTATGGGGGCATTTCTACGCCGATCCGCAGCAAGTGAATTGGGGCAATCTGAATAACCCCGATATGTTTGTCAAAATCTGGTTTGATTTCAGCGGGCGTATTGATGTGAACTATTTTCATGTCTCTGTTCCTGACATCGGGGTGTTTTCTGATTATCCGGCAGACGGAACCTTTGATCAAAAACATCTAACTGGGATGTCCAGCCGCTATCAACGCCATGAATTTTGGCTGAAATAAGGTTGATATTGGCTCCGCGTATTATGTGATTGGGGCAAACCATCACGACCCTGACTTTTCTGAAAACCTATATGCTAAATTCACCTGACTTCGCTGTCATGGAATAGCAACTTCTTCAATAAGCCGGGTAGGGTGGGCATAGTAATAATTGGGGTCAGAGTAAAATTAATAATTTATAGAAATAACCCAAAAAACTATCAATCAATATCTATACCTAATTGGTGATAAATGGTTCGCTACATAAATTAATGTGACTCTGACCCCAATTATTTTTAATTCAGCGAGGATGCTTGGCTTGCAAAAACCAAATATCATGCAACTGACGACCGTTTTGAAGATATACCCGCTTTTGGCCATCTTCCCGTTCCCGCTGTTGCCAAAAATCAATGTATGGCTGCGTACATTCATCGGTTAGTTCCATGCTAATCATTTGGCGAGTCTCCCACTGATGCCAATGGGTATTAAGCATACTTTCCGTTTCCCGCCAACCTTGTAATGAGGTGGCAATAGTCAACAAATGTCCGTCAGGTTTGAGATAGGTGCTGCTTTGACTGAGCATTGTGTCCAGCACAGTGCGTCCATCTCGTCCAGATATTTCAAAGTCATTTCGGCTATTCTGCTCTTGAGTAAAACACTCAAACTCTGGTAACACTGGTGGATTGCTGAAAATCAAATCAAACCTACCAATATCCGCTGAACCTAGGGCTTGCAACAAATTAGAACAACGAAAGTCTGTCTTAACCATCTCTAGGCCGTTGTTGTGCCAGTTGTATTGAGACAAAGCAATAGCTTGCTGGTTTATATCTAACCCAGTCACCAGCTTTGCACCTAGTTTCGCTGCCAAAATCGCAAGCACCCCGCTTCCCAAGCCAAGTTCAAGCACTTGATCGCCCGGTTTGATTAATTTAGCTAAGTGTGAAGCGATGTTCTGTGCAAAAGCAGTTGGTGCCCAAACCATGGGATGAAGCTGCAATTGGATAGAAATATCGCCAAAAGTAAAGACTGTATCAGTTTGCATTTCGATTACCCTAATCAGGAGCAGTGAAGACCATGTAACGTTTGTCCGGCGAGATCACTGGTTTGGTAAATCCTTCAGCTTGCAATGCACTCTCAAAGACTGAATTATCAATGTAGGCTAAGGTCAATTTTTGATAACATAACCGTTCATGATTGCTATTGCGAACAAATATATACTCTTTTTCAAAGACACCATTGCCTTTGTCATGAATGCGTTGCTCATAGGTCACATCCTGCGGCAAGTCCATAATCTTATTACAATGTGCATCCTGCATACTAAGCACCAGTTGACCTTTGGGTGCGATATGCCGAACAACGCAGCGGATACTTTTGAGTACTTCGGCTTGATCTGGTAAATGACCGCAATAGCCGAACTTCCCGTCCTCCCACCAGACTCCGTACCAAACCCCGCCGTTAGAAATAATAGCTTGGTAAGTTTGCCCGAGATCAAAATCTGTCACATCCGTTTGAAATAGCGAAACCTCAGAGCCGAGCAAATTTTTAGCCTGATCGAGCATGGCTTGGGTATGATCTATACCGGTGACTTGATAACCTAAATCTAATAGCTCTTTGAGCATCAGACCAGTACCAGCTCCTATTTCAAGGATTTTGGCCTTGGGAGGCAATATAGTGGCTAAAGTTTGTGCTTGAGCTTGGTAGTCATAATAACCTCCAAGCATAAGTAGATTATAACACTCAGCCATAGTGTCGTATTGATTGATACTTTCTTTGGACATAAAATTTTATAAATAGTAAGTATTGTTTCGCAAAAAAATCAAGGAGTGCAGCATCAGACAATTTCCAAACTTAAAGCGCGACAAATACCTGTCAGGTTTGGTTTTACAAAGTATCGCAACTTATGTTGATAGCCACACACAAATAACAACACAAAATTGAGAGCAGTTCATGTTTTAGCTTCATCATGGTTCAGTACTTATTGTTCCAGCACCGGACGAATTTTCTGCCACAACCAATCTGGCATGGTATGATGGGTTTGATACAACTGAGAATACTGATTCTCAATTTCTGCAAAATATTGTTCAACCGCTTCTGCACCGCCTTTTCGTAATGGGTTGAGGACCTCTCTCTCAAATAACTCCATTGCCAGACCTTTCACGCCTTTTAAATGCAGCTTGTAAAAATATAATTGAGTTTCCTCTGGAAGCCCTACACATTCCCAAGCAACGTATCCGTTAAGCCCAAGAAGATCAGCCCAAACAGGTAAATTTTCTGCCATGTCCAAAAGATCATTTTTAAATGCCTTAATTGTTTTCTCTATATCGCCATAGGCAGAAAAACCAGAAAATACGTAACAACATTTTTCACATTTACAACACCAAGGCTTTTGTATATTACAAGAATTAGTGGCATAAGGTAGGCTGTCTTCAAACTTAAATAGCAATTCAAAAATCTTTACATCATGAATCGGTTTAGTTAAGCTGGCTGAATTAACACCTTGAAACATCCGTTTCATCAGCTGTGATACCGCTTTGTGATAAGTGAAACTTTTAGTCCATTGGTGAGAAATTTCTTCCTTGGATTCAGGCTCAATTAAGTTAAAAGCGTCAGCACTTTTTTCATGCCCTAAAACTAATAATGGAATACCATGGATGACTTGAATTGGTGTCATAGCCATAGTAGTTAACAGGGTTTCTCCTGCTTCAGTTCGAAAGTGATTATTGCCAAAATAATCCTTAGCTCTCTTAATAACATCTGTTTGACGCAAACGATTTTCCAGCCATGGATAATAATCATCATAAAAGTAAACACCGTGACTATTTTTATAATTTAAACGGCTGCTTACCTCTTTAAAAAGCTGTTCTTGGGCTAGATCATCACCATAAGTATCGTGAAAATATGTGACAATATCGTATTTTACTTCTGCGGCTTCCAAAATTTTACTGCATAATAGACTATCTTTGCCTGATCCTGAACCTAAAATAACTTCTACCGGATTTTCTACAGTGGCTACTGACCACAAAGGATAAATAGCATCTTTTCCTAGCTCTGAGGAATCGACTACAAATTTTGGATGCTGGTAGGAAATTTTTCCTAATTGATAACGATGTTGGCTCCAATGTCCTCGCATGGCTACTTTCAGAAATTCCAAAAGTTTCTGATCTATATATCGGCTGTATTTTTCAAAATTTAATCGACTGGGAAGTATAGCACCAAATCTCATGCTACAAAGCACCGCTAGTAATGTTGCAAAATGTTTTGCACTCTCCAAAGATTTCAAAGCTGGATCGGAAAATTTTATGGAATTGTACCGTATTGAACAGCGAATTGGTTTACCTTCAACTAAATAAACAAACTGAATAATATCTTGATTAACCGATACCTGCTCTAAATAAACTTCTTCAACTAAAAAGTCATCAAATACATGACAACTAACTCTACTTTTTTCCATTCTTTATTATTACCTCACTTTGTTTTTCCAATTGCACCACGATGTTTACCCACAGCATCATATAAATCAACACAGCTTTTCCCTTAAAATAGGTAATCTGAATTTCTTTGTGAGTTGGCTGATATATTATATATGTTTACTTTACGCTTTTTCAACCACATTGATTATTTAGTGCAATAAAGGGGGGCTGAGTAGTTACAAATTAATGTTGTATAATGTTGTATAAAGACAGGAGTTACACAGACCTGTCATGTTTCCAAAACCTGACAGGTCTTTTCGCAGGGCCAAAACTTTTCTAGCTAACTATTAAATAGTTTCATAAAATATTTATTTTGTCAATGCGTAAGTCCTAAATGATAACATCACTGATGTAATTATTGTAGCGCATCAATATCTGAATCAAACTTACTTGCAACCTCTATCTACACTTATGATTGCCCATTTTGAACCAATCCCATTCAATGACCCCAGTACCCATAGCGTCGTATTGATTGATACTTTCTTTGGACATAAAACAGTTTTAAGAATTGCTGTTAATCCATGACTCAGGTAAGAAAGATGGTACATTCATTCCTTTTCCAGTTTCTTTGGCAAACTTTGAAACCGATTGCGCTAAAGCAATATCCAAAATACCCAATCCAAATGGACTGAAAATCGAAATATCAGTACTTGCTTTTCGTACTGGTTGTTTGCCTGATAAAATAGAACCTAATGAACAGCGGATAAAGTTACGATTTCCAACTTGTTGTTCCGCTAAGTGCAGTGATGTTTGAGCACGGCATACATGATCAATGTCATCTGTAACATTATCGCATTGCAAAATAATTTCCGGGGTTATATCCCGCAATGAAACATTTAAAATCGTACTACCAGGTTGGAGTTGTGAAATATCCGCAAGATAAGCTGTTCCAACGGTTGTTGCGAGTGAAACCAGTTCAGTTTGGCTCAACATCGCTGGTATATCCTTTACGATGGTAACTTCTTCTATCTGTTCAAATTGCTGCTGTATTTTGTCTCTAAAAAGCTCTGCACGATCAATGTCAATATCATAAAGAACTAACTGATTTAACTGTGGAAATACTGCCATGAGAAAACGGATAATCTCAAAGTTTATAAACCCACAGCCCAAAATACCGACTTTGGTTAATTTTTTATCAGCGTGTAAGCATTGAGCTGCAAGTGCCGCACTTGCCGCCGTTCGTTTTCCGTTAATGATGGATGCATCCATGAAGACTTCAGGCTGCCCGGTTTCCATCGAATTAAGAACAATTGTTGCCGATGCTCTATTTATCCCTTGTTGCAAATTTTTCGGAAATGAGGCAACCCATTTTATTCCGGCAACATTAAATTGACCGCCCAAAAAAGCGGGTAGAGCAATAATCCTGTTCAGCTTATCGTCAGGAAAACGTAAAAAAGAGGAATGGGGAACCGCACTTTCCCCACGTTCATGCACTTTATACGCATCACTGACAATTTGAATAATATCCTTTTCTCGTCCTTCAAGAAGAGATATTACCTCATTTGCTGTTATTATTAAGAGATCACCTTGGTTCATATTGAAAACTCACCTTTATAAAAAACGTTCTATGTTGCCAAAATGCTGCGTTACCCATTCATCAGAATAGATCGTATCCAAATAGCGTTCGCCTCGATCCGCAAAGATGAGTACACAAGTACTGCCAGCGGGAATCCGATCCTTTATTTTGTCGAAAGCCATGAGTACCGCACCAGAAGAACCGCCCGCTAAAATCGCTTCTGTTTTCAACAAACGCCGACAACCTATCACACAATCCAAATCCGTCACAAGTACATACTCATTTAACAAATTTTCCTTAAGAAACTTGGATTTAATAGAAGCTCCCATTCCGGGAACAAGGCGTGCTTTTTTTTCTCCTCCAAAAATGACACTGCCTTCAGCATCTACAGCAATCAATTTAGTTTCCAGCCCTTGATCATGAATGTAGTGAGCACATCCCATAATGGTACCACAGGTGCTGACGGCTCCAAAAAGATAGTTGGGAGCTTCTTTAAGTTCTCCAACAATTTCAGAAAATGTACCATCGTAATGTGCTCTTGGATTATACTCATTCATGTATTGATTAGGCCAAAAGCTATCTGAAAACTTTTCCATCAATGCTTGAACTCGTTTAATACGTGCCGGTAGATATTCTTTGGTTTCTGGATCAGGCTCTGAAATCATTTCAATTTCGGCACCATAGACTTTAATAATGTTAAGGTTTTGTTTCGTTGTCTTGGGATCGACAACGCAAATAAAACGAAGACCAAAATACTGGCAAACTTGAGCTAATCCAATTCCCAGATTACCAGAGCTAGATTCAATCACCACAGTATTGGGACCAATTTCACCTTTTTCCATAGCCTGCTTAATCATTTTAAGCGCAGGTCTATCTTTAATACTGCCGCTTGGATTAAATCCTTCTAATTTTGCAAAGACTCGAAAAGGCGAATCCTTGTAAATTTGTGTTAACTGAATAAGAGGTGTCGCACCAATTAGGGACAAAATACCTTTATGTTGTATCAAAACTTTCACCTTTTTTCACGCATAATGGGAACCATTGCATTTACAATATTAATAGTACAACGAATTGAATTAAGTAATCCTTTGAAGCGAGCGTGGGGTGGATAGAGGTACGAAACCCACCATCAAATTATCATTGACACTCTATAGATTAAAAATCTAATCAATTGTAAATTTCACCATTCACATTCTAACACATCATATCCAAAAATATTAACTTTTTAACGTTAATTTTTTTTGAAGAAACTAGCTTTCTAAAAATACAAGTGATGACTGTTCCTTTCATGTTCACTGGTTGAGAAATCTAGCATTTCATCCATTTGTTCAGCACGTTCTAGTATTTCATCTTCAGATTGTATGGGTGTTTGTGTCAGTTTCATTAAGTCGTTAAAATCTGAAAAATAGTTTTTAATTGCTTCATCAAACGA